>CAJQRM010000001.1 GCA_905612275.1 uncultured Candidatus Nitrosopumilus sp.
CGTGTTGGGATTTAATGATATACTTGTCTCTAACTTTTACACTAATCCAATCAATTGCTAAAACAGTAATCAAAACAATTAGCATAAATATTGCAGCCTTACCATACTCAAAGAATTTAATATAATTAATTATGAAAAATCCAATACCACCTGCACCAACAATTCCAAGAATACTGGTTTGACGTACATTGTAATCAAACATGTAAAGTATCTGACCTAGCAGATGAGATGCAGATTCAGGAAGTACGACATAACGAATTAACTGGAATTTACTAACACCAATAGAACTTACAGCATCCATGGGGTCTGAATCAATAGTTTCAATTGATTCGTATTGCAGTTTTGTAACAAAGCCTATGGTATACATTACAATTGCTAAAACACCAGCATACGGTCCTAATCCAACCATAATTACAAACAATAACGCCCATAAAATAGATGGAAATGTACGAATTACAGCCAATAGTGCCCTAGTTGGAGCGTAAACAAATTTGCTATTCAAATTTCTGGCAGCCAGCATACTTAGAGGTAGGCCAATTGCCACACCAATCACAGTTCCAATAAATGCCATTTGAAGCGTTTCAAACATTGCCCATAATGCAGTTGGAATATATTTTAGATCCTCAATTATTGATTCGAAAACAAATATTTCAGAAATGATAACTCCCAAGTTTGGTATCCCTTCTGCAAAATCAACAGGATTTGCATCGACATTGTATGATGCAACTATAACTAGACCCACAATGAGTCCAATGACGATATTATTCTTGGGCGTCAGTGTTATACATCTCCATTATTTCTTCAATACTCATGTCACCTGCTTGAAAGTCCACTATAGCATCACCTTCAACTCCAATTTCTAAAATCTTTTTGCCTTCCTTCATTACTGCTACACGATTTGCATATTCCAATGCAAGTGCCATGTCATGATGTACCATAATTGCAGTTAGATTCATTTTTTTTTGGGCATCTAAAATTAAATCCATAATTTCTCTAGCTGTTACATGGTCTAATTCTGAAACTATTTCATCAGCTAAGAGTATTGTGGGTTTTTGCATCAGTGCTCTGGCTATTGCAACGCGTCTTTTTTCCCCACCACTAATCATGTATGCTTTACGAGATTCCTTTCCAGATAGACCAACTAATTTTATAATTCTTTTAGCTTCTTGAATCTCATGTTCAGGAAATTGTTTTAGTATTGATTGCATTGTGGTGAGTCTAGGTAGTGCACCAATCAAAATATTATCAAGGACGCTGATGTTTTTTACAAGACCTAAACTTTGAGGAATGTATCCTATTGTGTGCATCATTTTTTTGAATGTTTTATTATTCATATTTGGAGTTTGATAGTCCATTTTGATTGTGCCCTTACTTGGAGTCATCATGCCGTTCATCAATTTTAGTAATGTTGATTTTCCTGAACCTGATTGACCAACAATTGCATAGTTTGTACCTCTATCAATGGATAAATTAACGCCACTTAGAGCAAAACTTTTGGAATCATATGATGTCCATACATCATTCATTTGAATTATTTTATTAGTTGAAATTAAGGAAAAAGAAGAATTCTTAGCCATTGGAATTTGTTTCATTTCAAAAGTGCTGTATTTTATTTGCTCTTATCATGTTTGTCTAAGATTTTTTGATCAAGCCCAGTCAACACATCAATAAAAGTTCCAAATTCACCAATATGCATAGTGGTTGTTGTTGGAACTAGTGCTTCAGCACCATACAAATTAGTTAAAATTGAGTTGTGCTCATCATAATTGAGTTCAATTAATGCATCAACTAAATTATCTTTAGTAGATTCTGACATACTAGAACTGACCATAAAGACATGTGATGGTACTGGTCCAATTGTTACAACTGGACGTAATTTCACTTGGTCCTCCAAGTCAAGATATTTTTGTGGTGCAATATCTGAGCCAAATGCAACATCGACATCACCGTTTAAGAGTAAATTCAATGCTGCTTTGTAGCCACCTGCAAATGTATAACTTTCAAAGTTATTTGCAAGTGCTTGCTCTAAAGCAACTATGTCATCTCCTTCAATAGCGATATGTCCCTCAGTAACTAGAGTTCCCATAGGTCTTACAAAACCAGAAGAGCCAGTTATGCTAGTAAATGCAACACGTTTGCCAACAGTATCTTCCAATGTGTTAATGGAATCATTTTCTGCTAACGTCCAAACTGTTGCTTGATAGTTTACCTTACCTTTGACTAATTCTGCCAATACAGCTTCTGCACCTGTTCTTTGATGGGTAATCCATGCAGGT
>CAJQRM010000002.1 GCA_905612275.1 uncultured Candidatus Nitrosopumilus sp.
ATACAAACATTGAAAAAATGTGGATTGTAGTTACAAAAGGACCAAGTGGACCATTTGGTTTAGTTGCAGAAGATCTTGGAAATGATAAATTCAGAGGATTTTTCTCAATAGATTCAAAGATAATTAAAAAAGTTATAAAAATTATCAATGATACAATGCGTATTGAAATTAATTTTTCTAAATGAAAATAAAAAATAATCTTTTTTTTGATTAATATAAAAAATGAAAATTAGTTATGTCTTGGAGTTGCAGTACCAGTAACTTTAACAATTTGTGGATCTGCACAGACTTTTTCAATATGTCTTATTCCCATTAAACCTGAAAAGATAACTCCATCTCCCCACTTGTTGGTTGTAATTTCTATTGGAAATTTATCTCGTGCTTCCTCTTGTTTTAGGTGAAGATCTACACCTTGTTCATAGGATACATCAAGATGAACATGTGGAATATCAGGACCAACATATTTCTTCAAATTTAGCTCAAACATCATCACTCTAATCATAAGTTCAGGCTCAATTTTTGGATGTGTTTCCTGAATTTGCTTAAAGAACTGATCAAAGTATGGTGCTATAGATGCAGTTGTAGTTTGTTCTGCCATGAATAAATTTTAGTTTTATTATATTTAATTAGTAACAAACAAACAAACTAGTGCCAATTAAGGAATGGAATAGAATTAAATTTTGTAATTATAGATAATTAGTTTTTTAGAGTATTTGTAAGATTAACAAAATATTTGTGTAATGAAATATCACTAGTTAGTTCAGGATGAAATGCAACTCCAATTACATTATTCTTTTTAACAGCAATAATTTTTCCATTAAATTTAGATAAAATTTCTACATCAGAACCAACATCAGAAATAGATGGAGCTCTAATGAAAACACCATTAAATGTTGGAATACCAATAGAATTCAAAGAAATATCAGATTCAAATGATTCTCGTTGACGTCCAAAAGAATTTCTTTCTAATTTAATATCTAAAATATTTAAAAGAGGTTGATCAATTTTTCCGACCACTTTATCTTTGACTGTTTTAGACAACAGTATCATTCCAGCACAAATTCCAAGTACAGGCATTCCCTGTTCAATTTTTTCTTTTAAAATTTTTAATGCACCGTTAAACAAAGAAAGCTGCCCAATAGTAGTACTTTCACCACCTGGGATTACAAGACCATCCACTTTAGAGATTTCATCAGGGGTTCTAACACTAGTAACAGTTCCATCAATATCTAATGCATCAATAGCAGCTTTGATAGAAAGAATATTCTCATTAACATCACCTTGTATTGATAAAACACCAAGATTAAGACTCATGCTAAACCACCGCGATCTTGCATTCGTAATTCTAATGTTTTAACATCTAAACCATGGATAGATTGTCTTTCGTCAATCATTTTTTGAGCTTCTTTAACTTTATCAGATTCATTCCAGAAAGTAGTTGCTAAAACAATTGCATTTGCTCTTTCTTGTGCATCATCTGCATTAAAAATTCCAGAACCAACAAAAATACCATCACATCCAAGTGACATCAAATATGCGGCATCAGCTGGAGTTGCAATTCCACCAGCAGCAAAATTTACAACAGGTAATCTTCCAAGTTTTGCTGTTTGTTCAACAATATCATATGATACTTTAAATTCTCGAGCTATACGTACCAAATCCTGATTGTCACCAGAATCATAAATTGATTTGATTGTTCTTAATTCGTCATTAACTTTTTTAATATGTGTAATAGCTTCTGCGACATTTCCAGTTCCAGGTTCACCTTTTGTTCTTATCATAGATGCACCTTCTTCAACTCTTCTCAAAGCTTCAGCCAAAGACCTAGCACCATTAACGACGGGTGTTGTAAAATCCCATTTCCAAATATGACGTAATTCATCTGCAGGGGTTAAAACTTCAGATTCATCAATCATATCAACATCAGTCTCTTGTAAAACTAATGCTTCACTGACATGTCCAATTCTACATTTAGCCATTACAGGAATAGTAACAGAGTCCATAATTTCTTCAATAATTTTTATACTTGCAGTACGTGCAACTCCACCAGCTTTTCTAACTTCAGATGGAAGTTTATCTAAAACCATAACAGAAACTGCACCAGCTTCTTGAGCAATTAATGCTTGTTCAACATTTGTAACATCCATTACAACACCATTTTTTTGCATATGAGCAAATCCACGTTTTAAAGTGCTTGAACCACGTAGTGTATCAACAGAATCTAATTTTTCAGAAATTATTCCTTTAGCATTGATTCGTTCACCCGATAGCGGTAACATATTCTAATTTTTTCTAAAGCCTATTTGTACCTATTCACTAATTTCAGACATTATTTTATCCAATTCAGATTCAACCATGCTAATTATTGGAGGGATAAAATCAGATGTTGCGTTTAATTCTGGCCAATGAATTTGATTAACACGTCCATTAAGAGTAATTTTAACTGAAGATTTTTGGTAATCGGTTATATTTTCAAAAACTAAAAAAGAATTAGAATCAATTGAGATGAAACCTGTTTCTTTTATTAGAGCTTTAATTTTATCCAATTTTTTTTGATCTATTTTTGATTTGATATCAGGTTGAGGATATCCTTTTTCAGTTATAGTATATTTAATATCACCATCATTTTTTATTAGAAGAATTTCAGTTTTTTGTGCACCGATTCGTTCAGTAATTCCATTAGATATTTTTTTCAATTGATGCTTTGTGTATTCAATTTCAATTTTATCATTAGAGTTTGCAGCTGACATAGGAATTTCATTTTTTGTTATTAATGGAACTGCAATCAATAATGCAACAACTACTGGAATCGCTCCCAACAGAAAGTAAACTGGTTTGGCCATAATTGCTTAACAATACATAATGAATGATTATTGCAAATAAATCTTGGTTAAAAGTAAGTTAAAATTCAAGCAAATTGTTTCGATTCATGTGGGTTCGTAGCCTAGCCTGGTAGGGCGATGGTCTCCAAAACCATCGATCGTCGGTTCAAATCCGATCGGGCCCATTTTTTATTTTTTATTTCTTAGAACATTTAATGCAGAACCATGTTTGAACCACTGAATTTGTGATTCATTGTAAGAATGATTTAATAGAATTTCTTCTTTATTTCCATCATTATGAGTAACGATACAAGTTACTTGTTTTTTAGGTTCCAAATTATCTAAATTAATTAAACTAATTTTATCATCCTCAAGAATTTTTTCATAATCATTTGGTTCACTGAAAGTTAATGCTAACACACCCTGTTTTTTCAAATTTGTTTCATGAATTCGTGCTAAACTTTTTGTAATAACTGCAACACATCCCAAATAACGTGGAGTCATAGCAGCATGTTCTCTACTACTTCCTTCCCCATAATTATTATCTCCAACAATTACCCAATTGAGTTCTTGTTGTTTATACTGTCTAGCAATTTTAGAAAAAGGTTCAATCGCATTATTTAAAATATTTTTACCATGTCCAACTTCATCATTATATGCATTGACAGCACCTAACAACATATTATCACTGAGATTATCCAAATGACCTCGAAGAGATAACCATGCACCTGCAGGAGAAATATGATCAGTAGTACATTTTCCCTTTGCTTTGACCATTATTGGAAGCTCAACAAAATCAGTTCCACTCCATTCATCAAATGGTTCTAAACGTTGAAGACGTTTACTATTAGGGTCAATAATTACTTCAATATTATTTGAATCTGGAGGAGGTGCAACAAAAATACCATCAGGTATCATGAATCCGTCTTTAGGAACTTCAGGTGCAATTGAAGGAGGTTTTAATTTGAATTTACTTCCATCTGCAGCAATGAGATCATCTTTAAGTGGATTAAAAGATAATTTTCCACCCAATGCTAATGCAATAATCATTTCAGGACTTCCAATAAAATTTAGAGTAGTTCTTTGACCATCGTTACGTCCTGGAAAATTTCTGTTAAATGTTGTTACAATAGAATTTTTTTCATTTTTTTCTAATTCAGGTCTATTCCATTGTCCAATACAAGGACCACATGCATTTGCTAAAACAGTTGCTCCAATTTCTTTTAGAGAATCCATTTGACCATCTCTTTCAATTGTACCTCTAATTTGTTCAGAGCCAGGAGTTACAAGTAACGGAATTTTTGATTTAATTCCTTTAGATTTAGCTTGTTCAGCTAAACTTGCTGCTCTAGACATATCTTCATACGAAGAATTAGTACAACTTCCAATTAATGCAACAGAAATTGGATCAACGTAATCATTAGATGCTACATCATCAGCAAGTTCAGAAATAGTTCTTGCTAAATCAGGAGTATGTGGTCCAACAATATGAGGTTCTAAAGTGGATAAATTAATTTCAATTATTTTATCAAAGAATTTTTCAGGATTAGATTCAACTTCAGAATCGGCAACTAATGATTCTTTATTTTGATTTGCAAGCTCCGCAATTTCTTTTCTGTCTGTATATTTTAGATAAGTTTCCATTCGTTCATCATAAGGAAATATAGAACAAGTTGCTCCAATTTCTGCACCCATATTTGTGATAGTAGCTTTTCCAGTACAGCTAATAGATTTTGTACCAGGGCCAAAATATTCAACAATTGCATTGGTTCCTCCAGAAACAGTTAGTTCCTCAGCAACTTTTAAAATAATATCTTTTGGTGCAGTCCAACCATCAAGTTTACCAGTTAATTTTACACCAATTCTTTTTGGATAAAGTAATTCCCAAGGCAAGCCAGCCATGGTTTCTGCAGCATCTAAACCTCCAACACCAATTGCTATCATTCCAAGACCACCAGCATTAGGAGTATGTGAATCAGTTCCAATCATCAATCCACCAGGAAACGCATAATTTTCTAAAACTACCTGATGAATAATTCCTGCACCTGGTTTCCAAAATCCACAACCATATTTTGCACATGCAGATTGTAAAAATTGAAAAACTTCACTATTTTCATCCAATGAAACTTTCATATCAACGTCTCCTTGAACTTCAGCACGGATTAAATGATCACAATGAACTGTAGTTGGTAATGATGTACGATTTAATTCAGCTTGCATGAATTGAAGCATAACCATTTGTCCAGTAACATCTTGTAAAGCAACTCTATCAGGTTTAAGAAAAACATAATCTTTTCCACCTGAAAAATTTTGTTCATTTATTTCATTAAAATGTCCAGATAGAATTTTTTCAGTAAGTGTAAGAGGTCTACCCACAACATTCCTAAATTTTACAATATTTTCTTTTAATTTTAAATAGATATCAGAAACGAGTTCAGGTGTTGTATTAATTTCCATAATATATAGAAAGTTCTCCCCGAATTTAATATTTACAATTTAAAAATTTAAAAAAATATCAAAATAGGCATATTAATGCTCAACAATTATAAGCCAAACCCAGCTTAATAATGCGTTGTCAATAAATTCAAAATTATCCAAAGAGAAAATACAATAATGGTCAATAAAGGATTTCCAAAATTTGGAATGTCACAAGCAGGTTCATTTGTGGCAGCTCTTAAAAATTATAATTTACCAGATTTTATTTTAGTTTTAATTGCTAAAGAGTGTAAATCAGAATTACTTGAAAGAGGTAGAATTGATGATAGATTACAGAGTATGAATGATGATGCTTTGCATTTATTACATAAAGTCTTTGTAGGATGTGAAGAAGATGATGCAGGAAAATTTGCACAGTATAGATTTTTTGCATATGTTTCAAGTATGTACCATAAATGCGAAGTTTTAGTAAATGAAACTATACCAGGTGTAACAGGTAAAAATCATAAAATGCTAGTTGCAGTAAAAAATAATGGAATGTATATTGCAGTAGCATATAACAAGCCAACTGGAAACCCAGTTAATATAAAAGAAATAAATAGATTTTATGAAATGGTAGATGATATTAAAAAAGGAGATCATGGAACCATGTTAACAGATGCTGTGTATGGTTCATCAGTAGGATTTAGAACAGATGCATTACTAAATCTCACAGAGTTAAGTAAATCAAGAGAACAAGATCCTGAAAATAAATTAGATTTTAAAACTGCAAATTTTGAAAATAATATTTATTCAGTTACAAAATGTTAAAACTTTAAAAAAAATTAATTTTTAAATTTACTAATATCCATAGTTAAGAACATGGGTTTTTCTTCAGTATTTTGAAAATCTTTACCGTATTGCTGAAATTCTAATTGATCATAGAAATGTTTTGTCCAGACATCATGAACTTCATGAATATATTTTTTGTTACCTTTAATTCTCAACATTTCATGAAGAATTTCATGAGAAACAGTTGTACAGTTTTTTTCTGCTAAAAATAAAACATCATCAGATTCTTTTGGAGATTGCCAAAATATCATACCAAAATTTTCTGCATGGTATCCTTCGCAAGTGCAATCAGTCCACAGAGGTTTAAAGTGAGTTAAATAGAAATGGTAAGTATTTTTTCCACGTTGTTCATGATCACGTACAAGTGTATGTGTATCAAGTTTTTGAAAAATACTACGAGGTTTTGTAATTAATTCATCACATTGAATTTCATAATCTATTGCAAAATTTTCATTAATCCATATTTTATAAAATTGTGCCATTTTTTTAATATATTCAAACTCAAACTTTCGTTTTTCTTGATCCTCTTCTTTAATTACAAAAATAAAATGTAAAATCATAATTAAAAAAAATGGTGTTTATGTTTGGCCTTCAATACCCATAAGGGTAAGAGTAGAACGAATCTTTTCAATTTTTCTGATTTTCCAGGTAATTGTTTCTCGTAATTTTTCAACGGTATCAGATTCAATCTTGGCCAAAATATCGTATGCACCAAAAGTTCCATGAACTTCTTTTACACCTTCTAAACCCTTTAGTTGCCCAATAATAGCTTCTTCAGAACCTAGTTCACAGTTTATTAAAACATAAGCTGTTGCCATACAATAATAGAATAATTCTACTATATCAATAAACCGATTAAACTAGTCTTGTGAAATTTTTAGGATCTCATCCCAAATAGCTTTAGGTACAGGCATTACAGATAATCTTGAAATTCTAACAAGTTCCCAATCTTTAAATTTTTTATTATTTTTTATTTCTGCTAATGTTACAGGTCGTTTCAAAGTTTTTTTATATTTTACGTCAACAACAATAAAACGTTCAACATCTTCTTTTGGATTAGAATATGGTTTTGAAGTAACTTGCATTATTCCTACGGCTTGTCTTTCATCACCAGTATGATAAAACAAAATCAAATCACCGGATTTCATGTCTCTCATATGTTTTAGTGCTAAATTATTATGAACACCATTCCAAATAGTTGTCTTATCTTTTTTTAGTTGTTCAAAATTATATCCTCTAGGTCCACTAGGTTCTTGTTTTGCTAACCAATAGTTTACCATTACAATATTTTGTTTATGACCAACGTTTAATGGTTTTTGAATTAATTTGATGTTCCCCGGTTCTGACTCGCAAAATTTCATTGGACATAGCCATACGCCTCATTACGTTCTGAAACCGGGGTTGCCCATAATGTAGCACACCTGGGTGAATTAGAAATCATTGGTATCAATTACGATCAGCGTCATCCTATTCCGTGTGTGTGCCTGCTCTTGGGCGTTTAATTGTATTAGATATCCTACTAAAAAGCATTGAAAATATGAAATAATTTTAAATTAAATTAACGTGCTATTTGATTTCTAAATGAATTTAAGAATGGAATCAGATAGCGAAATTTCAAATCCAACCACAGGCACACGGATTTTATAATTATCAATAATTTTAGAATTAATTTCTCCAATAATTCCAATAATATTTCCATTAAAAATAATATTTGCACAATGACCATCCTCAAAACTGGAATTAACTGCAGTTTTTGTTTGAATTTCAATTCCAAATCCAATTTTTAGTACAGTTTGTAATACAGATTTAATTTCAGTAAAATTTGCATCCTTATGAGCACTGATAGCAGAAAGATTAGTTTTTTCAGAAATTGGATTATCTAAATTAAAAATACCTCCAGTTTCGAACATTTTTTGAGGGTAAGATTCATGTATATTTCTTGAAAGGTTTTCAATCAAGCCAGGAAGTATAGAATCACGTAAAAGAGTATGTTCCTGACTTTTTGAGTCTAGTACAGAAATAATATTTTTAGAATCTCTATTAGTCATATCATACAATACACGTTTACTACTCAAACTAGAATTCAATGCTTCAAGAAATCCTAGTCCAATCATTGTTTGATTTAGAGATTTTAATTGAAGAGATATTGGATTAATTTGACCAAGAGTTTGAGATGGAGATATTGTAGGCTCAAAATTTTGAATTCCATAACCTAAAGCAACTTCTTCAACTAAATCCATTGGACCAAAAATATCAAATCTATATGCAGGAATTGTACAAATAATATTTTTTCCTTTAGATAATGCATTTAGTCTAGATTTTTTTAATGAAGAAATAATTTTTGAAGTATTGAGATTTAAACCAAGGGTTTGATTAATTAAAGAAGAATCAACAGTCATTTTCTTTTCTTGTAGTTTAGGTGAAGAATTTTTTGCTCCAGAAATTTGAATATGTTCTAGAGTGAATCCAGCACTTTGTAAAATAGTTGCAACAACTGAAAGCATATCCTCAGCATCATCTTTATTGATTCCAGTTACTTCGACAAAGAGATTTTTAGTTTTACTAGTAACAGTAGTTATTGCAGCATTAATAATTGGAGGAAAAGAAACTGTTTTTTCATTTGTATCAATAATTATGGGTACTTGAGAAGATTGTCCAAGAAGATGACCATAATCTTTACCTGTTTCAGTGTCTGCAATAATTTCAGAGATTGAAAGTTCTTTTTCAGAATTTAATGGAATAAATTTATGATTTCTAGATACGGTAGTGTAGATCAAAGGAAAAGAAATTTTGTCTAAGTCATGTATTCCAATAGAAGATTTTTTTCTTTTTCTTCCAATTCCAAAATGAAGATCCTCTTGCATAGTCATTAATTGTTTAATGGTTTTATCATCAATTTTGCCATTTTTAGCAATAATTCCAGTCACAAATGGGCGAATTTTGGAGACAGTTGGTTTGACAGTTATACCATAATTCTTAGATTTTTTGATAGCTAGTTTTACTGAACCTGTTTTAATTCCAAGCAATCCTTGCAAACCAAGTGCAACTCCATAATCAGTTGAATAATCTGGACGGTTTGGACTATATTCAATTCTAACTAAATCCTTATCTTCAGATTCAATATCTAATCCTAGAAAGGGTAATGAATCAGAAATTTGTTTTTTAGAAACTTTACCAATTAATTTTTGGAGACGAGAATAAGATAATTCAATTACTGGCATTTCGTGTTGCTCCTTAACCATCCTAAATTATTATTGTAAAACTCTCTTACATCATCTAAATCATATTTTAACATAGCAATTCTCTCAATACCTCCACCCCATGCTAAAACAGGTTTAGTAATTCCAAGAGGCTTGGTAACTTCAGGTCTAAAAATTCCCATTCCAAATAATTCAATCCATTTTCCTAATTTTTCATTATACACCATAGTTTGAAGAGAGGGTTCAGTGTATGGGAAAAAAGTTGGCCAAAATTTAATTTTAGTAATTCCAATTCGTTTATAGAATTCTCTTTGAATTCCCATTAAATTTCTTAAATTAGCATCTTTACCAACAACAATACCTTCTATTTGATTAAATTCAACAAGATGTTTGTAACTAACTTTTTCATTTCTAAATACTCGACCTAAAGAAAAAATTCGTGCCTCATCAGGTTTATTTTCAGCTAAATGTTTAATCGTTACACAAGTAGTATGAGTTCTTAAAACCATTTTACGGGCTTCGTTAATATCCCATTGATATCGCCAATTTTTCTTATGAGAATCAGAGACTTTGCTAATTTGTTCTACAGTTCCAATTTTTTTAGCAGAAATACCATCTAAGAAAAAAGTATCTTGTAATTCTCTTGCAGGATGATCTTGAGGAGTGAATAAAGCATCAAAATTCCAAAAACTGGACTGAGTCATATTTCCAAGTATTTCTGAAAATCCTAGTGTAACAAAAATTTCACGTATTTCATCAATTGTATCTTTTAATGGATGTGTTCTTGCAACAAAAATTTCAGGAACTTCAGCTTCAACGTCTATTGCACCCGAAGTATTTGAAATATCTATAGATTTAGCAGAAGTAGTTAAGCTAATT
>CAJQRM010000003.1 GCA_905612275.1 uncultured Candidatus Nitrosopumilus sp.
TCAATACATCTTGTTATTGTTTTTGTTGACATTTTTGTATTATTTGCAATTGTTTCAATTTTTTGCCTTGGATCTTTTATTAATTCATCTAAAATTTCTAAATCTGTTTTTGTTAGATCTGTATTAAATCCTGGATTCTCTGCTTCAAAAATTGATAAAACTTTAAAATCTTTCATTAGTTTTTTTGCTAGTTCAATTTTTTGCTCTAAATTTTCTTTTACAATAATACTGCATACTGTTATTCCTCCAACACACGGTGCTACAAAATGTGGTTCTCCTACTAGACTTACTTGTTCTAGAATTTCTTTTATGTTTTCTCCAGATATTACAAAATACAAAACACCGTAACCTAATACTGGTGGTTCAACTTTAATGAAAAATTCTTCAATAATCTCAAGTTTTTGCATTTTACGTATTCTTGCATTTACTGCTCCTCCAGACATTCCCAAATCAATTCCAATTTGTCTGTCTGATTCCCTACAATTGTTTAATAATTTACTTAGAATTTTAATATCAAAATTGTCCATTATATCACTTATAATGCCTCCATAAAATATACAAATAACTAATATCATATAAAATTGTCTATAATTTAGCACTAGGAATAATATATGTTATATATTAGACTTTTTTCATTATTTTATGGATTATCGAATGAAATTAGCAAAAAGGATGCTATTCAATAAAAGAGGTAGTTTGTATGGTGCAATTTTGGCTGTAACAATTGGAATTTTAGTAATTCATGTAAATTTTGTAATATTTCAGGGTCTTTATGATGCAATAGTTAGAGACATTACTGAATATCGAAATGGTGATGTTCGTGTAACTGATGAAGATGATTACATCGATAAATCTGATTCATCAATAATTAGTTGGTTTGAAAGAATTTCATATGTTGAAGCAGCGGCACCGCGGCTTTCATCGACGGCAGAAATGGAAATTACAAAAAATGGAAAATTAATCGAAAAAACTAGAATACCTGTAGTTGGTGTTGATCCATTTAAGGACATTAGAGCATCTACTGTTCATGAAACTGTCACAGAAGGAACTTATGTTTTCTCAAGAAATTCTATTGTATTAGGAAATAGTGTAGCAAATGATCTTGGAGGTGCAACAGTTGGTGATAATGTTAAAGTGATGATTATTGATAGATGGGGTGAAGAACAAACTAAAAGATTTACTGTTTCTGGAATTGCAAAATCACCTGGTGGTCAAGGATTTGATTATAGTGCAGTTATGCACATTGATACATTACGTGATATGACAGATAGAACAGATCAAACAGGATCAATCATGGTAAAATTAAACGATCCAAGTAAAGCATTTGAAGTAAAAGAATTTTTCTTATTATCATTTCCAAATGGTAATTTCTTAGCAGAAACAATAGAGGAATCAGCTGAACAACAACTTGCTGGTTTTAGATCTGGTATAGCAATGATTAACATGATTGGGTATTTTGGAATGATGTCTTCTGCATTTGCAGTTGTTACTATTCAAATGATGTTAGTAAATGGAAAAACTAGAGAAATTGGTGTAATGAGAGCAATTGGTGCTAAAAGAAAGGATATTTTGATAATTTTTATTTTTCAAGGTATGTTAATTGGAGCAATTGGTGCTGGAGTTGGAACTGCAACTGGATTAGGCTATACATTTTACGCAAAAGAAACAAAGATGTCATTCAATAACAGTTTACCCCTTGAAGTAACTTACAATTGGGAAAAAATTGTTCAAACTGCTTTGGCTTCATTTGCTCTGGCTATTATTGCGTCATTATACCCATCGTATAGAGCTACAAAATTACTACCTGTGGAGGCAATGAGAACTGGCTAGAGTACTTGAGGTTAATCATTTAACCAAAATTTATGGTGATGGGGATAACAAAGTCAAAGCTCTTGATGATGTATCTTTTTCAATTGAACAAGGTGAAGTTGTTTTAATTGTTGGAAGTTCAGGTTCAGGAAAATCTACATTATTAAACATGATTGGACTTTTGGATGGCCCAACAAATGGAAGTATTTTCATTGATGAAATTAATACTACAACTCTTAATGATAGTCAAATTTCATCCTTTAGAAATAAGAAATTGGGATTTATTTTTCAATTTTCTAATCTTTTAAGCGATCTTACAGTTTTAGAAAATATATTATTACCAATACAAATTGCTGGTACTAACTCTATTACTGAAAAAGATGCTATAGATTTGCTAAAAGCAGTTGGATTAGAAGATCAAATGTATAAACGTGCAAATAAAATTTCAGGAGGGCAAGCTCAAAGAGTAGCTATAGCAAGAGGTTTAATCAATAAACCTTCAATTGTTTTAGCTGATGAACCAACTGGTAATCTTGATTCAGTTACTTCAGAAATAATAGTTGATTTAATGAAATCCATGGCAAAAAAACTTAATCAAACTTTTATTATTGTTACTCACGATAGAAAACATTTTGGAAATGTTGACAAAGTTATTACAATTAAAGATGGTAAGGCATTTCAAGGAGAAGAACCTTCAACAATGGAGATCACTGTATAATGAATTCTAAATTTTTATTAATATTATTTTTAATTGGATTTGTACCGTTTATTTTTACAAATTCATATGCTGATTGGAAAGATGGACCAATAGAATCTGGAAATTTTGGTTCAGATGGTCCATTTGAAAGAAATTTTGGAGATGTTAAATTACTAGATGCATATTTTGGCACGTTAGATAATAAAATAGAAGTTGGAACTGGAGATAGTAATGTTCCATTTACAATAGAATTTGCCAATGTAGGAACTCAAGATATTACAGGAATTGAAGGAAAACTTGCATTACCTTTAGGATTTTCAGGTTCAAATGGTGCAGGTACAGCAATTAATGCTAATACCAATACGAATTCTCTGGCTGGTAAGAATTTTCACTTAACTTTCTATGTAAATTTGGATAAAAATACACAAATTCAACAATATTCCGGAACTGTAAAAGTTGATTATTCAAGATTAAGAGAATCTGGTGTTAGAACATCATTTTCTACTTTTGATTTTAAAGTAACTGGAGATAGTACAATTAATGTGAGAGCATCAGAGTCATTTCTTACATCATTAAAATCAAATAATATTGTTATTGATATTGTAAATGATGGAACTGCACCAATGTCTGCAGTTGATGTGATTATCGATAATGTACAAACATCACTTTCATCAAATACTGCATCAATTACAAATATTGAAAATGTTTTAATTTTAGAAACAAGTTGGGATCTTGGAAATATTCCTGCAGAATCACACAGTTCTTTTATTGCAAATGTATATGTTCCTGAATCTTTAAAGGGTGATACTTTACGAATTCCTTTATCTATTTCATATTATAATACACATGGTGATAAAGAAATTATTTCAAAGATTCTTGATTTTTACATTAGAGGTTTAATTGATCTTACAGTTTTTAATGTAAAAGTAATTGAATTATCTGGTACCCAAATGGTAATTGGTGAAATAATTAATGAAGGAAATGAAGATGGATTATTTGGTTTTGTAACTCTTGATGCTAATGGAGATTCTAATATTCAATCAAATACTCAATTTATTGATGAAATTGAAACTGATGCACCAGTTCCATTTAATATCCCAATTGAGTTTGATGGGGAGCCAAAATATGGTGAACATGATGTAACAATTACTGTAAGATACAAAGATAGTGTAAGGGATGAGATTTTCCTACCTTATGAAACTACAATTTTAGTTAATGAACCATCAATTCTTGATGAGGATAATTTTGATTTAATAATAGCAATTATCCCAATAATTTTAGTTATAGGGCTTGCAATTTTCATAATTCGTAGGCGTAAAAAAGCAGCATTATCAACAAATTAAATATTAATGTTAAATCTTAAAAGTGCGAATAAAAGAAAATGAAATTCAGATTAACTACTATAATTTTAATTATTGTCTTAAGTGTAGGCAGTATAATTATTGCAACTGGTTTTATTTCAAATTCTAAATATGTAGATATTCCTGAAATCTCTAATCCATATGAGAATTTACTAAAATACAAAAATGAATTAGAGAAAATTAATCAATATAATCAGGAAATTTTAAAAAATTTAGAATATGAAATTAAAAATTCTGATGATGTCAATATTTCTCAAATAAATAATGAGATTGATGTAATTAATCGTGTAATTAATGAAAATAAATTAGAACTAGAACAAATAATTACTAAATTATCTCAAATTGAATCAAATCCTTAATTATTAAAAATATTTTTATTTTTTTCTAAATTCATATACTAATCCATTATTTCATAATTATTGTTAAATCATCGAAAATTAACTTTCATTGGAGTTATTTTTCTGGTCATAACTTTTTTGATTAACTACTATCATGAACAAAATCATCCTGATGAGGGATTTAATTATGCATATATTTCTGGAGCCATAATGTTGATTTCATTTGCTGCTAGTTTTTTAATATTCACTAAGGATAATATAAAAAATTAATTTACTCGTAATTGATTTATTATTAAATTGAAACTAGGCTTAAATTCAATTTAGATCTAGGATTATAAGCGATTATTAGATATTGATATTATGCCTGGCGATGAAATTGAAGTTCCAAAGGAATTACGTGAATTTATGTTTGAAGAAGCAGAAGAAACTAATCTAGGTCAAAAAAATGGAGCACAAAAACAATACCGTTATGGTAATTTGCATATTAGAGAATATAATGATAAATTTCTAGTTCATACTGACAAAATTGATCCTAGAGTTAATCCACTTGGTCATTTAGTATATGATGCTCCTGAAGTTTTAATTGGTATTGCATGTGGAATATTTGCAGGTGTAAATACTGCAAAAAAGTTTTCTAAAAATAATTCTAAAAAAATTTCCTTAGCTAGTATTTTAGCTTCTTCTATAATGTCTGGATATTTAGCATATACAACAACTAAAAAAATTAAAAAACATCTGGAGTGATTTTATGTATACAATAAGAACTGTACAAATTTTGATTAAACTTTTGCCATCTATTTTGGCATTACGTAAAGATAGAAAAAAATGGATTAATCAAAATAAAAATAAAGTTGATTCAAATCAATTTAAAAAAAATGCTAGTAAAGTTCTTGAAACTTTTATTTCATTGGGACCCGTCTACATTAAATTAGGACAATGGCTTTCTTCTAGAGCTGATATTTTACCGCAACCATATCTGGAAGAATTATCAAAACTTCAAGACAGTGTACCTGCTGCCCCATTTGATCAAGTTAAACCAATAATTGAAAAAGATATTGGATTAATTAATGAAAAATTTGATAGTATTGATCCTATTTCTATTTCGGGTGCTTCATTAGGACAGGTTTATCGAGGTTCAATTTCTGGTCAACAAATTGTAATTAAAGTAAAAAGACCCGGAATTGAAAAAGTAGTTGAAAAAGATCTAAAAATCTTAAAAAAAATTTTACCACTTGCATTAAGATTTGTTGATCCAAATTTAAGATATTCAGCAAAAACTATGCTTTCACAATTTATTGAAACTATTCATGAAGAAATGGATTATGCCAACGAATCTAAAAATCTTAAAGAAATCAAAAATGATATGGCAGAAAATCCCAAAGTGATTGTACCTTCAGTTTTTGATGATTTTTCTTCAAAAAATGTCCTTACAATGGAATATCTGCCTGGAATTAAGGTCACAAACATAGATGCTTTAGAAGAAAAAAATATAGATCGTGAACAATTAGTCATTGATGTTCACCAGGTCTTTTTCACAATGTTACTCAAACATTCAATTTTTCATGCAGATCCACATCCAGGAAATATTTCTGTAACTGATGAAGGAAAATTAATTCTATATGACTATGGAATGGTTGGACGAATTAATAATAAAACAAGAATTAATTTAATTCGATTATATCTTGCTCTTGTGGAAAAAAATCCTCCACGTGTTGTTTCTGCTATGGATGATCTCAAAATGTTAGCTCCTGGATATAATAGATCAATAATTGAAAAAGGAATAGAATTATCGATTCGTTCTATGCATGGGGATAAACCTGATGAAATGGAAGTTCAAAGTTTAATGGAATTAGCAAATAAAACTATGAGTAAATTTCCATTTATTTTACCAAAAAATTTGGCATTATACTTGAGAATGGCATCAATAATTGAAGGAATTTACAAAACACACGATGTTGATTTCAAATTTTTAAAAGTTTTAAAAAATATTCTTCAACAAGAAAATTTAATTACAGGTGCATATATTGAGGAAATAAAAATTTCTTTTGATACTTTTTTTAAATCACTTAATTCTACTTTAAGAGTTGGCTCTGATATGGAAAAATTAATGGATGAAGTTCAAATTTATATGAAAAAACGTAAACCAGTAGTTTTGATTAGTGGAAGTATATTTTCTTCTGCTATTTTTATTGGCTCTGTCTTTTTATTTCAGTCAAATGAATATTTAGGATCAATTGGAATGATCAGTTCTGGTATTATTATGGGAATTTCAACATTACTAAGAAAGTATTAGATTATTCAATTGAAATATTTTTTGATTTTTTTGTTACGGGAATAACTAATACAAGAACTCCATTTTCATATTTTGCAGATCCCATTTTTTCTTCACCTTCTTTAATTTCAATTGGTAATCTAATTTTTTTATTTATTTTATTGGGTCTTTGATTTGAAATTAATGTTTTTGAATCTTTTTCATCCATAATTTTTTCAGCTTTAATTGAAAGTATATCTTCAGATAGACTCAATTCAATATCTTTTTTAGAAAATCCTGGAATATCAATAATTACTTTAAGATTTTTATCAGTTAGATGCATGTCTATTGGGGGTAAAACAAATTCATAGAATTCTCTTGATTTATTTCCCATTTCTTTGATTACCTCTTTCATTAATCCCATTTTGTTTATATTCTTGATTTTTTGATATAAACCTTAGTTAACGGTGTAAGGTTCAGATCCTTATTTCTTAGGAGTTTGTGTGTTCAAATCATATTTTACGTGTTTTTAATTAATTACCTTCTAATTTCTCTTTAATATTTTTTAAAAGAAGATTGTTTATTATTTCACCTGATGCTTTACCTCTTACTTCTTTCATCACAATTCCCATTAATGGTCCAATTGCTCTTTCTTTTTGATTTTTAATTATTTCTTGATTTTTGTCTACTATGTCTTTGATAATTTTACCCAAATCTTCTTCATTAATAGATTCAATTGAAGTATTTTTCATAGCTTCTTCTATATTTTTTGATTTTTTTGCCATTATATTTTCAAATATTATTTCAATTGATTCTTTTGCAATTTCCCCTTTTTCTAATAAATCAAATAATTTGAAAATTTCCTCATTTTTTAATAAATTTGAATCTAATCCCTTTCTTTCTAAATTTATAATTGTTGAACAAAGAATTGATGCAACAAATGTTGGATTCGTTTTATTTTTTTTAATTATATTTTCAAATAATTCAATATATTTAGAATCAAAAATTTGTTCTGCAAGTTGTTGATTTATTTTATATTTTATTTCTATTTCTTTAATTGACTCATCCCATAATTTTGGAATATTTTTTTCTGCATCTATTAATTCATTTTTACTAATAATTATTGGGGGAATATCTGTTTCTGGATACATTCGTGCAGCTCCTGGTCTTGGTCTAAGAAATTTTGTTTCACCGGATTGAGTAGCTAATCTTGTATCTATTGGTATGCCATGATTTTTGATATGTTCTATTCTTAAAATAATCTGATCAATTACTGTATGAATTTTTTTCTCAGGAGATGCTAAAATTAAAAATGCGTCATTTTCATTAATTTGTAAAAAATTCTTTAATTCTTCTAAATCAGATTCTTCTATACCATAGTTTGGTAACTCGTCTGAATGAAAAACTCCACCAATTCCAAAAAATCTTACTAATTCAGCTACTTCTTTTCCTAATCTGATGTCCTCATAAGGTGAATATCCAAACATTCCAGTCATATTTTTGAAAGACACAGCTATTATTTTCTGATTTTTCTTAATGGCATTTTGAATAATCTTTGATTTACATTTTGTAAATAATTCTGTAATATCTTTTTTATTTTGATTATCAAATGACCAATTACTTTCTTGTATTTTTTTTGAAATTTTTAATAATCCATGTTGTCTTTTTGCTTCATACTCTACAACTTTTTCTAATTGATCTAATTGTTGGACTCCTTTAACCTCAATTACAACCCCTTTTCCATCTTTAATTGATACATTAACATCTTGTCGAATTGATCCTAATCCTCTTTTTACTTTTTTTGTACTTCTCAAAATTCTTCCTAAAGATAATGCAATTTTTTTAATTTCTGTTGAATCTACTTCGAAAGGATCTGTTGCAATTTCAACTAGTGGTACACCTAAACGTTCTAATCCAAATTTTCTAACATTTCCCTCTTCTCCTAAAATTTTTGCAGCATCCTCTTCTAAACAAATTGATTGAATTCCAATTTTTATTTCTCCTACATTATAAAATCCACCTTGTGAAATTAGCATTGTACGTTGAAATCCAGTTGTATTTGAACCATCAATTACAGTTTTTCTCATAGGATAAATTTCACTAAAAATATTTGATTTTAATGCAGCAGCAATAATCAATGCAATCTTTCTTGCATCTTCATCTAATTCATGTGGTGGTTCTTCATCTTGTTCAACTAAACAACTACTTTCCTCATTTGCATAATACATGATAGTTTTTGATTTTGTACTTTCAAATAATGCAGCAGGATCAAATTCACCCAATTCACTTTTAGAAGCTCGTAATTTTCTTTGAAATTTAATCGAGTAATCATCTGATTCAATTGGAGTACAATTACAAAATAATTTTTTATTAGTTTTAAGCTGTTGATGAATTTCTAAGCCTACTTTTACGCCTACATCTTTTATTGAAAATTTTTCCATATTATTACCTATTATGTTGTAAATTCTGATGCAATTTGTTTAAGCATATTTTCTTTAATTTCATCATATTTTTCAGTATTTCCTGTTATCCACATTGCTTTAACTAATGCAATTTCTGGAATCATATTTTCAAGTGGAATTATTCCTAAATTTAATAGATCTCTACCACTTTCATAAACTGTCATTCTTACTCTGCCATCAATACATTGTGAAGTCATTCCCATGAAAATTCCTTTTTCATTTGCCATTTTTACTACTGGATACATATTTTCTCCAATATGTCCTAACCCTGTACCTTCAAAAATTATTGCTTTACATCCTAAATCTATTATATTTTTTAATAAATCTGGATTATATCCTGGGTAATATTTTACTAAAGCAACTTTTTCATTTATTTTTATTTTAGGATCAAATTTATCTATTGTAAAAAAATCTGTTTTCATATTTTTATGAATTTCATTATTTACAATTAAAAATGCTGGATCATCACCTACTGTTTGAAATGCTCCTCTTTTACTAGTGTGATTTTTTCTTACACGTGTACCAATATGACATGCAATTGTTTCATCATTTTCATCTTGATGCATTGCTATGTAAATTCCATTTGTTTTAGATTCAATAAGAAATTTTACTGCTCCAATTAGATTTAATGCAGCATCAGATGATGCACGATCTGATGATCTTTGTGATCCAACTAATGCTATAGGTATTGGAAAACCTGCTAATGAAAAAGAAAGATATGATGATGTATAATGCATAGTATCTGTTCCATGAGCAATAATTATTCCTGAGTAATCTGATTTACTGTATTCTTTTATTGTCTCAGCAATTTTTAACCAATGTTTAGGCATAATATTTTCAGAATATTCTGAAAATAGTACTTTTGTGTCAATGTTTGCAATTTTACTTAGTTCTGGAACTGATGAATTTAATTCCTCAGCTGTTAATACTGGTGTAACAGCACCTGTTCTATAATCAATTTTACTTGCAATTGTACCTCCAGTTGATAGTAATAAAATATTTGGCAAGTTTTCATTTTTTTTAATCTCTTGATTTTTTTCAATACTTTTTTCTATTGATGGATTTTTTTCAATCTTTTCAATCTTTTCAATTTCTAACCCAATGTTATATCCACTTTTTAATTTTAAAACAATATGTTTATCATCACTGTGTTCATATCTTGGCATTACTATTCCTGAATATGTGATATCAGCCAAAATTTTTACAGAATCACCAACTAGGATTTTATTTGTTTTAAGAAATTGTAATGAATTTCCATTATATCCTGTATATTCTGACATTCATGGAAATTAGATTTGTTATTTAATTAAAACTACCTGTTCAATTGATACTTTTATGTTATCTTGCATTAAAAAAATGATTCAAACAATAGAATAAACCCCGTTTGTATACACTACCTACTCTATCATATTTCAAGTGCGATCCAAGATCGGCATTACTCCAATTTGCTTTTTGGGGTCCTATCAATAACCACTTCAATAATCGTATATCTAACGATATGACCATGTATTGTTCCAATTTTCTTAAAGTATTTTCATTTATTTTGTTAATTCCTTTTCCATTACAACTTATTTCAACCATTAATTCTTCATTGTTGATATCATTAGTTTTTAGAATAATAACTGTGTTTGAAATCCAGTTTATTTTTTGTCGAATTTTTTCAAAATTTTCATAAGCTTTTCCCATTAAATCATATATTTCAGATGCTTTTGGTTTTGATTCAAATTCATAATTAAATTTTTTATATGATAAAATACTTTCAATGTATTTTTTCTTATCTTTTTTATCTACTGGACTATACTCCTTACTACTTGTTCCTGTATCAATGTTAAACCAAGAATCGTTATTCAAAATTATGCCTTTGTATTTTTCTTGGGAGATATTTTTACATGTCCATTCAAATGCATCTTCTAATTCTGGTTCTCCTCTATATTCATTTAAACTAGTATTTTTTCCACATAATGTATAACGACCTGCAAAAGGAATGTAATATTTTGGTTCTAGTAATTCTAAATATTCTTTGATTGTTTCAAGCTTTTTTTGTTGTTTTAAAATTGCTGCTGACTTTTTTTCTTCTTTGGGAAGATTATAACAATGTGGCCATGATGATGCTGCAACATACCCTACTAACAATAAATCAATATTACCGTACATGGATTTAATTGAGGAAGCAGTAATTTTTGCAATATCATATGGACAATCATTTGTATTTACAATTACTTGATTTTGATTATCAAAAACTGCAATTGTATCTATCTGAGTTGTTTGATATTTAAATTCAGATAAACCACAACCCATTATATTTCCACAAATATTTGGATCACAATTATCTGCTGCTAAAATATTTAGATACATATTTTTTTTTATTTTGATTCTGATTCCATGCTCTAATTCAATTGTTTTAAATCCTAATCTTTCAATTTTATTTTTAAGAAATTTTTCTGGGAAATTATGAATTAGTATTGGAATATTTTTATTTAATTTTGATAATGTTTTTGTAGATACATGATCAGAATGGATATGACTTACATAAATAAAATCAACATCTGAAAAGTTTTCTGGTTTAAAATCATATGGTGGATAAATTGCCCATGACCCGATATATTCTTCTCCTTCTAACCATGGATCACATAGAATTTTGACCGTGGAACCCTCATTATCATCTTCAATTAAGATTGATGCAGAATTTAATTGTGTAACTTTCATTTTGTTTATATTATAATTTTTTAATGTATTAAAAAATGTCTCTTTAATTATTAATTAAAAATAATTTATCTATAATAGGAAGCAACTAATTTTTCACCTAACTTAAGGTCCTTTTGCTCTCTTACTTTCTTAACTGCTTCTTCAAAATGCTTCATTGATACTTTAACATCTATAGTAGTTTTTTCAATATCTTTTTCATTTGGATGTGAATCTAAAAATTCATGTATTACTAATGATACTGCAGTATTTCCGACTGATGCTGTATCAGCACCGCTAAGTCCATCAGTCATTTCTGAAAGTCTTTCAAAGTCAATATGGTTTGGATCACTTGTTGCAGTAATTGTTGGTATTTTTTCTGCATTTATTTTCAAAATACTCTTTCTACTTTCTTTATCTGGAAGCGGAATTTGAATAATTTTGTCAAATCTTCCCGGTCTTAATAATGCAGGATCAATCATATCTGCTCTATTTGTTGCAGCTAAAACTATAACTCCGTGCATATTTTCCATACCGTCTAATTCTGTAAGTAATTGACTAACTACTCTTTCAGTAACTGCATTTTCTCCACCTGCTCCTCTAAGTGGTGCAATAGAATCGATTTCATCAAAGAATATTACGCAAGGAGATGATTGTCTAGCTCTTTTGAAAATTTCTCTAATACCTCTTTCTGATTCACCTACCCATTTTGAGAGTAGTTCAGGACCTCTTACTGAAATAAAATTTGCTTCACTTTGTGTTGCTACTGCTTTTGCAAGTAGAGTTTTTCCTGTACCACTTGGACCATGAAGTAAGATACCTCTTGGCATCTTATGTCCTAGTTTATCATATAATCCTGGATATTTCATTGGCCATTCAACTGCCTCTTGTAATTCTCGTTTAACATCTTCTAATCCTCCAACTTCTTCCCAGCTTACATCTGGATTTTCAATAAATACTTCTCGCATTCCAGATGGTGTTATCTCAATCAAGGCTTTTTGGAAATCCTCGTGCTTTACAATTAATTTATCCAAAGTTTCTGGAGGAAGTTTTTCTTCTTGTAAATCGAGTACTGGTAATAATCTTCTTAAACATTTCATTGCAGCTTCTTTACAAAGATATTCTAAATCTGCACCAACATACCCGTGACTAACTCCTGCCATTTTTGACATGTCAACATCATCTGCTAATGGCATATTTCTACTGTGAATTGCAAGAATATCGCTTCTTCCTTTTTTATCTGGAACTTTAATCTCAATTTCTCTGTCAAATCTACCTGGTCTTCTTAGTGCAGGGTCTATTGCATTTGGTCTATTTGTTGCTGCAATAACAATAACTTTTCCTCTTGCTTCTAATCCATCCATTAATGATAGCATTTGTGATACTACTCTACGTTCTACTTCTCCAGTAACTTCCTCTCTTTTTGGAGCGATAGAATCTATTTCATCTACAAAGATAATTGATGGAGCTTTTTCTCTAGCTTCTTTGAAAATTTCTCTTAATCTAGCTTCACTTTCTCCATAAAATTTACTCATTATTTCTGGACCTGAAATACTAATGAAATGAGCTTGACTTTCATTTGCTACTGCTTTTGCAAGTAATGTCTTACCAGTTCCTGGTGGACCATAAAGTAAAACACCTTTTGGAGCTTCAATACCTAATTTTTCAAAAATTTCAGGATGTCTTAATGGAAGTTCAATCATTTCTCTTACTTTTTTAATTTCATTATGTATACCGCCAATATCTTCATAGGTTACTTGAGGTACACCACGTAATGTTTCTCCTTTTTCTGCAATATGGAAAACTGTTTTTTGTGTAATCAAAACTGCATCAGCAGCTGGTGTTACTCCAATTACTTGGAATGTTAAACGTCCACCAAAGTATGGAACCATTACATTATCACCTTTGATTAATGGAACACTTTCTAAAGCATCAGCAAGATATCTTTCATCTATTGGAGGAATTGCTTCTAAAGGTGCAACTACCACTTTTTCAGCAGCAACTGCTTTAATTTTTCTAACTGAAATAGTATCTCCAATTGCTATACCTGAATTATTTCTACCAAGTCCATCAATTCTGATTATTCCTTTTCCTTCATCAGATGGATATAGTGGAAGACATTTTGCTACTGTTCTTCTTTTACCTTTAATTTCAATAACATCACCAGTTGAGGCACTTAGAGTATCCATTGAATCATAATCAATTCTTGCTACTCCTCTTCCAACATCCCTTGTGTATGCTTCAAGAACTTTGAGGGAAAGTGCATTTTGACTCATATACAAAGACCCTCTAATCTAATTTTTATACCTTTGTGGTATTCTTTCATATTTTACGCCATACCAAAGCTTAAAATTCTCTTTTCAGTTGGAAACGATCAACTTGGGTAAAAGACCATTAGTACGTAGACGAGGCCGTGGAGGTAATCAATTTAGATCAACTTCTACTGGCAAAGTAGGAAAAACTGCTACTTATCCACGTTTTCCACTAGCAGAAAATCATACTGGTGAAATTATAGACTTAGTTCATGAGCGTGGAAGAGAAGCACCGCTATCTAAAGTTAGATTTGAAGACGGTTCTGTTTCCTTTATTCCAGCAGTTCTTGGAACTAAAGTAGGAGAATCATTAGAATTTGGCTTAAAATCAAAAATTGAAAAAGGAAATGTAATTAGTGTTCAAAATATTCCCGATGGTACTATTGTTTGTAATATTGAAAGACATTTTGGAGACGGTGGCGCTATAGTAAAATCTGCAGGGACTGATGCAACTATTTTCTCTCACGGTGATGATGGCGTTATAATTAAACTTCCTTCTGGTAAATTTGCAACTCTTAATCCAAAAAATAGAGCTATGATTGGTACTCTTTCTGGGGGTGGAGCCACTGAACGTCACTTTATGAGTGCCGGCAACAAATGGCGTAGTTTTAAAGCTAAAGGAAAGAAATATCCGATTGTTAGAGGTGTTGCACAAGCAGCATATGTTCACCCACACGGTGGTGGTAGACACCAACACGTTGGACAAAGTTCTACTGTTTCTAGAGATGCACCCCCTGGCGCAAAGGTGGGAAGTATTGCTGCTAGAAAGACTGGTAGAGCTAGAATTAAAGAAAGAAAGTAGTTTTTCTTTAAAGCTAAAATTGATTAATAAGTTTCTTAAATTTTCTATCAATGTCTCATCAACGTGTAAGACTTTTTGTAACTGGTAGAGTACAAGGAGTTTTTTTCCGTCAGAGTTTAAAAGCTAAATCTATTCAAAATGATGTTTTTGGATGGGTAAAAAACCTTCAAGATGGTCGTGTTGAATGTCTTTTAGAAGGTAATGAGGAAAATATTCGTATACTTGTTGAATGGGCTAATAGTGGACCTGCAAATGCAATAGTTGAAAATGTTGAAGTTCATAATGAAAAATTTGATAATGAATTTACAAAGTTTGATGTTTTGTATTAATGGATATTTTCATATGCTGTTTTGAATAATTCAGTAAATTCTAAAATTTTTTGATCTTTTTTAATTTGAATAGTTTGTATTGGATCTTTTCTGCTTTTTTGAATTTTAATAATAACACCGTCACTTTCTGGTTCTACATCAATAAACCATCTAAATGTCATTGATTTACAAAAAACAACTCTGTGCATTCTAACATCTTCTAATACATTTTCTCCTAATGTGAAGCAAAATTCTCTAATTGAATCAAAAAGTGGCAATACCGTTAGTGGGATTTGTTTTTTAAAATCTTCATAATTTCTTTTATTTCCAACACCAATTAGATTCTCCATTGGTTAAATTCAAAATAGTTCAAATATTAGTCTATGAAAAATTGTCAGTGAAATTGACAAATCACGACTAAAAACCGTTAATTTGATAAATCTGAATCTTTTTTTATGGGTGTAACAATTTTCAGATATGCGCCCGATTAAGATATTTTTATGTGATTTCACATATGATACTGTTACTTTATCAGTTGATGGTTTTCCATTGAATGTAGGATATATTGCATCATATGCAAAAATGAAATTCAAGGAAAAAGTTGAAATTCATCTTTTTAAATATATAGAAAAACTTGAAGAGGCTCTTGAAACATCAATTCCAGATGTTATTGGATTTGCTAATTATGCTTGGAATAGGCAAATCAATAAAGAAATCTCTAGAATATTTCTAGAAAAAAATAAGAATGGATTAGTAGTTTGGGGTGGTCCAAATTTTCCTGCTGATGTTAAATCACAAGAATCTTTTTTTAAAAAATTTCCTCAAGTTGATATTTATGTTCCTATTGAAGGTGAAATCGGATTCTCAAATATTATAAAAGAAATCTTTACCTTGCCTTCATTTGATCTTATACGAAAAAACATTCTCACAAAATCTGTACCTGGTTGTATAGTAAAATCTGATGATGGAAAATTAAACTTCTCATTTTCTACAGAGAGAATTAAATCGCTTGATGAAATTCCTTCACCCTATCTTACTGGTATTTTAGATGAATTTTTTGATGAAAGATTAGTTCCAATGATTCAAACTAATCGTGGATGCCCATTTTCATGTACCTTTTGTGTTGATGGTTCTGATTCTGTAAATAAGATTAATCAATTTTCTACACAACGTGTTGATGAAGAATTAAATTATATTGCTAAACATGTTCCAAATAACCAACACAATCTTCACATCAGTGATCTAAATTTCGGAATGTATACAAGAGATGTTGAAGTATGTGATTCAATAAATAATATCCAAGAAAAATATGGTTACCCACATTTTGTAAAAATTACAAGTGGAAAAAATAATCCTGAAAAAATTGGAAAAGCAATAAAAAAACTTGGAAACACAACAAGTATGTCACTAAGTGTACAATCATTAAACGATCAAATACTATCTAATATTAAACGAGACAATATTAGTTCTGAAAAATTGGTTCAGCTTGGTCCAGCATTAAAAAATGAAGGACTTGATACTGTGTGTGATGTAATACTTGGATTACCTGGTGAAACTTATGATACAGCTATTCAAACAATAAAAGATGTTCTTAACGCAAACATAGACTGGATAAATATCTGGACTCTGATGCTTCTTGATGGTTCTGAACTTAATACGCCTAAAGAACGAGAAAAATGGAATCTAAAATCTAAATTTAGAATAATCCCTAGAGATTTTGTTAAATTTAAGTCTGGAAAAGTTGTTATGGAAATTGAAGAGGTTGGTATTGGTACAAATGCTCTATCTTTTAATGATTATGTTGAATTACGACTTTTCAGTTTAATAATAAAAATAATCTCTGCTACACCTTGTTATAGATCTATATTCAAATTTATAAAATTTTATGATGTAAAAATATTTGATTTGGCTTTTTCCATGCTTAAGAATACTAATCTTTCTTCAAAAAAATTACAGATATTCTTTGAGGAATTTAAGCAATACACTATTGATGAATTATGGGATTCTGAAGCTGAATTAATTGAACATTATCAGAATCCTTTGGAATATGAAAAATTATTGAATGGAAGTGTTGGTCAAAATGTTGCCTTTTATTTTCATGCAATTGCAATATCTGATCATATGTCTGATTTTACAGACTTTATTATACAGAATTCAAGAATATTACTTGAAAATCACACAATAGATGATTTTAATTCCCAATTAAATTCTATTGAACAATACTGTAAAGGAAGTTGCGAAAACATTTTTGGTGAAGATAGATTGAAATCAAATCCTGAATTTATTTTTGATTATGATATTTTAACTTGGATGAATACTGGAGTAACTGCTTCATTGAACTCGTTTAAACTAGATCAAAAATCTAAAATTAAATTTTCTTTAACACAAGAACAGTATGATGTATTAGAAGATAAATTAAATATATTTGGTCATAATAAAATTGGAAAAAGCCAATCTGTTAACTGGGTTCCTCAACATCTTTTTTGGCGAAAACCTTTACTGCAAAATAATAAAGGTAGTAGATCCGCTGGTTCCAGTCTAGACAAATAGCCCCATTTCAAGGCGTACAAGATCCGCCACGTAGACGAGGAAGCGTGGATGTCCTACCTTAGGATTGCTCCCTCCCGGACCTCATCCCTTTCGATAGTTCGGTCTTAGAAGTTATTCCTTCGAATATTTCTAGTCCTGCAACCACCCGCCTCGGCGTGATTTCATTTCCGCACACCAAGCGGGAATTACCCATCTAGAGATTTACCCAACAGTTACTGATCTCTGCATATAGCCGGTTTCAGAAGAGGGCACGGCTAGCACCCCAATCCTACCTACTACCATTTTTTCTAAGATGGTATGTTATATTTGCATTAGGTTTGATTTGATTTTAATTTTGAGACCAAGGTACAAACTGAGCATACATTGCCTGTGCATTCACTACCACATTTTTCACAATTTGTTTTTTTCTTAGTATTTGATTTGGAGTTTTTCATTACTTCAGAAACTTTGATAATTGATTGATACAAATTATTTTTAATTCCACTGCGTTGACTTTCTAATAAATTTAAAAATTCACGAATATCTGTTCTTATTCCTTCATTCATGTGTGGACATGGTTCAGATTGAAATGGCATATCATTTGTGAATGCATAAAATACAATTTCAGATTCATATATTTCACAAAATGGTTTTATTTTTCTTAAAGAATTTGCTGATGTGTCTGGATTCATCCAACCTACTTTAGTTGTATCACCAGAAAGCATATTTATCACAAATGTTTGTAATGTATCATCTAAATTATGACCTGTTGCAATTACATCTGCTCCAATATCATTTGCTGCATAATCCATTGCACGTCTTCGAAATGTTCCACACATTGAACATGATGATGTTTTTTCACTTTCTCGTAAATCTAATGCCTCATCAAGTGTTAAATCAAAAAGATCTTTGTAAGAATATATTTTATATTCTACATTTAGTTTACCACAAACTTTTTTGACAATTTCTAATGCCTCATTTCTATATCCTGGAATTCCTTCATCAATTGTTATTACTTTAATTCTAAAACTATGTGTTAATGACATTTCATGAATAACTTTGAGTAATGCTAGAGAATCTTTTCCACCTGATACTGCAACTGCAACTAATTCATCATGTTTAATCATTTTATATTTTGAAATAGTTTTAGCAGTTTTTTTTACAATGGATTTTGAAAAACATTCAGAGCATAGCTTTTCACCTGAATATTTTCTTGTGTATGCTGCTTGATTTTTACATCTATCGCAGGTCATAAATATAATTATTATTTTTCATTAATGATTCTTTAGGAATATTGACACATCGACTAATAACCCCTAGGCACGTATTACAATTGAAAAGGTACAAAATATATCTAGGAAGTGACTCAAATGTAATTTTTAAAATAAATTTTCATTTTTAAATATTTTTAAATATTTTGCCATGATTAATTTTTTTTAAAAGTTCAATTATGTTATTTTTTTCAACAGAAATTGGATTATTATCTAAATGTTTTCTATCTTTAAGTATAATTTCACTTGCTGTATCAAAATCTTGTTTTAAAAATATTGGTTCAAAATTTAATTTTTTAACTAATTTTTTAAATCTTGAATAAAAAATTGAATTATTAAAAAAATGAGATGCTGTAGTAGTAAATGCTAATGCATGTCCATGACTATAACCTTCATTAGAAAAAACGTATGATAGAGCATGACCTAATGTTGTTGAACAGTTACCAAATCCTAATCCAGTCATGAGTGAACCTAATGCTAAGTTTTCATATTTTTCATTAATAATTGCATCTTCCAAAATATCAAATGCTTTTTTACATAAAAATTTGGTATGATAATTTCCACTTTTACTATCATATCCTTCTGAACATTGAGCACAAGCATCTATTGCAGAATTTCTTAAAATTTTGGGGGGGCAATTATTTAAAAAATATGAGTCAACAATAGCAATATCTGCAAAAATTTGTTTATCATGAAAACTTTTCTTTTTTCCATTTATTGTTAATACTGAAATTTTTGTTACTTCGCTACCACTGCCAAATGTTGTAGGAATCATAATTTTTCTCTTCTTTAATTTGAAACCTACAAATTTTGCAACATCTAAAGAACTACCTCCTCCAAGTCCTATAACTGTAGAAAATTTTTCATTTTTAAATTGGGAAATTATGTTTTCAACAGTATTCATTGAAGGGTTTGGTTCAACATTATCAAATATTTTAAAATTATTTCCTTTAATATAATCAATCCATCCACGAGATTTTGCACCTTTTGAAGTGATTATTAAGCAATCATTTGGATATGAATACTCTGATGCTGCATATTTACCAAAAATTATATGATTAGGTTGTTGAATTTGAAACAATTAGATCATTATTGAATAACATGTTTTTTATAACTTACATTTCTCAGATGAAATCATGAATCAAGCTGAAAATTTAGTTAATTTATTAGAAAAAAAAGAAATCGTGAAGGTTTGTGGAGCATATGATGCGATGTCAGCAAAACTAGTTGAATTGAATGGATTTGACGCTATTTGGGCTGGAAGTTTTGCAATTTCAGCAATTCATAATGTTCCAGATGCAAGTATTTTAACAATGACAGAATTCTTTAACGCTGCATCAAATATGGCACAAACATGTCAGATTCCAGTTATTGCAGATTGTGATACAGGTTATGGTGATGCAAATAATGTAAGACATATGGTTAAAAAATATGAGAATGCAGGAATTGCAGGAATTTGTATGGAAGATAAAACATTTCCAAAATCAAACAGTTTACTTAAAGGTGGAGATAATCAATTATTGTCTGAAAAAGATTTTGTAGCAAAAATTTTAGCTGCAAATGAAGCAAAACAAAATAAATCATTTACAATAATTGCTCGTATTGAGGCATTAATTTCAGGTATAGGAATGAAAGAAGCTCTCAAAAGAGCATATGCTTATGAAAAGGCAGGTGCTGATTTAATTTTGATTCATTCAAAAAAAATTTCACCAGAGGAGATTTTTGAATTTTCAGAATCTTGGAATGGTAGTGTTCCTCTCGTAGTTATTCCAACAACATATTATTCAGTAAAAATTGATGAATTAATAGATCATAAAATAAAAATGGTCATATATGCAAATCAAACATTAAGAGCAGTTCATTTATCACTTTCAAGATTACTTCAGAAAATGAGTGATGCTAACAGTATGGATGAGGTACAAGATCAAATGTCATCTATGGAAGATATTTTTCAATTACAAGAAACGTATGATTTAAAATCTCAAGAAAAAAGTATTGAAGAAAAATTACGCAAACTAGGTTATATCGCTTGAAAAAATTATTTCAGCATGAAATATTAGATTTTTTTGTGAAAAATGACATAGAAAATTTTGTTGGTGTTCCTGATTCTACCTTAAAACAGTTTATTTCTTATGCACTTAAAAAAAAGAAAATCATTATTGCAGCCAGAGAAGAAGAAGCTATAGGTATAGCTACTGGAATGGCATTATCTGGAAGTAATTCATTAGTTTTTATGCAAAATGCAGGATTTGCAAATTCGTTAAGTACAATTACTTCATTAGTTCAATTATACAAAATCCCGTTAATTTTTTTAATTGGTTGGAGGGGCTATCTAAAAGAAGATGCACCAGAACATCGTAAAATTGGGAAGATTCAACCGGATTTATTAAAAATTATTCAATTACCAACAAAAATTATTTCAGATAAAAATTGGAAAAAGAGTTGTAAATGGGCCATTAACAAAATAGAGAGTAAAAAATCATGTGCATTGGTAATAAGAAGGGAATTTTATGATTAGAAAAGAAGCAATGAGAATAATTTTAGAAGAAATTGGGGATGATCCAATTATATCTGCAAATGGATTTATCAGCAGAGATCTTTTTGAATTAAAAGAAAAAAATACAAATTTTTACATGATAGGTTCTATGGGACTTGCTTCATCAATTGGGTTAGGGGTAGCAATAAAAAATCCAAAAAAAACAATTTATGTTTTTGATGGTGATGGCAATATTCTTATGAATTTAGGATCATTAACAACAATTGGAACAATTAAACCAAAAAATTTTATTCATATTATATTTGATAATCATGCTCATGAATCTACTGGAGGTCAACCAACAAATACAAAAAATATTTCAATTTCAAACATTGGAAAAGTAACTAATTTCCATGTTTTTGAAATAAATGATATAAATAATCTGAGGAGACAAATTAAAAAAATTAAAAAAATTAATGGTACAATAATGATTGTTGTAAAAATTAATAATAGTAAAATACGAAGTGGGCGCGTTACACTAGATCCAGTACTTATAAAAAACAGATTCATGGAATCATTATAGAATAAAATTGAAAGCGATAATTATTGCAGCAGGTATAGGATCAAGGTTAGGTAATTTAACAAAGAATTTACCAAAACCTTTGATAGATGTGAATGGTAAATCAATTATTGAAAGACAGATTTCATCATTTAGAAAGGTTGGAATTAATGAAATTACAATAGTTACAGGTTATAAAAAAAATAAATTCATTTTTAAAAATATTAATTATGTGTTTAATCCAAAATATGAAGAGGTAGAACAAGCATTTAGTTTAATGGTTGCACGAAAACAAATTTTTGGTGATGTCATTATATCTTTTGGTGATATAATTTTTGAAGATAAAATAATTGAACAAATTTTAGAAATAAAAAATGATGTTGTGATAGGTGTAGAACAGAATTGGATGAAATCATATGAAAAAAGAGAAGATAATCCACCCACAATGTCAGATTTTATTGCAATTAAAAATGGAAAAATAATCAAACTTTTTAGAAATTTAAAAGAATTTGATGAAGATTGTGTGATTACGGAGTTTACTGGTTTATTCAAATTATCTCCAAAAGGTTCAAAAATAATTACTGAAAAATATACATTTCTAGAACAAAATCATTCGGGTAAATTTCATGATGCTATTTCATTGAAAAAAGCAAAAATCATTGATCTGTTACAAGAATTATATGAAAATGGTATCAATATGGAAGCACATATCTTAAAAGGGAAATGGTGTGAAATTGATACTCAACAAGATTTAGAAATAGCTAAACAAATGTTCAAGTAGGAAATTTTCCTTTTAAGTTATACAAATCAGATTTTAAAAAATAGTTTATATATCGATAAAAATAATTAAGATTCTTTGAAAAGTAATAACCCATTAAAGATCTATTTAGGGGATTTAACATATGATACAGTTACTTTAGCCACAGAAGCTATGCCACTCAATGTTGGTTATGCAGCAAGTTACTGTATCAAAAAATTTGGATCAAATGTTGATATTACGATTTTCAAATATATTGATGAATTAGATACAGCCATACATAATTCACCGCCAGATATTTTGGGTTTAAGTAATTATTGTTGGTCACATAATGTAAGTCTTGAAATGTTCAAAATGTTAAGAAAAGTAAAACCGGATGCAATAACGGTTATGGGTGGACCGAATTTTCCCATTGATTTTCCATCTCAAGGAAAATTTATGAAAAAAAATTCACAAATTGATTACTATGTTCCCATAGATGGAGAAGAAGGTTTTTCAAATATTGTTGAACATGCATTAAATTCAACTCGTGAAAAAATGAGAGACGAAGTATTAAAAAATGAGATCGATGGATGTGTTTCATTAGATCCAGATGGAAAATTAAAATATACAATTCCTGTACTTAGAATAAAACATCTGGATGAAATACCATCGCCATACACAACAGGATTAATGGATAAATTTTTTGATGGAAAACTTACACCAATGTTACAAACAAACAGAGGATGTCCTTTCAAATGTACATTTTGCACTGATGGGAAAGATGAAGTTAACAAAGTGAATTCATTTAGTACAAAAAGGGTCAAGGAAGAACTTGATTATATGGTAAAAATGATTCCAGAGAATACACATAATTTGTTAATTAGTGATTTAAATTTTGGAATGTATCCACGTGATCAAGAAACTTGTGATTATATTGCTGAACATCAAAAAAAACATGATTTTCCACATTTTATTCTAGTTTCAACGGGTAAAAATCAAAAAGAAAAAATTATCAAAGCCATTAACAAATTAAGTAGTTCAATAAGATTAGTAATGTCAGTTCAATCTATGGATCAAGAAGTTCTAACAAATATCAAAAGAGATAACATTAGTGTTGATCAAATGATGCAATTAGCACCTGCTATTAAAGATGCCAAATTACTTACAAGATCTGAAGTGATTTCTGGATTACCAGGAGATACCTATGAAATTGAAATTAATACTCTACGGGATTTGGTTCATGCAAAGATGGATGAAATACAAGTACATACTTGTATGTTACTTGATGGATCTGAAATGGCGACTCCTGCAGAAAGAAAGAAATGGAAGTTCATCACAAGGTTCAGAGTTCTTCAAAGAGATTTTGCAGAATTAAGTAATGGTAAAAAAGTTGTAGAAGTTGAAGAAGTAGTAGTTGGCAATGAGAAAATGACTATAGACGAGTATGTTCAAATTCGCATTTTGGCATTTATTATCTATGTAACAGGAAGAGGAATTGTATATGATCCAATTTTGAAGATTCTTAGAGAACATGAAATTGATATTTTTGATTTTTATTTAAGAATCAAAGATAGTTTAGATACAGCGCCAGAATTAATTCAAGATTTGTTTAATCGTTTTGAGCAATCTACACGAAATGAATTATGGGATTCCAAAGAAGAAATATTAGAATATTATCAAAATAGTAAAAATTACCAAAAACTATTGGATGGAGAAGATGGGATTAATGTAATGTATCATTATCTAGCTGAAGTAACTGTAGAAAACATGGATTCATGGGGAGATTATATTTTAAGAATTGCTAAAAATCTATTACAAGAATTAAAAGAAAATAGTATGGACATCGATGAAGAATTTTTGCAAATTTCAAATTATTGTCATGGTGTATCACATAATACTATGGGAGTAGATCGTATGTTAACAAACCCAGAATTTGAATTTAGTTATGATATTATTAATTGGTTAGAAGATTCTAATGAAGCACATCTATCAAACTTCAAACTTCAACAATCGACGAAAATTTCATTTCAATTGACAGATGAACAATTTAAATCCATTCAAGATACCATTGAAATGTTTGGAAATACAAAAGTTGGAAGAAGTAAGGCAATGAGAATGATAGCAGTGGAAACTCTTTGGAGACGGCCTATCAAATTAGTTAAAAATAATTTAGAAAATCAAATAGTTCAGTAAAACTTGTATTAATTTTCTACCGGAGGATATTTTAATTCATCAAGGCGAATTATTTTTGATTTCCAGTTATCATTATCAAAAGAAAAAATTCTAAAACCAGGTGGAATTGGATCACATTTTAAAAAATCTGTTCCTTTTTGAAATTGAACACTAGTAGCAGGAGTGGTAAATATGGTAATGTTTTCTAAATGTCCCTGAAATTCTTGATGTACATGACCACAACTAATCAACCGAATTTGTGGATTTTGTTTTAAAGTTTCTATAAAAGGATCAGGATTTTTTAGACCCAGTAAATCAGTCCATTTTGTTTTTACAGGTATTGGGGGGTGATGCTGAAATAGAATAGTGTTTTTATTTTTATATTTATTTAACATACTTTTTAACCAAAGTAACGTTTCATCAGAAATTGTACCATAAAGCTTTCCAAATACATGAGTATCCAATCCTATCAACTGCCAAGAATTGGTAGAAATTGAAAAATTTATGGGTCCATTTTTATTTTCTACACATTCAGGAAAAACTTTACGAATTAATTTTCTATCATCATGATTTCCAGGAATGATCTTACATTTTGAAATCATATCACCTAAGAGTTCTTTCACTGTTTGATAGCTAATTAATTCCTCATCAGAAGTAAGATCACCAGTAATAATGATATGATCAAAAGTAATGTTCAAATCTACAACTTTAACTAAAATATCTTTTAGGGTTTTGATAGTTGGAACACCAAAAAATTTTGTTTTAGGATCAGAAAATATATGAAAATCAGTTAGTTGTAAAACATTTAGAACCACAATTTATCTAATTCATAATACTTTATAATTAATTGTAAATCAAAATTGAAGTTATGATTTTTGAAATTATTCAACAGTGTTATATATTGAATTCAAGAACGTAATATTCTGACTAAAAAGAAAGTGTATAATGGTAAAGCCTTCAATGTAAATATTCATAATTTAAAAATTAAAGGAAAAAAAGTCAAACGGGAAATTATCGATCAAGTTGATGCTGCAGTTGTTTTAGCATTTGATGGAAATGATGTGATTTTAATAAAACAGAATCATTTTCCACAAGGTAACCTACTTGAAATTCCTGGAGGCAAAATAGAAAAAGGGGAAAATCCAAAAACTGCAGCATCAAGAGAATTTTCGGAAGAGACTGGATATCAAGCAAAAAAAATTAAACATTTATTGACATTTTATCCAAATGTAGGGTACAGTACTTTAACAATTCATTGTTTTGTTGCGTCTGAAGTAAAAAAAATCAAAAAACCAAAGCCAAATGATGAAGATGAATTCATAGAAGTAAAAAGAATGAATTTCAAAAGACTTTTGGGATTAATTAAAAGTGGAAAAATTACTGATCTAAAAACTATTTGTGCTGCATTAATATATGAATCAAAATTTTTTGGTAAATAATAGACTAAATTATATTTCTTTAAAATTTTATAAATTTATGAAAGCCATAATTCTTGCAGCTGGAATTGGTTCTAGATTAGGTGAACTAACAAAAATATTACCGAAATCGTTGATAGATGTGAATGGCAAATCAATTATTGAAAGACAAATTGAAGTATTTAGGAAAGCTGGTATTAATGATATAATTCTTGTAATTGGTCCATTTGCTGAAAAGTTTTTGTTTAACAATGTCAAATACATTAATGGAAAAAAAACATTTTCACATAACATTCTTTATTCTTTAATTGAAGCTAAATCTGAAATGACAGATGATGTTATTATTTCATACGGCGATATAATTTTTGAAGATAGTATAATTCAAGCAATTTTAAATTCTAAAAATGAAATTGGTTTAGCAGTAGATCTTAAATGGAAAGAAATGTACCAAAATAAACCTAAAAATCTTGTAGATAAAGTATGTAATGTATTTATTGAAAATAACAAAATTATAAAAATTGGATATAAAGAAAATTTAGGAGAATCAGAGGGTAAAATTATTGGAGAATTTATCGGGTTAGCTAAATTTAGTAAAAAAGCTATAGATAATTTTCTAGAAATTTATTTAGAATTAGAAAAATCTCATAATGGAAAATTTCATGAATCACCATCAATAAAAGAAGGCATCATCACTGATATGTGTCAAGAACTTATAGATAGAAACTATATCATAAATCCAATTTTTACAGATGGAAAATGGTGTGAAATTGATACTATAGATGATTTGAAAAATGCAAAAATATTATTTCAATAAAATTTAATTAATTATTGATCTTTCTTGAATTTTTAAGAATTCTTTCCACAAAATATTTTCAATTTCTAATCCAGTGTTAATGAGGTTATTTTCTTCAAGAGAATCATGTTTCAAATCATACAATTCTTTAGTATTATTATGCTCATTTACAATTAATTTCCATTCAGAGGTACGGATTGATTTTGTATTAGGTTTTTTTGGTGGCATTTTACTATTAAGAGGATTTCCAGTCTCAGTGTAGGCAAAATTCTCTTTAGGATTTTGATTATTAATCAAAGGTAATAATGAAACTCCATCTAATGGTTCAAAATTGGTATCTAATTTAATTTCCAAGTGTTCAAGAATTGTAGGCATGAAATCTACACTTCTTACTTGGGAAGTTATCTCATTGTGTTTTAAATCTGAAGAGAAATAAGAATAAAATGTATTAATTGTGGATTCATAACAAAGTGCCCCATATGCACGTTCACCAAATTTTTCTCCTAAACTCATTCCATGATCTGAAAAAATTATTATTATAGAATTTTCCCATAAGTTTAACTCATCTAATTTTTGTTGAATATATTCAAGATATTTTTCAGCATCTGTAAACAATCTATCATATCTTTCTTCATTTTGTTTCCTATTTTTAAAATATTCATCACTAAAATTAGTAAATGATTTTAAAACAGAATCTCGTATGCCTTCATGAATTCCACTATAATGTAAATGTAGGAAAAAATTTTGTTTTGAATCTACCAATTTTTTCATTTTACATAATAATTTGTAATGATGAGTTTTAAGATTAATGTTACTTTCATCAGATACATAATATTCATCAAAATTTCTTCGTGGCATGATTAAATCAGAAGGAACATCTGCACAGGTATAGAAATTATTTTCATGTAAATAATCAATAATTGTTTTAAATTTAACATGATTAAATTTATGTGAATGCCAATAGCTGTAACACCCAGTTCTATTTCCATATGATCCACTAATTAAAGCATATAATGCTGAATTAGTGTATGGTGCATAAGGTATTGATTGTGAAAAGAAAACAGAATGTTCTTTTCCAAAATTTTGTATTATAGATGAATTTTTTGCTCTATCTACTCTACCACCATCAATACAAATTAAAATTAAATTTTTTTTCAATTATATTTTCTAAATTTTCTAGTTTACTTATATCACTTTTGCGAATCAATATATTAATTAAAATATACAGAATTCTACATCTAAATCCTGAATGCAGGATTAAATAAAATAATAATTGATGAAAATTTAGTTTGGGATGAAATATTAGGCTCTAAAAAAGAGAAATTTCTTGTCACAATTAATGCATCAATAATTAACCTGCTAATAGAAAATAGGGAATTGTTTAGTACGGCAGATCCAGATAATTTCAGTTTTTTAGAACCCGTGGTTTCTGATTTTAAGAAGATATTGGTTTCAGGTTGTGGTTTTGTAATCATTGATGGTACGAGTTTTGAAAAATTTTCTAAAGAAGAAGTTCAAATGATTTATCAAATTTTTGCTAAATCTTTAGGTGAATTATATGTTCAAAATATCAAAAAAGAAAAATTAGTTTTAATTAAAAATGAAGGTAAATCAATGAAAACTGGTGGAAGATATCATCAAACAAAAGAAGGTGGATCATATCATACAGATAGTCCTCAATGGGAAAATGTTCCAGATATAATTGGATTATGTTGTATTAATCCTGCAAAAACTGGAGGAACAAGTAAATTTATCAGTAGTTATACAGTTCATAATCTATTTTTACAAAAGGATAGTCAATTATTAGAAATATTATACAATAAATTTTATTTTGATAAAAGAGGTGAAATAAAAGAAAATGAAGAACCAACTATTTTTGAACCAATAATGCAATTTAAAAATAATAAATTAATGTTTAGATATCTTAGAGACTATGTTGATAGTGGACATAAAATTCAAAATAAACCATTAACAGAGGAACAAGATAGATCATTAAAATTATTGGATGAAATTTTATCAGAAGAAAATATTGTAGTTAGTTATGATTTAAAGAAATTTGATATGACTTTTTTTAATAATCATAGAGTGATTCATGGGAGAACAAGTTTTGAAGATTTTGAAGATGAAGAAAAGAAAAGACTAATGATTAGAACTTGGATTAAATTTTCTTCTTAATTAAAATATATTCATGAAATTGATATGAGTTAAAAAATCCTAAGTATTAAGCTGATGTTAGAAATGCTAATTTAAGCCACTTTCTTTTATAATATTTTTATATTAATTTCTTAAAATAAGTTTTTTTAAGTATTTCTAGATTGTAAACCAACCAGATTTCATATATGATAAAGCAATATTGAGACCAAATAGAATAAATGTAAATGCGTAAATTACCCACATTGTAGTTTTAACTGCTTTATCTGAAAATCTTTTATCAATAATAATATGAATAAATTTTCCACCATCCAAGATTGGTAAGGGAAGCATGTTGATTATGCCTATGAAAAATGAAATCATCCATAACCATAACAAGAACATCGAAACAGTTGGATCATTCCATTCAATGAAATTCATTACAGGTGTATATGCAAATGAATTATCTCTCATAATTCCAATTAATCCTCTTTCAGGATCATCTGGTGCTGGCATTACTGTTAATCCAAAGTCTAATGGTTGACCATCTCTAAGTACAGATACAGTAGCTGTATCCCCTGGATTCAAACTAGGAAAATCAACTGGACTAAGAATCGGTATACCGTTAATTGAAGTGATAATATCATTTGCAAGTAATCCTGCTTGCTCAGCTCCTGAATTCTCTATAATTGAAAGTATCAAAACACCTTCAGGTAACTCATAAAATATGCTCAATAATGGTTCAGGTACTACCATTGCAAAAAATGGATTTGTTAATAGTATGACACCTAACACTAATGCAAATAATACATTTGAAGTCGCACCTGCTCCAATTACTCTTAATTTAGAAATCTTTTTAGCTTTTTCAAATTCTTCTTCATCTGGTTCTACAAATCCTGCAAACATTGCGATAAAAATTGCAAATCCTCCTGTTTTGATTTTAATTTTTTCAAGTGCAGCTACAATTCCATGTCCACCTTCATGCATTACAAGTACAATTGGAATTGAAAGTAAAAAATACGTAATAGCTGGTGCTGAAGTTAAAGTAATTCCTGGAATTAGTACAGTTAATTCATTAAATTCTGATTGTGCAACAAAAAAGTTTGAAACATTATTTAGTAAAAACCAAAATGCAAAACCCATCATAAGAAAACCTGCAATTACACTAACATTTGCAAATACTGATACTGCCGCTCTTGTTCTTCCAAGAATTCGAATTAAAACATCATTGACACTTTTATTTTTGTAAACGAGACTGTATGCTTTAATTTCAACACCATATTTTTCTAATTTTAGAGCTTTTGCGGTTACAAAAATAGCTACCCAAGCCATTAAGACGTAGATTATCGCATTTTCAGTAATAAAATCAAGTTCCAAACTAATTGCTAATTTTTTAAAGAAGAGCCATTTATCGGTTACTATGAAACCCGTCTTGATTATATCTACATATCCTAATAAAAAATCAATTTTAAAAATCTCCAATGAACTTGTGAAAACTAAGATAATAGCATGTGTGAATATTTCAAAAATTGATTCAGTTTATTCATGGAATGGTAAAATTCAAAATTCATCAGAATACATTGCAATATTCAAAACTGTAACAAAAAATAAAACTAAACTCAAAAAGAAAATTGCCGAAACTCATCCATATGATGTTCCAGAAATAGTAGAAATTGATGTTACTTCAATCAATAAATCATATCTAAATTGGTTAATTGAATCAACAAATTAAGTTTCTAAAGAATATCTTAACAAAGAAACAATTCCACCCAAACCTGTAACTCTCAATCCAATATCTGTTGATGAATCAACACTGTAAATTTTAACTCCTTTATTTTCTACGTCATTTAGAAAATTCATTATCTCTTGCTCATTATTATCTTGAATTATTTTATCTGAAAATACTATTGATTCTACTGCTCCCAATTGATTTGCATTCAAAGTTTCAGTGTATCCCATTGTAAATTTTTTACTTTTTTTACTTGCGAGAATCATTATTTCATCAATTATTGATGCTGCTTTTGCTAATTTACTATCAGACATTATTTCATGCATAGTTTGAGATTTTGTAAATGTGTATATCCCATCCTCTCCACCTGAATCAATTCCATCGACAACTTGAATTTTATATTTTTGTAATTTTTGAATGTGATTTGCAAATCTTTTTTTTGTTTCACCTGGACCAAAAATCACTATCATATCTCCTTCCTTGAAAATAGAAGTTATTGCCTGATGTACGTGCTCAAAAAAATTTTCAATATTAAAACTAGTTTTGTATCTCTTTCCACCAGATCCTGAATAAATATTTGGCATAAATTCTAAATGTGTGCCTCTTAATCTTGCAATTCCACAATCTGCAGTATCAATTGCAATTAAAACAAAACTTGTTTGATTGTTACTTGATTTCAAAAGTTTTTTCTCAATTGGTGACCATTTTTTCTTTGAAATTGTTATTCCGTCATTAAGTTGTAAAATTAATGAGTGATGTGAGCCATGTGGTACTGACTCATTACTTGATTCAGAAATTATTCCTCCAATTCTTAACTTATCTAAAACTTCATCAAGAGAAATTTTTTCTACAGTTAATGCAATTCTAATTCTAATTCTTTCTCCTTTATCTGGTCTTGCATAATCTTTATCTTGTTTTAGAACTCTTGTTGTATCTCCAATCACTTTATCATTTTCTTTAATTATACGTCGTAAATTCAATAAATCTTCTGAATCTTCTGGGATAACTGAAATTAGATTTTCATCTATTGTCTTTGTAATCATGATATTAGTATAACTTACAAAAAGTAAAGTGTTTAGTTTGTTGTTTCAGTGGTTTCTTCTTGGGATTTTTTCTTTAGATAATTTTCAACCCAATCTAAAGTAAGAACTCCAGATTCTGCTAAGTTTGTTAAAGAATTTGGAGAAGCTTCACCTGTTACTTTACCTTCCATTCTTCTTATTTGACGCCATTTTAGAGATGTGTTTCCACTTTTTGAATTATAAATTATTCCAAGAACATCTCTTGCATTCATAAATGTAATATCTCTAATTTTTTTCAACGTTACTTTATCTGCAGCTTCAACGTATATTGCACCCAAATTATCATCTCTTTCTGCAAATACTTCTGAATCTCCCAAGTAATTTCTTGGGGCATAGGATTTACAAGTACTAGATATGATAAATCTTCTAAAACTTTCCAATGTTGCTGGAGCGCTAATTATAACCATTTTGCTTGACTACCTATCCGCCATTTATCAAGCTTCTTGAAAGACTCAATAGGAATATCTATAAAATTTGGCTTGCAGGCTGTGATGATCCTATCCCTCTGACTAGTGATGAGGATCTTGAGAACTGAGCCTGCCTTATGATTTTAATGCTTGATCTGTATTGTTATTATGTGAAATTCTTAACTGAATATCTAACTTTTCAAGTGAAAAAACGGAGAGGATTTGTTAACATCACTTCTGATATATCAAAACTAGTTTCAAAAAGTAAAATTCAGGAAGGTCTTTGTCTTGTTAATGCAATGCATATCACTGCAAGTGTTTTCATTAATGATAATGAAACTGGATTACATCATGATTATGAAAAGTGGTTAGAAGAATTAGCACCACATGAACCAATTGAACAATATGATCATAACAATACCGGTGAGGATAATGCAGATGCTCATCTAAAAAGACAGATTATGGGAAGAGAAGTTGTAGTTGCAATTACAAATGGACAATTAGATTTTGGTCCGTGGGAACAAATTTTCTATGGAGAATTTGATGGTAAAAGATCAAAAAGAGTTTTAGTTAAAATTATTGGAGAATAATATTTTATCCAAAGTCTGCATCACGTTTTTGACTTTGTGATTCATTCTTTCTTGCAGCATCTCTAAAGGCATCATCATGATTTTGAGGTCCATGTTCACATTTTACACATGCAATTTTAAAACCATCTTCATTTTTCACATAAGTTTCACAACCACAGAAACATGCCATGCTAAAGCTGTTTTTTAATCTGATATATCTTTTGGGATATTTTTTATTTATTTACAGCATTCGCCCATTGGGATATCATGATCATGTGGACATTTTCTTGGATGTTTTAACATTACACATAATGCATCTGTAAATTGTTTATTCATATGATGTTCAATTCCACATACCATCTCTTCATCAATTGCCACTTTTAATGCACTATCCATCAAGACTTCTAATAATCGACTATTTCTCATCATACTAGAACCAATTCTTTCTCCTTCTTCTGTAAGATTTACTCCTGCTTTGTTGTACTCTACAAGATTTTTAATATTTAATTTTTTTAACATTTGAACTACACTTGGCTGTCTTATATTGAGCATTTTTGCAATTGTACTGATTTTAACAGATTCACCTCTTTCTCGTATATGCCAAATTGCTTTAAGATACATTTCAACATGTTCTGCTTCTGCAGTCCCAACAAATAGTGTTTCTTCTTTGAGTATATCCATAACTACACCTTCTTTGAATCTTTTAATAAATATTCAAAATATTGACGTGCAAATCCTGCTAAACCTATATGATCTGCCCAAATTGCGATAACTTCTGAGGAATTTTCACCTGCTATTTCTGGACCTAATAAGATTACAACATATCTTTTATCACAAATTATACCTCCACCAAAGAGACCTTTCTTAATTTTTACTTCTGCAACTCTTTTGATTGCTATAATTGATTCTTTATCGATCTTATCTGATGTAAGAATTGTAATTTTAACTCCTTTATCATGTAGTGCTCTTAATTTTGGCAATGCTTGTTTAACTAATTCTATACCAGCTTCTGGTAATGTGATCATTACTTCATTTCTACAATTATCTACCATCTCTAAAATTTTAGCAGTAATGTTAACTGCTCCAGACAGTACCCATATGTCTGGTTTTTCACTTGTTCCACTTTTTTCATATAAGGGAACTAATTCATTCAAAATAACATTTTGATTTTTTAAAAAATCACTTTCCATTTTTTGTTTTGTACTTTCTACTCCTGTAGATGGTGATTTTGCAAAATATTTTGTTGGTCTTGAATCATCAGAACCAATCCATCCTTTATCTTCTAATGCTCCTAATACCTCATAGATTTTTGAATATGGTACACTTGATTTTTGACTGAGATCTGATGCTGTCATTTCTCCTGATTTTAGTAATGCAGAAAATGTTTTGATTTCATAACTAGTTAATCCAATTTTTTCTAGAGATTTTTTTGTCTTATCTGATATACTCATGCGATCTTATCGATCAGTTTTGATATTTAAACCACTCATGACTATTTACTAAAATCCACACGGGGCTTAGTGGGAAACAGATTATATACTGATTTTGAAAAACTCATGATACAGGCATGGCACTAATTCAGATTTCTAATCAATCAAGTAAGAATTTAAGTAAAAAATCTACTATCAGATTTACTCAAAGTATTTGCCCTGATTGTAACATGATTTTAGATGCTGAAGTCTTTGAGCGAGATAGTCAAGTTTTCATGTCAAAAGTTTGCCCAACTCACGGTGAATGTGAGGAATTATATTTTGGTTCTTATGAAATGTATAAAAAATTTAGTACTTACTGGATGGATGGTAAAGGTGCACATTCTCCAAATGTAATGATTGACAAATGTTCTTGTCCAAATAACTGTGGTTTATGTTCAAACCACTTATCTCACAGTGGATTAGCAAACATGATTGTAACTAATAGATGTGATTTAACATGTTGGTACTGTTTCTTTTATGTAAAGAAAGGTCTTGAAGGCGCTTACATGTATGAACCAGACCATACTCAAGTCAGAGGTATGATGAAAACTCTAAGAGCAGAAAGGCCAATTCCAGGAAACTCTATGCAAATTACTGGTGGTGAACCAATGCTTAGAGATGATATTGCTGATGTTATTCAAATTATGAAAGAAGAAGGCGTTGACCATATTCAAATGAATACAAATGGTATTAGACATGCAATGGATCCAGAAGCAGCAAGAGAAGTAAGACTTGCTGGATGTAACAACTTGTATCTCTCCTTTGACGGTGTAACTGCACGAACAAATCCTAAAAATCACTGGGAAATTCCATATGCTCTTGATAGTTGCAGAAAAACAGGTACTACTGTAGTATTTGTCCCAACAGTAATCAAATCAATTAATGATCATGAATTAGGCGGAATTATTAGATATGCACAAAAGAATATGGATGTAGTTCATGCTGTTAACTTTCAACCCGTATCCTTAACTGGAAGAATGGGTAAATCTGAACGTGAAAAATACAGAATTACAGTCCCTGATTGTGTTCAAAGAATTGAAGAACAAACAGATGGTCAAGTAACTGTTGATGATTGGTTCCCAGTTCCAAGTTGTATGCCATTAACTAATGTAATTGAAGCATTCTCAAGTAAACCAAAATATGAATTATCCATTCACTTTGCTTGTGGTGCAGGAACATACATCTTTGAAGATGCAGATACAAAGAAATTTGTTCCATTAACAAAATTCTGTGATATTCAAGGAATGTTAGAACTCTTTGAAGATAAAGCAGAAGAAATTCGTTCTGGTAAAAACAAATACTTTACAATGCTTGAAGTTGTAAGAAAACTAAAAGGTTTTGTTGATAGTAAGAAACAACCAGCAGGATTAGATTTAGCAAAAATGTTTGGTAACATACTCATGAAAAGATCATTTGATTCAGTTGGTTCATGGCACGTCAAGGGATTATTCCTTGGTATGATGCATTTCCAAGACAAATACAATGAAGATTTAGAAAGATTACAAAGATGTGATATTCACTATGTAACTCCGGACCTTAGAATCGTTCCATTTTGTGCATTTAATGTAATTCCAGAATGGTACAGAGACAGAATTCAAAAGAAATATTCTATCACTGTTGAAGAATGGGAAGAACGTGAAGGTGTAAAACTTGAAGATGGTCTATACAGAGGACTAATGAGACGTGGAGCAGGTGATGAGCTTGCTGCTGGCTGTGCAAAGAGTCAGATGTTTCATGATGCTTCTCAGGCAACTATGTAATAGAATTATTTATTCAAAAGAGTAATAACCATTCACAGATTAATTTTGTTATTGAATTCTCAAGCTCAATTATTTCAAGTTGGTAGTTTTAATTTCAAATTAAATCATATTGTTATAATTGGAGTACTAGTTTTAGCATTTTCAATATCCTTTCTAATAAGATCTCAGCCTGCAGATTATGGCAATGAATTAATGGAATTTGATCCATTTTTTAATTTTCGTGCTACTGAATATATTGTAGAAAATGGATTTTCTGAATATTTTGAATGGCGTGATGATAAAAGTTGGTATTTACCATTAGATACTTCAGGTCTTGGTCAAACAACTAATCTTGAACAATTGGGAGGAGGAAGAGATGTTGCTGGTACTTCTCAAGTTATGCTTCATACTACAACAGCTATCACTTATGAAATATTTGGAGGAAATTCAAGCTTATATGATTTCACTATATTATTTCCAGCAGTAATTGGTTCATTAACTGTAATTGTTATTTTTGGATTAGTAAGATTATTTGCAGGAACTACAGCCGGATTATTTGCATCATTACTTTTTGCAGTATCCCTTCCAATTATTTTACGAGGGACTATTGGATGGTTTAAATCAGAACCATTAGGAATTTTTTATGCTTTATTGGGTTTCTACTTCTTTTTTAGTGGAATAAGATCTGAAAATAAAAAAATTGCATTTTCCAAAATTATTCTTGGAGGGATCATTATGACCTTTGCAATGGCTTCTTGGGGAGGAATTCAATTTTTAATAATTCCATTAGGATTATTTATTTTAGCATTACCTTTTGTTAGAAAAGATCATAAATTTTTGCTTTGGAGCATTCCATTGTTTGTAGGAACTTTTCTTTTATCTGCAATTATGTTTGAACGACCTGGACCTAATTTTGTATTTGGAGTAGGAGGGGCTTTATTGATAATTCCTACTATCTTTTTAGTAGTTTGTATATTTATTCAAAAAATAAGTAAAGATGAACATAAAATAAGAAATGGATTAATTTTATTATTTTCAATTCTAATTATTGGAGCCTTTTTAGTAACAATAAGTGAAGAACTAGATTTTTTACCATTACCCAGTTTTAGATATCTTAATGCACTTAATCCATTTTTAACAACTTTAGATCCTTTAACTGACTCAGTTGCAGAACATGCAACTACAAGTCTTCCGCTTTCATTCCTTTTTCATTCTATTTTGTTAATTTTCTCTGCACTTGGTGCTTGGTTTCTTTTATCTAAAAAAATACCTCACTCTATAATTTTTGAAAGAAATGATATGCGTGTATTTGTACTCATTATGGGAATAACTGGTGTTTATGTTAGTTCTGCATTTATTAGATTAGAGGTATTTGCATCTATATCATTAATTTTTCTTACATCCATTGGATTATCTATTTTAATAAAAGAAATTTTTAAAATTAATTTATCTAAGAAAAAAAATTATTTATTAAAAATTTCATCTATCACAATTATTTTTATTTTATTTACAATTCCACTTGTTTATCCTACTACTAGTAATTGGATTAATGGTGTAGATTTTCCACCAACTATACTTAATGGTGGAACTTCATACCCTCCTAGCAATGATTGGTTAGAAACACTTGAATGGATAAAACTCAATACTCCTGAAGATTCAGTTGTTGCATCTTGGTGGGATTATGGATATTGGATTAGTACTGTTGCTGAAAGAACTACATTAATTGATAATGCAACTCTTGGTGATTGGCAAATTAAAAAAGTTGCAGAAATATTTATGAGTACACCTGATGAAGCTTGGAATTTACTTACAGTATGGAATGTTGATTATGTAGTTGTATATGTTGCCGCACAAAGATTAGATGGAGATTGGAATGGTGACTCACTTTATGTTTTAAACGGTGGAGGCGATGAATCTAAAAAACCTTGGTTTATGCGTATAGCTGGTGTTGAACTTTCAAAATATTTAGAATCTGATAATCGAACTGGTACTAATTATTTTTGGAATGAAACATTGTTAGGTAAAATGATTCCATATAATACACTATTGTATTATAATGAAGAAGCTCAACAATCATATGAAATTTTTCAAACAGGAACTGTTCCAATTAGTGTTTTAGATATTAATTATAATGATGATGGTAATTATCCATTAAAATTAGTTCATACTTCACCTAGTTTTACTAATAAAAATATTGATAGATTTAGTGCTGTACTTGTATATGAAGTAAATAAAAATTATATTTTAATTAATGATGATTTAACAATAAATCAAAATATGAGTTTGGAAAATTAAATCGCTAATGATCAATAAAAAATCTAACAATCTAAATATTTTATACATATCACCTACATTTGTTGGTGGCATTGGAGGACATGCTTTTAGAGTTAGTGAAAAATTAAACCAGAATAATTTTGATATTGAGCTAATGAAAATTCCACATATACCAATTAAAAATTTAAAAAATCCTAGCTTTACAATTTTTGGAAAAATGAAAACTATACTCAATAAAAAATCATATGATTTAGTACATGCTTGGAATGTTCCTTCTGGAATAATTATGAAAAATATAAATGCAAAAAAAAAAATTTTATCAATTCATGGAATGTATAGTGAACAAGTAGATGCAATTCATTCTAAATCTATTAGTAAATTAGGTAAAATTGCTGAAAAAAATGCTATTGAGAATGCTGATATTTTAACGACAGATTCAAAATTTGTTCAAAAAACATATTATGAAAAATTTGGTTTAAACATAGAATATCTTCCAGCACCTCTAGATGTTAACAAATTCATCAATATCCCTAAATCTAAATTAAAAAATCAAGTTGTATTCATTGGGAGAGATAGTCATGAAAAAGGAATTGACATTCTTAAATCCATTGAATTGTCAATTAATTCTAAAGTTATTTACTGTACAAATACTGATTGGGCTGAAACTATGAAAATATTACAACAATCAAAATTACTTGTTGTGCCATCTAGACAGGAAAGTCTTCCGCAAGTAATTAAAGAAGCATTTTATCTTAAAGTTCCTGTAATTGCAACAGATGTGGGAGGAATTTCAGAACTTGTTAAACATAATCAAACGGGAATACTTGTTCCTAGTCAAAATCCAGAAAAGTTAAAAATTGCAATAAATGATCTATTAGAAAATTTTGAACTTCAAGAAATTTTGAAAGAAAATGCTTATAATTTTATTTTAGAAAATTTCACTTGGGAAAAATTATTGCCTAAATATATTAAATTTTATAACAATTTGTTCAATGATTAATTTAATCACTCATAAAAATAGTATAAAATTAAAATTAAACCAAGTAAAATTAGATAGTTTTTATTCCCGATTTTAAAATTTATTTTATTGAAGCAAAAATTAATTGATTTTTTAGTTTGTCCAACTTGTAGACATTCAATTAATGTAAAAATAAAGAAAAAAATCCATGAAGAGATTATTGAAGGATCAATAATTTGTGATCATTGTAAAGATAATTTCAAAATTACGAATGGTATTCCCAGATTTGTTGTTGATAAAACAAAAGATTTTGTAAAAACAGAAGCTGCTTTTAGTTCTAAATGGCAAAAACATCATAAAAATCATCAAGAAAAAGATTGGGTTGATTTTCAAAGAAAATGGTTTTTAGATAGATATGGTTGGAAAACTGTAAAAAATTTTAATAAATTTTTAAATACAAAAACTACTATACTTGATGCAGGAACAGGAATTGGAAATAGTGCAAAATTCCTTTCTGCAAATAAAGATGCACATGTATTTGCTTTAGATGCAAGTGATAGTGTAGATTTTGCATATAAAAAATATGGAAAATTATCTAATGTTCATTTTCTTCAAGCTGATCTTCGTCAATTACCATTCAAAAAAAGTTTTTTTGATTATATTTATTCAGATCAAGTTCTTCATCACACAAAAAATACTGGAACATCTTTCAAATATTTAGTAAAATTTTTGACAAAATTGGGTCATATTTCTATTTATGTTTACAACAAAAAAGCACCTGTAAGAGAATATGTAGATGATTATATCCGTAACAAAACTGTAAAAATGTCTGTTGAAGAATGTACTAAATTTTCCAAGGATATGGCATATTTGGGAAAAAGTCTTTCACAATTAAAAAAGAAAATTAAAATTCCTCATGATATTCCACTGTTAGGTGTTAAAGCTGGAGAATATGATGTACAACGATTCATCTACTGGCATTTTTTAAAATGTTTTTGGGATGAATCTGATAATTTTGAAAGAAGTGTTGGTGTGAATTTTGATTGGTATTCACCAAAATTTGCATTTAGACATACTCCCAAAGAAGTAAAAACTTGGTTTAAAGAATCTAAATTAAAAATTACAAATTTTAAAGAAATTGAAAGTGGAATAAGTGTAACCGGTCAAAAATAAATTTTTTATTTGTCTGATATTTTTTTTAAATCTTTTACAAATTTTTCAGTAATAATTTTCCAACTAAAATTTTCTTCTACAAATTTTCTTCCTTGAATTCCCATTTCTTCAATTTTTTTGGGATCATTTAAAATCTCTTCAATTTTTTTAATTAATTCTTCAGAATTTCCTTTTTCTATTAAAAATCCTGTTTTTTTATCTATCATTAATTCTGGAATTCCGCCTACATTTGTTGCAATTACAGGTTTTTTCATTAATTGGGCTTCAAGCAAAGTTAATGGTGACATATCTAATCCTGAAATTAATGCATAAATATCAATTTCAGATAAATACTCTCTAACTTTATTTGGGTATTCTAGTGGTCCTAACCACTCAAAATTTTTATATTTTTTTAACTTAATCATAATTTCTTTTCTAAATGGTCCATCTCCTACCCAATAAAATTTGATATTTGGTAATTTTTTAAGTACATTTTCTAAAATTAACATTTCTTTTGCTTTATCCCAAATTACTGCACCCTGTAGTAATCCTACACAAGGATGTTCTAATTTCATACCTTTAACATCATACCAGTTTGATGGATCTATTCCTTGATGCATAACAAATGTTTTTTTATTTGGAATTTTTTGTTTTGTTATTTTGTTTAAATGATTACAAATAGGAACTATTATTTCTGCATTTTTAAAACATTGTTCACCAATTTTCTTCCATGCATTGAGTGCTATATTTTTTGGAAATGATTTATAAATTGTTTCACGAGCTATTTTCATTTCTTTCCAATAGTCTCCTCTTAAATGGATAATCAATGGAATTTTTTCCTTAATTGCGTCTAATCCAAAATGTCTTTGTCTATCTACTAAAATAATACTAGGTTGAAATTCTTTTATTAATTTTTTAAATGTATTTTTTGGTTTTATCCAATGTTTAATTTTTCTACTAGGGAATCCATCAGAAAAATCTATATCAAAAACAACTTTTGTTTCGATTCCAAGATTGATTAGTTCTTTAGCAAATTCATTAAGATGAAATATTTTTGAACTGGATCCTCCAATTAAAATTCTCATATTTTTAATGTTTCCTCTAACCACTCTGTAACCATTTTTTTAGGTTTCCAATTAAAATTTTCATTTGCTAACGTAATGTCTGCTTGACTTTTTTGAATATCTCCATCTAGGGAACTTTTAAAAATTGGTTTTAATTTTAATTTTGAAAATTTTATCATTATATTTGCTAATTCTAATATGGTAATTGGTTTACCACTTCCAATATTTACTAATAAATTTTCTATTTTACTTTCCATAGATAATAAATTTGCTACAGCTATATCTTCAACAAAAATAAAATCTCTAATTTGTGAACCATCCCCAAAAATTATTGGTGCTTTATTCTGTTTAATTCTGTCTAGAAATTTTGTAATTACTCCTGCATATTCAAGTGTTTGACCTTTTCCAAAAATATTGAAATATCTTAACCCAATTATTTTTACTCCCATTTTTGAATATTTTTTAACAAGATATTCATCATCTAACTTTGTTTGACCATAAGGATTGATTGGATCTCTTGATTCAGTTTCTTTAATTGGAATATTATTTTTATGTCCATATACACTGGAACTACTTGCATATACCACTTTGAAATTATTTTTATGTGCTAATTTGAATATATTTTCTGTTCCTACTACATTTACGTCATGATACTCTTTTGGTTTATTAAATGAATCTTGTACTACTGTTAATGCAGCTTGATGAAAAACCCCGTTAATATTTTTCAAATTTTTTTCTAATAGTTCATAATCTCTAATATCTATATTTTTAAATTGTATTTTTTTATTTACTGAATCTAAATTTTCTTTTTTACCTGTATGTAAATTATCTATAACTGTAACATCATGTCCTTGATTAACTAATAATTTTACTAAATTACTACCTACAAATCCTGCACCCCCTGTTACTATGTATTTCATGATATTTTTTTATAAAACCAATCTCTGTTTAAGTTTTGATTAATAAAACAAGAATATTAAGAAGCTCAATTTTGTTGTATATGTAAGGACTAATGGAACATACATCAAAAATTATAGAGTTAAATGAACATGATTTAATTCAATCAATTCAATCAAATACTATTTCTGTTTGTGTGATTGGAATTGGTAGAATTGGATTACCTACAGCTTTATCTTTTGCAAATTCAGGAATATCTACAATTGGAGTAGATATTAATTCAAAATTAGTTGAAATGATTAATTCAAAAATATTTCCACTTAAAGATGAGCCCGGTTATGATGTAATATTTGATAAAGTCATCAATGAAAAAAAATTTAGAGCTACTACTAATTTTAGTGAGGGTGTAAATTCTAGTGATATTATTGTACTATCTCTTCCTACTCCTATGAATGATCAAAATATTCCTGATTATTCTGCATTACTCTCTGTTGCTAAAAGACTTCATGATGAAATGTTTAATGGAAAATTAATTATTCTAGAAAGTACTGTTGAACCTGGTTTTGTTGAGACAGATTTCTTAAAAATTTTAGAAGGAAATGATGAGAAACTAAAACTTGGTAAAAACTTTAGTTTAGGTGTTTGTCCTGAAACAGCAAATCCTGGACAAATTCTAAATGATTTTGAAAGATTGCCTAGATTAGTTGGTGCTATGGATGAATCTACTCAAAAATTAATTATAAAAATCTACAAGCATGTATTTACAGTTGATTTACTTCCAATGCCAGATTGTAAAACAGCAAATGCAGTAAAATTAACAACTAATGTATTTCGTGATCTTAATATTGCATTTGTAAATGAATTAGCATTAATTTTCGAAAAAGCTGGTATTGATATTATGACCGTTCTTGAAGCAGCTAAAACAAAATATAATTTTCAAGTACATTATCCTAGTGCAGGTGTTGGTGGTCCTTGTTTACCTGTAAATTCTTATCAAATGATAAATTTTGCAAAAAACTTTACATCAAAAACTTTTGAATTAGTTGAAAAAGGAAGAAAAATTAACGAAAAAATGCCTTATCATACAGTAGATCTTCTTGAAGATGCATTAAACGAAATCAACAAACCCTTGTCAGGCTCATTTATTCTTGTTTTGGGTGTTTCATACAAACCCGATGTAAAAGATATTCAAATTTCTCCAATAGAAAAAATTATTGATATACTCAAAGAGAAGGGTGCAAATATCTTAATTTATGATCCTTATTTCAAAAATTCAGAAGTATTTGGAATAAAAACACTTGATGATTTTGTTCAAAATCTAGGAATTTTGGATGGCTTGATTATTGGTACTGCACATAAAGAATTTCATAATATAGATCCAGAATTTCTAAAATCTAAAATGAAAAACCCTATAGTCATTGACTCCAAAAATATCATCGATCAACATTTGGCAAAAAAAGCTGGATTAATTTATCGAGGAATTGGCAGAGGAAAAATATAATCAATGAACCTCAATTCTATTAAATCAATCCTTACTCTTAGATATGATTATACTCAGATACCAACTCTTCCACGATTAAAATGGGAAGATCTAGAAAAAAAAAAAAAATTTTCAGTAGAAGATATTAGCAATCACTTAACCTCTTATCTGTACAAACAAATACCTGAAAATTATTCTGGACCCATCTCAATTTCGTTAAGTGGTGGTGTTGATTCATCATTAGCATTATGTCTCTTAAAACAAAACTTTCCTGAAAATCAAATTGATGCAATTTCTATAAAATTCTCTGATAGTCCTGATGAAACAGAAACTGCATCAAAAATTGCAAAAAAGGTTGGAGTTGATCATCACATAATTGAAATTGATAATTTTCTTGAAAAACTCTCAGATGCAATTTCAATCACAAAGCTTCCATTTTGGGATATTCATTGGATATATGTTGCTGAAAATGCAAAAAACTTTTCAAATTATCTTGTTTCGGGAGATGGAGGAGATGAATTATTTGGTGGATATGTTTTTCGTTATTCAAAATTTTTATCAAAAATTAACTCTAATTCTAGTCCCAAAGACAAAATTCAGGCATATCTTTCTTGCCATGAGAGAGATCATGTACCTGAACAAGAAAATATTTTTGACAAAAAAATGCAATTTAATTGGAAGGATATCCATGACACACTTTATCCATTTTTTAATAATCCATTATCTCCTATTGAACAAGTTTTTTTAGCTGATTATAATGGAAAATTACTTTATAATTTTTCTATTATTAATAATTCCATTGCAAAATATTTCAATCTTAATTCCGTTACTCCTCTTCTATCAGATAAAATAATTCAAAAATCAATGAAAATACCCACAATTCAAAAATTTAACTCTTCATTAAATATTGGAAAACTACCACTAAGAAAAATTTTAAAAAAATTTGGAATTGAAGAATTAATTCTAAAACAAAAACTAGGATTTTCTGTTAACACTGAAAATTTGTGGAAAAACTATGGATTAGAAATGGCAAAAGAATATCTTTCAGATGCCAAAATTATTCAAGATGGATGGGTTAAAAAAAATTGGATTAAATTAAATTTGAATGATAAAAATATTGATATTCGTCATATTAACAAGCTTTTTGGTTTATTAGCATTTGAAATTTGGTATAGAAAATTTTATACCTAAAACTCCAATTCAATATCTAGTTTTTTCTTTCATCATTATTTTTTGCTATTTATTCTATTATTTCAGTTACATCATCAAAATCCCATGGTGCACCTCCATGATTCCAATAATTTCGATCTTCTAAAATTTTGTAACTCCCATTAAAATAATCATTAAAAATAATTCTAAATGAATTAACAGGTGTTATGTTTTCATGGAATCTATTTTCGGATATTTCTAGAGCATAATAAGCATTCAATATTGATAATCTTTGTAACATCATTGATTCATCTAGATTTTTAAAATTTACATCTAATCCTGACCCATGATCTGATTGAAGAATTATTATTGATTTTTCATTTTTTTTAAAGACAATCTTTTATATCTTGAATAAATTTCTTAGTTGAATTCTCCCAACTAAAATTTTCTATAACAAATTTTCTTCCTTCATTTCCCATCTGTTTTGAAAAATCTTTATCATTTAATAACAAAGTAATATTTTTTTCAATTTCCTTAATATCCCCCTGATTAACTAAGAATCCTGTTTTCCCATCGATCATTGTTTCTGATATTCCTCCAACATTTGTAGCAATTACTGGTACTTGCATTACTTCTGCCTCAACAATGGTCATTCCAAAAGTATCATATCCTGATAATAAAAGATATAGATCAATTGAGCTAAGAAATTTTCTAACTTTATTTGGATACTCTAAGTTTCCTAACCATTTAAAATTCTCATATTTTCCTAGTACATCAAGAACTTTTTGTCGATAAATTCCATCACCAGCCCAATAAAATGTAACATTTGGAAATTTTTCTAAAATATTTTTTAATGAAAGCATTTCTTGAGTTTTTATCCATATTGATGCATTTTGTAATAATCCTACACAAGGATGTTTGAGATTCATTGGTTCTTCTTTATACCAATCATCAATTTCTAATCCATCATGAAATACTCTGATTTTTTTATTAGGATATTTTTTACTTACAATTTCAGATAAATGTTTAGAAAATGGTAAGATCATTTTTGATTCTCTAAAACAATCTTCTGCTATTTTCTCTCTAATTGATAAAATTGTTTTATCTTTGATAGAGAAATTTTTCTTTGCCCATTTTACTTCATCCCAATAATTTCCTCTTAACTGCATTAAAAGTGGAATTCCTGCTTTTATTGCACCAATACCAAATTGAGTTTGTCTATCTACAAAAACTGCATCAGGTTTGAATGATTCTACCAACAAATTAAATTTTTTAAGAGGGTTAATCCATTGAGTGATATTTTTACTTGGAAACCCATTACACGTTTCAACATCTATGACTAATTTACAATTTATTCCAAATTTTTCTAAATACTCTGAAAATTTTTTCACATATTGCACTTTATTTGTACCTGCACCAATTAGTAATTTAATATTATTTGACAATTTTCTCCCGTATCTAATTCATTATTTATTCAAGTATTAAATTTTAAAAGTAACTGAAAATAGCTAAAATGAGGTAAACCTTGAAAATAGCTATTCATCAACCAAATTTTTTCCCATATTCTGGATTTTTTCATAAATTAATCAATGTAGACACATTAGTACTTCTAGATGATGTCCAATTTGAATTTGATTTAACAAATAGAAATAAAATTATTAGTAAAAATAATGATTGGATTAGAATTTCAATTCCAACAAATAAATCTAATAAATTTTACCCTATTAACAAGGTTGAAGTAAATAATGAAATCAATTGGAAAGAAAAAAATTGGAAATTAATTTTAGATTCATATTGTGACTCCCCTTTCTTCTATATTTATGAAGAATATTTAAAAAATTTATTTTCCAAAGATTGGAAATTTTTATTTGATATTAATTACGATACATTAATGAAAACATTAAACTGGTTAGATCTTAAAATTAACATCGTTCTTTCTTCAACTTTAAACATTGCAGGTTCTGGAACTGAAAGGTTAGTAAATATTTGTAAAATCTTAGATTCAAATGAATATGTTTCTGGAATTGGTGGAAAAAGATATTTGGATGAGAATTTATTTAATTCAAACAATATTAAACTTAGTTTTCAAAATTATTCTCCTATTGCATATACTCAGCATAATTCAAAACAATTTATTGAAAATCTTTCAATTTTAGATCTTTTGATGAATATGGGTCCAAAAAGTTTAGAACAAATAAAAAAATATTAGAACATTTCTTTATTGATAAAAATACATAATATTCTAATGCTTCATAGTGATAAATTAATTATTTCTGCTTTTAATTAGATAAATTCTTCCTTAATTCAATCCTTATTTTTATCCATTGCCAAAACTTCTAAGGAATTAACTTCATTGACACATAACTATCTCCAGTTTTAAAAACTTCTTATACGTTTCATTGAATTTTATTCTCATTTTTGTATCGTTTTACTCCTTACTTGATAAGATTCTTTTAATTTGAGCATTGAAGTTCTTTCTGATTCATATACAAAACCGGCATATGAATAGCAAATAAAAATAGATTTATCTCTATAAATTAAGGCATTTTATGAGCAAAAAATCAGAAGATGACATTAAGCGTCAATTTAAGAACAAAATAATACTAATCTCCGGAGGAACTGGTTCAATAGGAACTGGTATTGTAAAACAACTTCTCCAATGTAAACCAAAAATGATCAAAATTCTTACAAATGATGAAAACTCTATTTTTGAATCAAGAAAATTGTTGGGTGAAATTTCTCAGATTAAATATATTGTAGGAGATATTCGTGATAATGATAGATTACGTTTAGCTATGAGAAATGTAAATATTGTTTTTCATGCTGCTGCTATGAAACACATTGATATTTGTGAACAAAATCCATTTGATGCTGTCAAAACTAATGTAGTTGGAACTAGCAATATACTTGAAGCATCTATAATTGAAGGTGTATCAAAATTCGTTTTAATTAGTACTGATAAAGCAACAAATCCAACTACCACATTAGGTGCAAGTAAATTATTAGCTGAAAGACTTACACAAGATGCAAGTTCTTATGTTGAAGGAAAAAAAACAATTTTTTCTATTGTAAGATTTGGAAATGTAATAGATTCAAGAGGTTCTGTGTTCCAAATTTTTTATAATCAATTAAAAAATAATCTTCCTATAACTGTAACCGATTCTCAAATGACTCGTTTTATAATGTCGATTTCAGATGCCGCATCAATGATATTAAAAATATCTTTGATTGCACAAGATGGTGAAACTTTTATTCTAAAAATGCCATCAGTAAAAATTGAAGAACTTGCAAAATCTATGGTGGAAGTTTTTAAAAGGAGAACTAGCCAAAAAAATATTCCAAAAGTAAAAATTTCAAAAGTTAGAGAATATGAACGGTTTTATGAAATACTTGTAACAAGTGATGAAACACCTTTTTGTTATGATCTAGGCGATATGTACAAACTCTCAAAAAAACAATCTAAAAGTATACTTTCTGACACACAATTTAATTCTGAAACTGGCAAAAAAATATCTAAGATTAAACTTGAAAAAATCATCAATGATTTAATGGATGAATATCTATAAAGTTAATCAAAGATTAAAAGTTAGATGAGTAACAGCATAACATGAAATGGAAAATTCCTCTTTACAAAGTAGATTGGGATAAAGAAGACGTTAGAACCGTAACAAATGTAATCAAACGAGGAATGGATTGGGCAATCGGTCCCGAAATAGAAGAATTTGAACAATCTCTTGCTAATTATCATGGCTCTAAATATTGTGTAGTTTTTAATTCTGGAACTTCAGCTGGACATGCTGCTTTACTATCTCTGAATCTTAAACCATCAAGTGAAATTATAGTCCCTTCTTTTACTTTTATTGCTACAGCAAATTGGCCACTAATGGTTGGTGCAAAACCAATTTTTTCTGAAATCGAAGAAGAAACTCTAGGTATGGATCCTTCATATCTGGATTCCATTATTTCAAAAAAGACTAAAGTTCTAATGCCCATTCATTACGGGGGTATGCCTTGTAAAATAATTGAAATTAAGAAATTTGCAGAACAACATAAATTGATACTGATTGAAGATTCTGCTGAATCTATTGGTTCAACGATAGGAAATAAAAAAACTGGTTCATTTGGTGATATGTCTATTCTTAGTTTTGCAGGAAACAAAGTATTGCCAACTGGAGAGGGTGGTGCTGTAATTGTAAATTCTAAAAAAATTTATGAAAAATTAAAACTAATTCGTTCACATGGAAGACAAATAAATTCAAATTATTTTCAAACTAATGAAACACCAAATTATATTTCACTTGGTTATAATTGGAGAATGTCTAGTATGACAGCTGCTTTAGGTATTTCACAACTATCTAAACTTGATAAGTTAATTTCAAAAAGAAGAAAAAATGCACAATATTTATCCTCAAAATTAAATAAACATTCAAAAATTATTTTACCCTTTGATTATAAAAATCATAAAAGTGTCTTCCAACTTTTTTCTATTCGTGTTACTGATAATCTTAGAGATAATTTGATGGCATTTCTTACTAACAAAGGAATTATGTCGAAAATATTTTTTGAACCTGTACACTTGTCTAAATTTTATTCTAAAAATATGAATGAAAAAATTTCATTACCTAAAACAGAAAAAATATCTCAACAAATATTGACACTTCCAATGTATCCTAGTTTAACAAAAAATGACATGAATTTTATTAGTGATTCAATTAATGAATTTATGGAAACACTGTAAGTTTTACATAATATTTGATTATATGACTAAAACATTTGATAATAGAACTATAATGAATACAAGAATATTAAATTACATGAATCTATAATTAATTGAAGTATTATACATAATTTTATATTGTTTTTATTTAATTTGTTAAAAAAGTGACTAGTTTTTCAATTAAAAAGTATAATAAAGAAATATTATTAGTCTGATTTACAAGTCTATGATGAATATTCTAATTACTGTAGCCCACCCTGATGATGAAACAATAGGTATGGGAGGGACTATAAAAAAATTATCAAAAAACAATGAAATTACTCTTTGTGTGATGTCAGATGGGGCTTCTGCTCAATATGATGACAAAAAAATGATTAAGGTAAGACAAGATGCATGTAAAAAAGCTGGAAAAATTTTGGGAATTTCTAAATTTCATTTTCTTAATTTTCCTGATATGAAATTAGATTCAATTCCACATGTTGAAATGAATAAAGAATTAGAAAAAATTATTAAAAAATTTAATCCTAAAATTCTTTATTCCACTTCTTATAATGATCTTAACAAAGATCATCAAAAAGTATTTGAATCATGTTCAGTAATTTCTAGACCTATTTCTAGTAAAATTAAACAATTTCTTTGCTTTGAAATGGGTGGTAGAAATAAAACTCCATTTAATCCAAATACGTATGTGGATATTTCCAAAGAATTATCATTCAAATTAAAAGCATTAAAACAATACAAAAGTGAAATCAATCCTTTTCCACATGAACGTTCCCTAAAATTTATTGAAAGTCTTTCTCATGTAAGAGGTGTTGAATCTGGTTTCAAAAATGCAGAAGCATTTCAATTAATTAGAAATATTATTAATTAAAATGAAACCAAATATACTTTTTTTAGTAGTTGATTCATTTCGTGCTGATCGATTTTATGGAAAAGAAAAATCATCTTCTACTCCCACCTTAGATAAATTGAGAGATGACGGTGTATATTTTTGCCAAAATATTTCATCTGCTGATGGAACTATTCTTTCATTAAATTCAATCTTCAATGGTGTATTCCCATCTGTAACAGGACCAAGACAAATAAAATTAATTCTTAAAAGTCCAAATTATCTTTCATCTCTTATTGATGAAGACTATTCTATTTACACGGTTATGCCTAAAGTAACTTCTTTATCACCACTTTTGAACATTAGCTCAAAAGGATATTCCTATTTTGTGGGACCTCCTGCAGAATCATTATTTGATGGTGTGGGTGAAAAAATTCTTGAAATACTTAATTCATCTATGAAATCACCCTGGTTTTTCCATATTCATTTAATGGATTTACATTGGCCTTTAATTGTACCCCAAAAATTTGAAGATGAAAAATTTGGTAAAGACAAGTATGACCGAGTAGTATCTTCAATTGATTATTATCTTAAAAAATTCCTTGACGTGCTAAATTTGAAAGACACTTTAATCATTATAACATCAGATCATGGACATCCAATTCCTTTTGATGAAAAAGATACAACATCATTTGAACCTGATTTAAAATTAGGATTAAAAGTTGGAAAAAAATTTATGCCAAAATTTTCTCATAAATTTGGTGCTAGAATTTTTAACAAAACTAGAGAAACTGTAAAAAATAAAAGATTACAAGTAGCAAATCAGAATTTAAGTGAATATGAAATACGTTCAAGGCTTCCACCATTTATTCAATCATTATTTGATGAGCTTGTTAAAACACCATTACTTTTTTCTGGTTATAACATGGAATCATTGATTATAAAAAAACAAATTAGGAGTCTTGATATTTTTCCTACTGTTTTTGATCTCTTAGGATTTAATTATTCTGGAAAAATTCAAGGAAAATCATTATTACCATTAATTCGTGGAGATGACTATGAGGAAAATTCTTGTTACATGCATACCATACCTCATGAGAAACTCTCAGATAATGATCAAGTGGGAATAAGAACTTCAAAATATAAATATTTTAGACATGCACGAAACCCATCATCAAACATACATTTGTATGATCTTACTCAGGATACTCTAGAAAATAAAAACATCTACCAAGAAAATCCGGAAAAAATTCAAGAAATGGAAGAAATTATTGCTGAATTTTCAAATTTTGAAAATAAGGAAGTTATTGATGATGAAGAAGAAGCAAAAATCCGAGAAGAATTGAAAAGATTAGGATATCTATAAAAGTAAATTTTTATTCATTTTAACAAAGTCAATTTAATCGAGATGTTGATATATCTAGTTTCTTTAGTGTCTTTATGGGTAAACCCAAAGGATTTCGAGGTTGGTATTATTTTAGAATGGGATGGTCTACTTATTTTGCATTTATTTTTGCTGCTGTAAACACTTTAACTGTAACTTATTATTTAGCGATTGAAAAAATTCCTGCTTTAATGTCTATTTTTCCAACTTTTGTTCAATATGTTTTAATTGTATCTGGACTTGGAATTCCAATCTTGGTATTAATTGGATATGTTCACTTTAAACGATCAAAAGCTTTTCAATCTGAAGTAGAGATAATGATTGAAAGTAACCCAGTTGCATCTAGAAATATTGCTAACAGTGAAATGAATTTAGAAATAAATCTAAAACTGTTGGATATTATACTTAGATTTTACCAAAATGACAAAATTTCTGACTCTGAATTAAAAGAAATTAGAGAACTGCATGAAAAACTATCTAATTTTAAAAATATTCGTACTATTGAAAACCATAAAGATATAGATTTTGTTAGAAAACAATTAAAACAATGAAATTTTTAAATTTTAATTAATTTTTTAATTTTTCCCCAATAGAATCTATTTCCAATTAGAAATAATCCCATTCTTATTTTAATTGAAATACTGGAAGAATTTTTATGAATTTTTCCATATTTTTGGGAGTATTTTTCAAACAATTCATCCCACCAATTTGATATCCATTCTTTATCTGTTGAATTGGTTACAAATGTTCTTTCATTTTCAAAAAGTTCATCTCTAAATTCTTTTGATGAAACAATTTCATCAATAATTTTTGCAATATCTTCAGGTTTATTTGAATGAGGTAGAAATGCTGATTTAGTATAATTCCCCTTTATCAATAATTTGTGGTTTGGATCACTAAAAGATAATACTGGTTTTCCACACATAACGCCTTCTAAATCTACAAAAATTAAGAATTTCTATGCCTGTTAATTTCGTCTAAAATTAGTTTGGGCTTTATTTGATTCGTATTGTTTTACTGTTCTTTTTTTCTTTTTACCGTTACTTTTTGATACAAATCCATCAAAAGCATTTTTAAAGTTTATGGGGTTTTCTTTTGCCCACATTATGGTTTGTTCTAATCCTTCTCTAAAACTCACTTCTGGTTTCCACGATAATAATTTTTGAGCTTTTTTGTTATCACAAATTAATAAATTTACATCAAATGGTCTAATTCGCTTTTTGTCCATCTTGATAGATACTTTCGTATTAAGTATTGAGCTAGCAATATTTACAATGTCTTTTATTTTATACGTTTTTCCACTTCCAAGATTTATTGTTTCTCCAATTGCTTTATCTACAAAAAGTGAAGTAATAATTCCACGTGCTGTGTCAGATACAAAAGTAAAATCTCTGCTACTCTCTATATTTCCCAATTTTAGTATTTTATTACCTTGCAGAAACTGTAAAATTATTTCAGGAATGATGTATGGTTGTGTAATTTTTGGCCCATAGGAATTAAAAGGTCTAATAATAACAGCAGGAAAATCATGTTCTTTATGGATAGTGAAAATAGCTCTATCAGCTGCTAATTTACTTACAGCATATGTGGAATGAGGCAAAGTGGGATGATCTTCATTCATTGGATTTATTTTTGAGGTTCCATAAACTTCACTTGTAGAAATATGTACAAAATTTTTAATTTTCTTTTGATTTTTTGCTTCGAGTATTACATTTAATGAACCATTAGTATTTACATCAAAAAATTCTTGAGGGTAGTGATATGAATCTGGAATAAATGGATATGCTGCTAAATTAATTACATACTGACAATTTTTCATACTTTTTGATAAAAGTGATTTATTTTTGAGATCTCCGTTAATTATTTTTACATTAGGAATATTTTTTAAATATGTTTTTTTTCCAGATGAAAAATTATCATAAACAATAACATTGCCCCCAGAATTAGATATTTGCTTTGTTACTTCTGAACCAATGAAACCGGCACCGCCAGTAACAAAAAATGTATTATTTTTACATTCTAACAACTTTCTCATGAAACATAGAAAATTATAGTTAATTAAAAGATTTAGGATTTAATGTATGTTTTATCATACAATTGAATTTTAGATTAAGTAAAATTAAAATATCTGATACCTAATATTTTGTTGTGAACTGGGATTGTAAAAATGTTTTGGTTACTGGTTCTTCAGGATTTTTAGGTTCACATTTAATTTCATTATTAAAAAAGAAAAATATAAAAAAAATTATTACTCCTCGATCAAAAGAATGTGATTTACGTAAAAATTTGGATTGTAAAAAAATCTTAGAAGATATAGATATTGTATTTCATTTAGCTGGAATGGGTAATGGCATTGGATTCATAAAAGAACATCCAGGTACAATTTTCTATAATACAATTCTTATGGATTCTACAATAATTGAAGAATCAAGAAAAGCCAATGTTGAAAAAATTATTTCAGCTAGTACTGTAAATGTATACCCTCATAATTTGACACCGCCTTTCAATGAATCGGATATTTGGTTAGGATTTCCAGAAGAAATTATTGCACCATTTGGAATTGCAAAACGTTTACAAATTATGCAATCGATAACATATAGAAAAGAATATAATTTTAATTCTACAACATTAATTTTATCTAATCTTTATGGATCAGGAGATAATTTTAATTTAAATTCTTCTAATGTTATTCCTTCGTTAATATTAAAAATTTTTAATGCTAAAATTAATCATTCTAAAAAAATTGAATTATGGGGAAATCCAACCACCACTAGAGATTTTCTTCATGTTGAAGATGCAGCAAATGCATTTATTTTAACTGCAGAAAATTCTAATACATCTGAATCTCTAAATATTGCTAGTGGGGTTGAAACTTCTATTTTTGAGTTAGTAAATACTTTGATGGATATAATGGATTTTAAAGTAGAAATAATTTGGAATAAAGACAAACCAATTGGAGCATCAAGACGCGCCTTAAATATAGATAAAGCTAAATCTGAATTAAAATTTACTCCAAAAATAGATTTACTATCTGGATTAAAAGAAACTATTGATTCATATGAAAAACAAATTGAGTAATTAAAAATTTATAGATCCAGAAATACCATAATTATAATATAGATTATCATGATTTTAAAACCTCGTACGACTTGTAGAATTTGTAACTCAACTCAACTTTCTACGATAATGTCTTTAGGTCAACAACATATTGCAGCATATACGCCAAGAGACTCTGATCCCAATCCAGTTTTGGACAAGTTTCCATTAGAATTGATTAGATGCACTGAACCTCATTGTGGTTTAGTACAACTTCGTCATTCTACACCTTCTGATATTTTGTATGAACGTTACTTTTACAGATCTGGAATTAATAAAACTATGACTAAAAATCTTAAAGAAATTGTTATACAAGCAATATCAAAAGTTGAATTACATGATAATGACATTGTTTTGGATATTGGTTGTAATGATGGAACTTTATTAAAAAATTATCAGGGAAAAAATTTACGAGCTGTTGGTATTGATCCAGCAAAGAATATGGCTGAATTTTCAAAAGAATGTGGAGCTGATATCATCGTTGACTATTTTAATTCAAAATCATTTACTAATCATTACAATGATGAAAAAGCAAAAATCATTACTAGCATTTCAATGTTTTATGATTTAGAAGATCCAAATGAATTTGTATCTGACATTGTAAATATATTGGCAAAAGATGGTGTCTGGGTAATTGAATTAAAATATTTACCAACTATGATTTTTCAAAATGCATTTGATAATATTGTACATGAGCATATTGAATACTATCATTTTTCAGTACTAGAGTATATGCTAAAAAAGCATGGTTTGAAGGCTGTAGATGTATCTCTTAATGATTCTAATGGTGGAAGTATCAGAGTTTTTGTTAAACATGCAAATCAATTAATGGATGAAAATTCAGAAAAACATTTGTTAGATTTAAGATCTTCTGAAAAAAAATTACATCTAAATACGGAACAACCTTATCAAGAATTCCTTCAAAGATGTAATGAATTAAAAAATAAAACAATGTCTTTTATTAAAAATGAAGTAAAAAAAGGTAAAAAAATTCATGCATATGGTGCTTCAACAAAAGGTAATACAATTTTACAATATTATGAGTTAGATGACAATTTAATTGATGCAATAGCTGATAGAAATCCAGATAAATGGTATAGAAAAACTATAGGTACTAATTTAGAAATAATTTCAGAAGAAAAATCACGTTCATTAAAACCTGATTATTTTTTGATTTTACCTTGGCATTTTCTAGAAGAGTTTAGAGAAAGAGAGCAAGAATTTTTCAAAAATGGTGGAAAATTTATTGTTCCTTTACCTGATTTTAAAATAATTGAGAATTAATGCTATGTTTGAAAATAAAAATATCTTAATTACTGGAGGAACAGGAATGATTGGTTCTCATCTTACAGAATTATTACTAGATTCAGCAAATATTAGATTAATTTCACATAAAAGAAAAATTCCAACTGAATTTAATTCAAAAAAAATTGAAATTCTTAATGGAGATTTAACAAATAAAGAATTTGCTATCAAGGCAGTTAAAGGAATGGATTATGTCTTTCATTTAGCTGCATATACTGGAGGGTTGGGAAGAACTGCTGTATATCCTGCTAGTACATTAACTCCAAATTTAGTTTTAGATGCTAATGTTATTGATGCTGCAAAAAATGAAAATGTTGAAAAATTTTTGTATGCCAGTTGTTCATGTGTATATCCTGATTTAGAAAAAGATTTTTCAGAAGATGATGCATGGATTGCAAATCCTCCTAAAATACATGCCTCATATTCTTGGTCAAAGAGAATGGGTGAATTGCAAGCAATTTCATATTCTAAAGAATATGGAATGAAAATTGCTATAGTAAGACCTGCAAATTCTTATGGTCCTAGAGAAATTATAGATCCACAAAATTCTCACGTAATTGGAGCACTAATCTTAAAATCATTATCTAAAACAAACCCATTCGTTATTTGGGGTGATGGAAGCCCTATTCGTGAATATATTTTTGCAAAAGATGCTGCAAGAGGTATGATTTTAGCACTTGAAAAATATTGTAAATCTGATCCTGTAAATTTATCAAGTGGCGAATATGTCACTATTAATGAATTGGCTCAAAAAATTCTAAAAATTTGCAATTATGAGCCTGATATTACATTTGACAAATCAAAACCAGGAGGGCAATCTAGGAGAGTACTAACAAATGATAAGGCAGAACAAGTTCTTGGGTTTAAAGCTCAAACTCCATTAAATGAAGGATTAAAAACTACTATTGATTGGATTAGAAATAATATGAAAATTATTGATTGAAAAAATATTTCAATGGACTACAGTAAATCGAATTACTTTTCAAGCATCGTTTAAAACATTTTATTATAAAAACTCACATTAGTTTTCTTCGTTTAAGGAAAAACCACCAGAAATTTTTAGTGCAATAAATCCCACAATTACTGTATACCATGAAGTAAATATTCTGATTATCACAGCTGCAATTAATGCAAAACTAAATTCAATTCCATGAAGCGACAAAAGACCTCCCATACTTCCTTCAGTAATTCCAAGTCCTCCTGGCATAAATGATAATGCCCCTATTAAAACAGAAATTGCATTAGCTGATGTTGCCATAAGAAAATTTAGTTGATTTATTTCTAATGCTAATAATATAAAATATACTGCTACACCTTGAATAACCCAAAAAATAATAGAAAGGGTACCTGTTTTTAAAGCAATTTTTGTTTTTAAAGAATTACGTAATACATTATATGATTCAAGAAAATTTTTTTGATATTTTGAAAAAAACCTTATTTTACAAATTAATAATAAAATCCTTTCAAAAATATTTCGTGATAAGATTAGTACAAAAATTAATGCTAGTAAAATTATTCCAATACTAATTAAGTATAATCCACCTTCAAAATACCATATTCCAATTATTGATGCAATTAAAGCTCCCATTAGATCATAAAATTTTTCTATGAAAATAATTGGCAAAGTTTTTGAACGTGGAATTTTGAATTGTTTTTTAAGAAATTCTGATTTAATTACCTCTCCAATTTGACCTGGAGTGATAGATAATGATAAACCCGCTAGATATATTACAAAATTATTTTTAATTGGAATATAAATATTTGAATTTTTTAATAAAAGATGCCATCTGTAGAATCTTACTACCCAATTAACACTGATTAGAGATAGAATAACTGGTACAAATATAATTTTAAAATTAGTTATTTTTTCATATGCTAAATTGAAATCTGAAATAAAAAGGAAACCAGCATAAATTATTATTGCTATAATTATAACTATGAGAAATTTATCAAATTTCATATTATAGTAATTATCTATTAGATTCTTCTTTATTCTTTACTAGATTTTATTGAAAGACTGCCAATTTCAGATGAAATTAAATCATTTTTTTTCAGAAATCTTGATGTTTATATATAGAAAAATTTTTTTGTCAATTCATGTCCACGGTAGTCATAATTACAACATTAAATGAAATAATTGGTGTAAAATCCATTGTACCAAAAATTAAGAAAGAATGGGTTGAAGAAATTGTTTTTGTTGATGGTGGTTCAACAGATGGAACTATAGAAGAAGCAAAAAAAATGGGTTTTAGAGTTATCCTGCAACAAGAAAAAGGTGTATATTCTGGTGGTCATGGAGCTGCAGTTCTTGAAGGAGTGAATGGAACAACTTCAGATAATATTATTCTTTTTGGTCCAGATGGAAATGATGAGCCAGAAAAAATCCCAGAGTTAATTGAGAAGCTGAAAGAGGGTTATGATCAAGTTCTTGTTACAAGATTTGGAAAAGGTTCAGTAAATCTTGATGCTGGGATTGTTGATGGGTTTGGAAATAAAATGTTTGCATTTTTAGCAAATGTGTTTTTTGGAGGCCATTGGACTGACACCCTTAATGAAAGTCGAATTATTTCTAGAAATGCCTTTAATGAATTAAATTTTGATGCTATGGGTATGTCATCTACTCAACAAATGAGTATTAGAGGATTAAAAAGAAAACAAAAAATTTGTGAAATTATTGGAAATGAAGGAGAAAGAATTGGTGGGAAAAGAAAAATGCGACCTTTATCAACAGGTGCAGAGTTAAGTTTGGGAATAATTAAAGAATTTATTTTCTGGAATCGGTAATTTTTTTGAACAAATCTACTATCATTATTTGTTTAATAATAATTTCTGTAATATCTTTAGGTCTAAAGTTATCTGTTACAAACTTTTCAACTTTTCCAGGTGAAGATGCAACGGGTTACATCTTTAATGCCATAGGACATACTAATGGGGATTTTTCACCTAGTCCCTCTAAAACATTAGGTTGGTCTCTTTTCTTAAGCCCATTTTTTGAATTAGTAAATTCAGAAAATTTTCTAGATTATTCTAATACTGCAAGAACAATAAGTATTGTCATTTCACTATTTAGTATTTTTATAATGTATAAACTATCTCGAAAATTTTTTCCAGAAAAATATTCTTTAGTTGCAGCTTGTTTGTTTGCATTTGAACCTCACTTAAACTATAATTCAGGACAGGCTTTATCTGAACCACTTTATATTTTAATTTTCATGATTTCATTTTATTTTATTTTAAATCAAAATTCAAAATTATTTTATTTATCCTTCTTATTTACTGGATTACTAGTATGGGTAAGATTACCAGGAGCAATTATGCTTTTAGCTATATCTATAATCTTTTTCTACCATTCTAAACTTTCATCAAAAACATTTGTAAAATTTATTCTTGGCTTAAGTATTTTCTTTTTAATAATTACACCAATCTTAGTTAATAGATATGATACATATGGTGATCCGTTATATTTTGAATTAGGATCTTCACTTTTTACAGGAGAATTTGGTACACTTCAATCTATAGACACAATTGATTTAGAATATTCTGCAATTGATTATATTGATGATCATAGTGTACCAGAATTTATTCATAGGTTCATTTTAACTGGAATTTTTAATATTGTTGAACAATTAACCAAAATCTCTTTCCCATACTTAATAATTTTAATTCCTATTGGTATTTTATTTTCATTTAGAGCATTTGATCAACGTCAAAAATCTATTAATGCCAATTGGATACTAATTTTAACTACAATTAGTTTAATGATAATTACTTTTTCAGTAATTCCAGAAAGAAGATTTCTATATTATCTACTACCATTTTTGATAATTTTTGCTACCATTCCAATTCAAAGATTAATAGAATATGGATTAAGCACATTTTCGTTTACCAAAAAGCAAAAACATTATTCATTAATTCTTATTTTAGGTGTAATAATTGTACTTTCATCTTTATTTATGATGCGATATGATGTTATGGATAAATTTGAGGAACAAGAACAAATCGAATTAGCTCAATTATTAAAAAATAAAATTTCAGGTAATATTCTTGATGCCGGAAATGCATTACGGGGAATAAGTTTTGCAGAATTATCTGAATTTAATATGAAATTAAATTTAAATGAACAGAATTATCCAAGTTCATCTATACCCATAACTAAAGATATTAAAATTATTAATATTTCTGGAGCATCATTAAATGACTTTATTTTAAATGGTGAGAAAGAAAATTTGAGGTATATAGCAATTAATCAAGATGGTGCCACTGAAATTTGGTATCCTTTCTTGTCTGATATTTATTATAATGAACAACAATATAGTTATTTGAAGAAAATTATTGATACAAATGAATTAGGATTTACAAAATTTAAGGTTAAAGTTTTTGAAATTGATTATGATAAATTTAGGAATCCATAATTCCTTTTAACTTATAAAATTCATTATAATCTATTACAAAAATTTTAGCATGATAATCTTTGTATCCGTTATCAAACGTATCAAATATTTTTGTTAAATACGTATATTTCTCTTCGTTTAGAAAAATATCATCAAAAATACCTGTTCTTGAATCTCCTTTATCTACAATTATGTGTGTTAAACCATTAATTCTATTTTTTTCTATAAATTCTTCTATGTTGTCATATTTTACTTCTTTAAATGTATAAAATATGGATATGCCTATTGGCAAATCATTTCGTAAAATTGGGAATTCTTCTAAAGATTCTATTCTCAAGTTATCCAGATATTCCGCATGTGAAAAGTAATTTGTTCCTGAAACTGTTGAATATGCTACCTTTGAAAATTCATAAACTTCAACTTGATTTACATCATCTACATTTTTGTATTCTATGAATCCTATTGTGGAAAAAATGATTATACCAATAAATAGAATTAGGAATGATTTTTTATATTTTATTTTTTCAATAATGTTTCTAATAAAAAATGATGAAAATATGCAAAATATGGGGAAAATAGCAAGTAAATATTTCACTTCTTGAAAATTTCTTGAATATGCATAAAATGCAGGTATTAGCAAGACAAGAACAATACTAAACAAAATAAGAAATTCTGATAATTTCCTTTTTGAAATCATTGTGTATATTCCAAGTGGTATCAAAAAAGTTAGTAATGGTAGAGTTGCTAATCCTAAAAATTTAATCATGTTGGTAATGCCAGTTTTTAAGAAATTAATTATTGCTTCATTAGGATCTTCTGTCTCATCAATTATCTTACTATAATAAGTTGGACCAGATGATATATGACTTGTTATTCCATCACTACCTGTCAAATCAATTTTCATCGTGCCCCAAGAAATTATAATCAAAAGAAATACTGTGATGGCAATAAAATATTTTAAAATTATTTTTTTTGAAAATTTAAATCTATAAAAATATAGTAATGAAATTGGGATAAATAATAACACTCCTTCATATCTTATTGTTGAAATAATTCCTATAATCGCAAATGTGATATATGGATAATTTTTTCCGTGTTGAAAAAATGTATACAGCATTAATACTATGGCAAAAATATACATTGGTTCTGCAATTCCTAAAATTGAATTTTCAATAATTCTTGGATTAAAAGTAAAAAGTATGGTGGCGATCATTGCATATTTTTTCTCAATGAAAACCTTAGAAAGATAATACATTGGAATGATTGTAATAACTGACATAATTACTCCCAAATATTTTTGCAAATTCATATAATCTATATAATTATCAAATGAAAAAATCGTGAAAAATACTGAAACAAAAGATGGCCATCCTGTATTTGGAAAAGTGCATCTCCACACACATTCTGAATTTGGAAAACTACCTGTAATTGAAGTTTCAATTGCATACCAAAAATATCCATCACTGTCTGCTACCAATGGTAATTCATGTTGAATCCAAATTACTCTTAGAAGAAAACCTACTGTACAAATTACTGCTAAAATAACCCAGATATTATTAAAATAACTTGGAATATTTTGTTTAGACTTTTTTGTATTGTCTTGATTCAATTTATACTCCTTTCATACTTTTTTACCATTAATCCCAAATAGATTGCTTTTGAAATAGCTGTTAAAACAAAAGAAATGGCTATTCCCATAGTTCCATACATTGAGCCTAAAATGAGAATTCCTGACACTAGGACAAATAATCCTAAAAGACCTCCTATAAGCACAACTTTACTTTTCTCTTGTGATAACAGTCTTGAAGTACAAATTGTAGTTATAGTTACTGGAATAATACTTAGACTCATAATTTGTATAGCTACTCCTGCATCAACATACTTTGGGAAAAAATTTGGAATTACCAAAGGAGATAAAAATATTCCTACAAGTGATATTATTACAGAAATAATAATTACAATTTGAATCAATGATCTATTCTGTATTCCACTTGATTCTTGTGGTAACAAAAATTTGAATAATATTGTTGTAAATATTGTAAATACTGTAATTACCTGAAGTGCTAAACTGTAATTTCCAAGTACTGCACTACCAAGCAAAGGCACCACAATAATTTTATCTATTTGACTTCCAAAACTCCCAACCAAATACATAATATAATTATGTGATAGAAAATTTGATTTTTCTTTAATTAATTTAAAATTTATTGGAACCTCTTGGAAAGTTTTGATAATTCGTATTAAATATGCTGCATATGAAATTGCTAATGCGTATATAATTCCAGATGGACCAAATGCATAAAGAAATCCAATTCCTAAAACTAATGTTAAAATTTTTTGTAAAATATTGTATTGTGCATATTTGAAAAATTGCTTTTTTCCTAACAGTTCTCCTATAGATAAAGTATTGATAACAAATGCAATGGCAATGATTCCTATATCGATTCTTTGGAAAAAAATAATTAAACATAGTGATGTTATTGAACTAATTCCAAGTGAAATTACATTTAATCCCGATTGAATTTTGTGTCCTTTTGCAGTTAACACTGTAATGGAATCTTGTGTTCCAAATAATGCAATTGATGATCCAATAGTAGCAATTGACAAGAAAAAATGAATATCTCCATATTCAGACGGTTCAATTACTGATGCTAAATAAAACCAGAAAATTGATGATATAATTACTCCTGATATATCTCCAAAACCAATTAATCCTAGACCTCTTACTTGTTCGAGTTTTTGACGTAAATTATTCAAAAAATCCATGATATTAAATAATGAAAATTATGTATTTCTTTTATCTTGTACTACACTTACTAATGAATATAACAATATTGCAGAAATCATTAATACGGCTCCTAGTAATAGAGTTCCAATTCCTACCAGTACAATATTTGTAACTACTCTTGTTTCTTCTGCATAAATTTGAAAAGTCCAAATCATAAATGACATACCTATTAAAAGAAAAATTATTGCTGGAATCCCATAAAATTTCAATGGGTGTTGTATTGAAGTATATTTTATTGTACTTAATAAAACAGATGTTCCGTGGGATACTGGATTATGAGTTGATGTATTTTTACCATATAGAATTTGTATTGGAACTTCAACAATTCTAAATTCTTTTTGATGACTTTTAATTAATATCTCAGTAGAGATACCCATCCCACTATCTGTTAAACTAATATTTTGTAAAACTTTTTTTTGATATGCTCTTAATCCACTTTGAGAATCAGTAAGATTTTCTTTAATTGACATATTGGTTACTTTTGTTAAAACCTTAACTCCGATCTTTCTATACTTTGGCATATTTGTTTCATTTTTCAAAAATCTAGATCCAATCACTACTTCTGCTTCTTGATTTATAATTGGCTTAGTAAGACTCATGATATCTTCTGGTCTATGTTGACCATCTGCATCAAATGTTACTAAAATATCTGCTTCTTTTTTCCTTGCTTCATTAAAAATAGATTTTATTGCTTCACCATAGCCCATATTTTTTGTATGGGAAATAACTTTAGCACCTAGTCCTTCTGCAATTTCTTTTGTAAGATCACTTGAACCATCATCACATACAATAATGTCATTTGTGATTTTTTTAAGAGTGACTATCACTTTTCCAATGTTTTTCTCTTCATTAAACGCTGGAATGCCTATGGTTATATTCATATTATTAGATCAGCTTTTTTTCAAAATTTGATTATTTAACACTTATCTAATTTTTTAAAATTTTAAAGGTAATTATTTAACTAAAATCTTAATTAAAACAATGGATTTATCGGAATTAATTTTCTTTTCAATAATATTCTCTATTGGATTATTTGGTACTGCTTACGCACAAGAGCCTATTCAAGAAATTGTAGAAATTAACCAAAATTCTTACAATCCTGGCTGTGAATTAATTGATTCCTGTTTTAATCCCACAATTTTACATATTGATAAGGGTGATTCTATAAAATGGATCAACAATGATGATGCATTACACAATATTGTCAGTGGTACACCTGGAGATGGACCTAGTGATATTTTTACAAGTCCTCTTTTACAAAAGGGAGAATTCTTTGAATTTAATTTTGAATTAGATAATTCAGTACAATCCTATTTTTGTAGTATTCATCCATGGATGGTTGGTTATGTTATTGTAGGTGATGTTGAATTTGAAAAACCAATTTTGGAGAAAATAATTGATGAACCAATTATTTTTGATGATTTTAAATTTGAAAAATTTATTTCAGGATTATCTACTCCAATATCAATAACTTTTTTAGATGATACTCTTTTAATATTACAAAAAAATGATGGAAAGATTTTATCCTTTAAAGATGGGGAACTAAATACTGTTCTTGATCTTGAAGTTAGTAATTATGGTGAACAAGGATTGTTAGGAATTACAAATGTTGATTCTACAGTATATGTTTTTTTAACAGAAGCATTTCATGATGGAGGATTAGCATTAGGTAATAAAATATACAAATTTGAATGGAATGGAGAATTTTTAACACAAAAAAAATTACTTAAAGAATTACCTGCAGATGAAGTAACTTATAATGGTGGTGCAATGGTAAGTGATAATTCTGGAACTGTTTTTGCAGTAACAGGTGAAGATTATAAAGCTGGAGTTTTACAAAATTATTTACCTGAAGATAGCTTTAGACATTTTAGTGAAGGTGCACGTTCTGATGAAAAAGTTAAAAGAGGAATTCAGGATAGCATAAAAGATACTATATCTTGCATTAATGTATCATTCAAATATTACACTACAAATCCTTCTGGTTGGGGAGAGAAGACTAAAGCTCAAGAAAATAAACTTGAATCCAATCCATTAAACATTATTCAAAATATTGGTGAATGTGTTGAACGATTTTTCTTTAATGAGTTTTCATTTGGACATTGGAAAGATACAGGTGTGATACTTCAAATCGATCCTCCTGGTAGTTATGCTGCAATTGGAATTCGAAATAGTTTTGGATTAGCAGTTGATCCTATTACAGGTTATTTATGGGATACAGAAAATGGGGCCGATAAATTTGATGAAATAAATTTGATAAATAAAAAATTCAACAGTGGATGGGCTAAAATTATGGGTCCTTCTGATGTAGTAATTGTTCCACCTCCTGGATATGAAGAATATGTATACGATGATCCAAAATTTAGCTGGGAACTACCAATAGGAATAACTGCATTGGATTTTGCTGATTCATCAATGTTTCAAAAATATGAAAATTGGTTATTTGTGGCTGATTCCAACAATGGTAATATTTACAAATTTCAATTAAATGAAAATAGAACAGATTTTGTATTTGAAAGTGAACTCCTTCAGGATAAAGTTGTAAATCTATCACAAAAAGACTCTATTGAAAATGACTCGATGGAAGAAATTTTGTTTGGTTCAAATTTTGGTCTAATATCTGATATTGAATTTGGTCCTGATGGTAGTCTTTATGTTGTCTCACTTGTAGATGGAACTATTTATAGAATTTATTCTTAATTTTCTCTCTATTTATTGCTAAATTATATGAAAATATTTCATCTGCATTAATAGGTAAATTTTCTAAAAATTGAATTTTATTTTCTTTAATGTCATTTATTCTATAAATTATTGATTCAATAGTTCCAAATGGAAATAATCCTCTGCAAATAGAATCATTTGAAAAACCTTTTGAATCACAAAGTATGTTATCATCAAAATACTCCTTTTTAATTTTCTCTCCGTTTTTTTCTTTTTTAATTAATGCTGAAATACATAATGATATAGTTTGATTTTCATCAAGAATTTTAAGAATTTTTTCAATGTTATTTTTTCCATATATCTTATCATTTGTAAATAATAAAATCAAATAATCTCCCTCAGCTTTTTCTAAAACTACATTCCAATTACCAATTCTTCCTACGTTTGTTGAATTTTGCCACAGTCTTATGTTTGGAATTTTTTTACCTAGTTTTTCTATGGTGGAGATAGAATCATCTGTAGATTTATTATCTACAATGAGAATTTCGATATCTTCTTTTGGTAGTTTAATATGTTGACATGACTCAATAGCTTCTTTTAGATTATTTCCTCCATTAAAATTTGGTATCCCTATTGTTAATTTCATATTCTAAATTTTTGAAAAATCAATTTCATTTAATCTTTGTACTCCAACAGCATAAAATGCTAGTTGCTTTTTAATATCTTCATTGTGCAATGGTATCATAGATATGAATAACAAACCTTCTATCATCTTAATTTGTTCTAAATTCCAACTTTTTGAAATCCATAAATCAAAATCATTTGAAATTTTTTCATGTTGAGTTGGTTTTAATATATTTATTTTTAATGAATTATCTTTCTGATCAATTGAGAATAACCCATTGTTAATCGAGTCGTATCCTCCCACAATTGAATGTCTTAATTTTGCCAAGTCATACTTTATGTCCCCAAATATTGAATTTCCCCACTTTCCTCTAGGATCAATTATTCTATATTGATTATTTGGAATATCGTATAAAATATTTGAAAAGCATAAATCCCCATGTATTAAACAATTATCATCTTTACAAAATAATTTATTTATTTTAGGAAAAACTTTCTCACTTAATTTGCCCCAATTATCATATAACTTTCCATTAATTTTTACATATTCATAATTAAACAATTTTTTAAATATTGGATTTGATGAAATTAATTCTTGCATTCTGTCTAGAGTTTTGGTAATATAGATTTGTTCATAATCCATTTTCTGTACTAATTTTTTATATGTTTGAAATGTATTTATGATATTTTTTAAATCATCTAATATGGACTGCCAATTTTTATAACTAATATTTCCATAAAGCCAAATTTCAGTTAATGTTGAAAAATCAATATGTTCCATTACTAAATTAGGATTCTTGTTAATCTTTGAACTTATTATTCTTGGAGTCATGATTTTTATTTCATTTGGAATTAAATTGTACCAGTTGATCTCATTTTTTAATTTCTGAATATTTTGACTTTTCTTTGTAACAATTCCATTTTTTTTATCTAATTCTAAATAATTAAAAAATCTACTTTGAAGTAATTCCTTCTTTGAACTGAAATAATTATTTCGATGTCCAACATCATACCAGTTTGGTTCTATTTTTACTGTAATTTTATTAATTTTTTTATATTCTTCTAAAAGTGAGCTTATTTCTATTTTTTTATGATGCAGATATTTTTTTGAAATATTTTTTAATATTTTGACACTAGAAAAAAAATATACACCTACTAATGCAGAAAAATTAATTCCTACACTCAATTCTTTTTTCTTATCATAAATTGATTTTATTTTCCCATTTTTTGTTTCAACGATACACCATTTACTACTATCTGAAAATTTTTTTGAAGATATAACAAAATCTTTCTGTTTATCTATGAATCTGAAATAATCCTTGTTGATTACTGTATCTCCAAGAACTACTAATAATTTATCTTCCTCAATCTTTTTCAAAGCTTTTATAATTGAATTTCCTGGAGATTTTTTCCAATCTATTTCAATAAAATCAATTTTTAATTTATCATTATATCTATAGTTTAGAATTTTCATTAAATTATTTTTATTATATCCTACTGTTATTGCAATTTTATTATATCCATGACTAATTAGATTGTCAATTGTATTGAAAATTACTGGCTTTCCATTAATGGGAATAAGGCCTGAAGAAATTTTTCCAAAAAATTTCTTCATTTCTTTTGGAATTTCCCCTCCAGATAAAATTAACACTTTAGTGTCATTCTTATTTTTTTCCAATTTTTAAGCCTCAAATTTTTTTATGTCTTCTGGTGTTCCTAAAGCAACAAATTCATCTGCAACATCCACTGTAATTTTTTTTCCTTCTTTTATTAAAATATTATATAATTCTGAAATATAAAATTCATTTTTTATTAAAATATTTTTTTCTATTGCATATTCTGCAGATTTTACAAAATCACTACCTTTAGAAAAAATATACATACCTGTAGATGCAAAATTTGAAATCACTTTTTTTTCTTTAGTTCTTATAACCTTGTCATCATTATCTATTTCAACAAAACTATATTTTGGGTCTTTTGAATTAAAAATTCCTAAAATACCATCAATTTTTTGATTTCTCATTGACAATAATCTTGATTTTAATCTAACTGATTTGAAATAAGTGTCGTTGTTAAAAATTAATAATGCTCTATCGTTATTAATTTCTTTTTTACAACTCAAAACAGTTTCTGCTTGACCTCTTGTATTCTTTGATAATAGTAGTATTTCGAATTTTATGTTGGAGAATTTTTCTTTCATAATTTTTTTAATAAATTCTTTTACTCTAAAATTTTGTTCATCATTTTTTCTTATTATAAAAAATATTTTATGTGCAAAATCTAATGGTAAACTTTGAATTGCCCATTCTAATAATGTCTTATTTTTTGTTTCTATCATAAATTTTGGTTTATTGAACTTAGAATTTTTAAATCTTTTTCCTTCTCCACCCATTGGTATGATAAAATTTAATTTAATACCATTCATTTTTTCTTTTAATTTATCTGCAGAATCAAAAGATAATCCCAAATCATCAATATACATATCTGCATGTGGTTTTCCAAAAATTAATTCATCATATTTTACATTATTTGTTTTTAACCAATCTTTTGTAATTTTACCCACTTTTTTTATAACTTCATCAACATTACCATTACATGTACGCATATGTCTTCCTGTATGGATAATAATATGATCTCCATTACTATGTAATTCATTTACTAGTTTTATAACATCTAATTTTGGCTTAACTTCTCCATATGACTCATTTGGTTTTTTTAATTCACAAATAACCCCATCTAAATCAAAAACTATACGCATATCAGTAAATCCCTCTTCATGTTTTAAGAATTTTGTTGTGGATAGTTCTGAAGTAAAAAGCCTTGTTGGAGAACCCCTAACCTGATTAAACAAGGAATCAATGAAATATCTAATTATTTTTAAATTAGGTATTTGAATTAATTATTTTTCAAATATCTTTCAAATGAGGTAAATTGAAAATTTGATAGTAAGTAATCCATTCTATCAACCACTTTATCCAAATTATGATATGTAATGAAATTATTTTTTACTGAAAGTTTAATTTTAGGCATAAATTCAGGAGTTAGTTCCCAAGAATGAATGTAAAATACTCCGGGGATATTTGCTTCATCATATGTTCTAAGTGCTTTTTTTGTTGTACTAAATGGCAATGTTCGTAAATAAAATCCACCTCCAACAGGAACTGTTTTTCCTAAAAATTTTGTTGTCATTAATGGGAATTCAATAATTTTTCCTTTTGGATTATCAGAATCTAACGAATTACTAGTTATTTTATAAGGTTTTTTTGGTGCATTTGGAGTTCCATATAGATTAGTTTTAGCTGGTACAATACTACTATCATAAACATAGCCATGTTGTTCAAGAGTATCAATTGCCCATGAGGATTTTTCATTTAAAGAAAATGTAGGAGCACGAAATCCTTTACTTTTGTTGTTAGTGAGTATAGCAAAATTATCTAATTCCTTCGAAAATTTTTCTTGAAAATTATTTGAATCTAATCTAGAATGATACATTGTATGAAATCCAATTTCATGACCATTTTCTAAAATTTTATCTAAAATATCTGGAAATTTTTCAAGAATTTCTCCGACCATAAAAAAAGTAGCATATGTATCATGTTTTCTAAGAAGTTCTAAAATTTTATCAATACCTTTTACAACTTGAAAAGTTTTTTTTTCATTTTCTAATACTTTTTGGATCAATTCTGGGTGAAACCATTCTTCAAAATCTATTCCTAGTAAATTCAATTTAATTCCGTACCTTTAATAAAATCATCTTTTTTAATTTATTTTTTTTCAAAATCAAGTTTTTTTATCACCCGTGCAGGATTTCCTAAAACAACACAATTGTCTGGTATATCTTCAAAAACTGCACTACCTATTGAAACAATTGCATTTTTGCCAATTGTAATACCTGCAGTAATTATTGCTCCAGGATTAATTACAGCTCCAGATTTTATTGTAACTTTACCAACTTTTCGTGGATAATGTGTTTTTTTTAAAATTAAATTTGCAGTTGGATTAATGTGTGCAAAAATCATAGCATTTGAACCTATTGTAACATTATCTTCAATTTCTATTAATTCAGGATATACTAAATCTATCAACACATATGGTGAGATATGACAATTTTTTCCAATTTTTACACCTCTAGATTTTTGTAGATTAATTACAAAATTTGACAATGGTGATGAATATGCCCATTTATGTAGGATCCATGAGCGCAACATTTTGATTTTTAGTTTAATTTTCCCAAATTCCCCTTCAAATCCGTAAAATTCCATTACTTCGTGCTCATTAATTGAGAAAACGTCTTCAGATTTTTCCATTTAAACACTATAAAATTTCTGTTTTTGGCTTTAAGCTTTCTGGAGAAAAGATTAGTCTATTTTGTTTGGAATAAGCACATCAAGTAAATATTTAAGTTAAAATTGAAATATTTGAATTGATGGACAACGAAGAATCACTATCAAAATATATTTTAGATTCAGAAAAATTAGAAATAAATAATTTTAATAAAAAAATTAAAGTGGCTTTTTTATCTAGTTTTACAATTAATGGATTATCTGAATCATTAAAAGTTAAATGTTCAAAAAAACAAATTTCATGTAATCCCTATGTTGCTGGTTATAATCAATATAATCAAGAAATTTTAGATAAAAAAAGTGGACTATATTCTTTTTCACCTGATATTACATTCTTAATTTTAGATACAAGGAGTATTTTTGGTGATTTATTTCATTTTCCTTATTCAGTAACAAAATCAGAAAGAGAAAATTTTGTAAATCAAAAAATTACTGAAATAATTAATTTAATTACTAAATTTAATGAAACTAGTGATTCTAAATTAGTAATAACAAATTTATCATTACCTCATTATTCACCACATGGAATTGCAGAAACAAAAACCAATTACAGTTTTCATGATGCAATTATAGACTTTAATAAAAAATTAAAAGAAAAATTACTTAATATTAATTCTGCATATGTATTTGATTTTTTTAAATTTATTATTAAACATGGTGAAAATAATGTATTTAATTTCCAAAATTATCTTTTTGGTGATATTAAAATTTCACTTGACTATATTCCATATTTAGCAAATGAATTTATGCCTTACATTATATCATTTTTGGGTTTAACAAAAAAATGCATTGTTGTAGATTTGGATAACACTCTTTGGGGAGGTATTGTAGGTGAAGATGGATTTGATGGTATACGTTTAGGTCCCCAACCTCCTGGAAATGCATTTGTAGAATTTCAAAAATATCTAAAAGCTTTATCACAGAGGGGAATATTACTTGCAATCAATAGTAAAAATAATTTTGATGATGCAATTCAAGTTATTCGTGAACATCCTTTTATGATTTTAACAGAAAGTGATTTTTCTTGTATCAAAATAAATTGGAATAATAAAGCATCAAATATGCAAGAGATTTCTAAGGAATTGAATATTGGATTAGATAGTTTTGTTTTTTTTGATGATGATCCCATTAATAGAGAATTGATTAGAGAAAGTATGCCTGAAATAACTACTCCTGAACTTCCTCATGATCCATCACTTTACTCTGAAGTAATTCAATCATTACATGACTTTAGTACTTTTCAAATTACTTCTGAAGATACTAATCGTGGACAAATGTATTTAGAGCAAAAACAAAGAACTGAATCCCAAAATTCTATATCTGATATTTCTGAATTCTTAAAAAAACTAAATTTAGAAATAGAGATTAAAAAAACAAATAGTTTTACAATTCCTAGAATATCTCAACTAACTTTGAAAACAAATCAATTTAATCTAACAACAAAAAGATATCATGAGGATCAAATTAAAAAATTTTCAGAAGATAAAAATATTTTGATTGGTTGTGCACAGATTAGAGATAAATTTGGTGATAATGGAATTACAGGTGTTTTCATTGTTGAAAAAACTAATTATGATGAATGGTTCTTAGATACTTTTCTTTTAAGTTGTAGAGTGATGGGACGCGAAGCTGAAAAAGCAATTTTATATTTTATTCTTAATGAAGCAAAAAATAATAACATAAAAAGATTGAAAGCAAAATTTATTCCTACAAAAAAAAATAAACCTATTGAAAATTTTCTTCCTGATTGTCAATTTTATGAAAAAGATGGTGTTTGGATTTATAATTTAGATAAACCTTTCAATATGCCTGACTTTTTAACATTGAGTGAAGAATAATGTCTGAAAAATTATTTAAAATTATTTCAAAAGTAATGAATGTAAATTATGAAAATATAACCGATGAATCTAATCCTTCAACAATTCCTTCTTGGACTTCCTTTAATGGATATGTACTTTTGTATGAATTAGAATCAAATTTTAATGTAAAATTTTCTATAGATGAAGCAATGGATGTAAAAAATATTGCAGACATTAAACGTCACTTAAAAAATCATGGTGTAAATCTAAATGACTAATTCTTTAAATGACTATTCTTATGATGATATTTTTATTGGTCAAAAAGAAAGTTTTATGATAAAAATTACTGAGTCAATGGTTCAAACATTTGGTAATTTCTCTGGAGATTTAAATCCATTACATATGGATACTAAATTTGCAGAATCTAGTTCATTTAAAAAAAGAATAGTTCATGGTATGCTTTTATCCACATTTTTTTCACAATTAGTTGGAATGCATCTACCTGGGAAAAATGCTTTATATTTTTCTCAAACATTGAATTTTCGTTCCCCATGTTATATTGATGATGAAATTGAAGTAGTTGGTGAAGTAACTGAAAAAAGTGATTCCACAAAAATGATAACAGTTACTACATCAATTTTTAATAAATCAAAAATTTGCTTAATTGATGGTGTTGCTAAAATCATTGTCAGATAGTAATAATATGATTGAAAAACTGGGAGTTGGAATTGATATTACTGATATAACTGATTTTAAAATAACTCCATATCAAAAAAAACCTGGATTTTATCAATCAATTTTTCAATCATCTGAAATTGATTATTGTTTGAAATTTCAAGATTCTTCATCCCATTTTGCTGGAAAATTTGCTTTAAAGGAAGCTGTAAAAAAATCAATTAATGATGATATCTATATTTCTAAAATAGAAACTTTTCATGTTAACTCAAAACCAATGATAAAATTATTAGATTCTGAAAAAAATTATGTTTTTCGTGCTAGTATTAGTCATGAGGGAAATTATGCTATAGCAATTGTTATTTCTGAATTAATTAATTAATTTTTCTTTTTGCTTTAATACTTAATTTTTCTAAAATTGAATTAAAAATTTT
>CAJQRM010000004.1 GCA_905612275.1 uncultured Candidatus Nitrosopumilus sp.
GATATTAAACCACTCGTAAGAATACCTTCTCTGCAATAATTAAATTCTGGTAAAATAAATCCCCCACTACTTCCTTCTCCACCAGCTTGAGAATTATTTTTTAGCATTTCTTCTATTACATTTGCTTCTCCTACTTTTGATCTTACAACTGTTCCTCCTTTTTCTTTGATGAATTTTTCAATTGATATGCTTGTATCAATACTTAAAACAAATTTTTTGTATCCTAATTCTAATGATTTTGCAATTCCTAGACCTAATGTTACATCAGGAGTTTGTTTTTTTCCTTTTCTTACAACTACTAAGCGATCCCCATCTAGATCAAATGCAAATGCAATTTCTTTATCTTTTGATATACTGGTTAACTCAATTAATTTATCTGATGTAGGATCTGGACCTCTTGAACAACCTAAAAGTTCTTTATTTATGACCTCAACATCACATCCAATATTTTTTAATAAAGTTGCTGCAAAATCTTTTGCAGCTCCTCCTCCATTATCTATCACAATTTTGGGAGAATTTTCTATATTGCCTATGATTTTTCTTGCATCTTCTATGTACGTTGATTCTATTTTCTTAATTTTACCTATTTTTGATTTCAAAATTTCTTGATGATTAATTATTTGAGGAAGTTCCTTTTCATTAATTCCTCTTCCATCCAAAATGAATTTCATTCCATTCCATTCTATTGGATTGTGTGAGGATGAAATTACAATACCTGCACCATATTTTCTTGCTTCTCTAAATACTACTGGAGTTGGTACCATTCCTAAATCAAAAACATCTATTCCATTTTTCATTAGAACTGCACTAATTGTTTCTTGAATCATTTTTCCAGAAGGTCTTGTATCTCTTCCAACTACACATTTTTGTGATTTAATTAATGATGAAAAATTATTAGAAAATTCAATCACATCTTTTAGATGAAGATCCTTTCCAAATATGCCTCTAATTCCTGAAATTGTTTTTTTCAATTATCCCAATTCAGTAAGACTTTTTATTAACTCTGATGGATTTATTCAATCGTGCCTTGGTAGCTCAGCCTGGTAGAGCACCTGATTCGTAATCAGTAGGTCGCGGGTTCAGATCCCGTTCGAGGCTTTTATTTTATATTTTTAAAATTATTTAGAAAATTATTGTATTATTATTCAAGGGCTTCAATGTCTGTTTCTAACTCTTTACCTAAACCTACCCACCATCGTTTTATTTGTTCTGTCATTATCCCTTTTACTTTCTTCAAATGCTCCTTAATAGATCTGTCGGTTGATAATTAATTGATCATTTCATAATTTTTTTTTCAATTATTTTTATTCTAGTCCTGCTTGTTTTCTTTTTCTTTTTCTGTATATGATAATAATTAGAGTTCCACCTGCACATCCCCAAAAGAGAGATGATAATCCAGATTCAACATGTGGTACTAATGCTCCAACAAATCCTAAAATCATAATTGATAGAAGTACTAATCCTATCATTTCTAATATTTTTGTCATGTTTTTCTATCCTCTTCTCTAGAATCAAAAAGATATATGGTTTTGTAAAATAGATAGTGTATGGATAAGTATCTTACAGTTATTTTGATTTTTATGGTTGTAGGAATTCCTATTGCTTGGATTTCACCAATGACTGGAGAAATGCGTGATCCGCCGCTTTATGTACTATTTTATGGTTCTATAGGAGGTATTATCTTCATTCTTTTCTATGGTGGTTACAAAGATAAAAAGGAAAGACGAAAAATTAATGCAAAAAGAAAAAGATCTAAAAAATAGATTTTAAAGTTCTAAGCCAAATGATTCTGCAATACTTGAAAAGTTAACGTATGAATCCAAGTATTGTCTTCCTTTAGAAGTAATGACAAAAGTATTTTTTCCGTCATATTCAATTTTGTTTATCAAACCGGCTCCTGTTAAATTATTTAAAAATTTAGATAATCTAGAATGTGATAAATTTGCCTTTGTTAGAAGAGATGTAGTTTTGATGCCTTCTTGACCTGATAATTGGGTAACCGTTAATAGATCTGCAACTATTTGCATACTAGTTCTATAAGTTACCATGTGGTGTATACTTTGAAACTCAGATATAAGGGTATTACCATAAATTCAGATCAGATAAATAAGCTCCAACTTTATTTTGCTACAATGTCGTCTCAATCTCCAATTCCATGGTTTGATGATTTTGCAGGTGTTGCCTATCGATATTATGATCTTAGGATGAATGTTGTTCCCTTGATTACTGATAGAAAACAATCTGCTTCACTTTGGCATGATTCTATTCATTGGTGGGTTGATCCCTCAATTAAAATTAGATTTGTAGAAATGGAAAATGATTATTGGTTCATAATGGGATCTGATTCTCAAAAACCTGACACCAATTTAGCTTTTTTCAAAATATTGCCAAAATCTGAACATTATGAGCGATTTAAAAAAGGCCATGGAGGTGAAGCATATCTTAGATTAGGTGTATATACACAAAAATCTCTAAGTGATGTAAAAAAAGGCGCTTTATGTACATGCGATCATGAAGCTCAAGATCATGATGAAGGTGATGGTGATGTTTGTTTATTCAAGTCTTGTAAATGCAAAATCTTTTCCAGTTTTCAAGTTAATCTTTTAAAAAGAAAAAAAACAATTACTGACATTAAATTTTTGGAAGAAAAGGATGTAAAAGATGATCCTTTAGCTTGGAATTGCTTTAATGTGAATAAATATTCAAAATCAAAATAAAATTAATCTAAATCTAAATTTACTCTAATGTGTTCTCCAGGATAATGATCATGAACTTGTTTTGAATAACATTTCCCACATAATGTTCCTTTGATTTCCCATTTTTCCATTGGTTTGTAACGTAATTCAATTTTTTCATTACAAATTACACATTTTTCTTTTGATCCCAAGATATTTTCCTATTTTTTATCAATATAAAAAACAACTGGATTAATCATAATTACGAAAACCATGTTAAATAATACTTAATTCTGATAAAATTAGGTAGCTAGTTTAACCAATGTAAACCTCCTGCAAGATTTTTACTTGGTTGGACTACTGCCTTTTTAATTAAAACAAATTAGTTGCTATTTTTTTAAGTGATATAATTTCATCTTCTTCCTGTCTAATTTTTTTATCTATGACTCGAATCATGGCATCATTCCAAACATGTTGGGAGAAAAAATTATGTTTTGTATTTGCTAATTCAATTTCATCATCAACTACTGTATCTTCTAGAAATTTAGTCACAACCACATCTGTGATTTTTAAAATTCTATTATTGAGTTTAAAACTACGAAATATTGGTTCTAATTTTCTTACATCTAATTTAAAATCCTCTTTGGATTCTAGAATTTTTTTATGTAATATTCTGAAATAAACTGCTACAAAAAATAATGTTGCATATCTTTTTGTTTTATGCCTTCCTTGTTTTCCATATTTTAATGATTTTTTTGCAAATTCTTTTACAAGATATGGATATAGTATAATTCTGTAATCATCTTTGAGATTTTCATTAAAGATTTGATCATATTTACTTCCTCGTGGGAGAAATTGAGATGGAGAGCTGTATGATTCGGTTGGTCTTTGTTCAATACCTGCTACTAGTGATTGAATTGCATCTTTAGCAACAATAACTTTTTTATGATTATCTGGAAGATAGTTATTGTAAGCTACATCTCCGCTGTATTCTAATTGTTTTGACTTTGTTTTTGTATCAAACGAGCCTGCTTGAATTTCATAAAAATATCCACAATTTTTTAATTGTGATTTAATTGATTTGTGAAAATCCATTAATGAAACTAAATCTTTTCCTCTTACTGAATTTTGAGAATTTCTATATTTTGTGATATTGTTTTGTTCTTGTTCATCATCAGCTTTGATTATGGTTACAGTCATTGATCCCTCCATATTTTTTGTTCTTTTTGAATGATCTAAAATTGAATTTGATGTTTGTGCACCATTAACAATTTGTGGAGCAAAAAGCTCAATCATGTTTTCTCCTAGTTCTGTAAAATCACTAACTACTATTGTAATTCCATTATTGTAAAAAAAGAATTTTCCCGGATTTGTTTGTAAAGTATCTCGTAATCCTTTATTGACTGTAGTTTTAAATTGCATCCATTGTCTAATATTTGATTCAAAAACATAGTCTCTGTTTTTACTTACAAATTCTGTTAATTCACGTAGTTTTAAAATTCCCAAAATAGTATTTTCATGTCTAAGCATTCTTTCAAGTTTAATTGATGATTTTTTCCCTGCTGCTGGTTTTTTTATTCTATCCCATAATTTTTGAATTATTTGTTCTTCATCTATAATTTCTACCATTTCATCTTGATAATCGACTTTTTGATCAGTAACATAACAGCATTTTATTTTTAGATTTTTTTCTTTAATTTTTGTAACAAGTTGGGCTAATTCTGGTCTCATTTTTGTAATATCTTTTGAAAGTAATCTCTTTGCATCTTCTTTGAATTTGGCAATTGCTTCTAGTGAATGTGAGGTGCCATATTTTGATTGAAATAATCTAATTGTATTATCTGAAAAATCAACTGGGAGATATGCGTCAATTCCTAGATCATTTGCTCCATCTACAATTGCATCTGCTGCATCATCTTCTGTAGCCTCAAAAACTCTTGTTAAAATCCACTGAAGAAAATTATTTCCTTTTTCTACTTCATTTTTTGAATCCTCTGCATACTCATGAATACTTTCTCTGATATTTTCTGCAAAACCTTCTAGAGGTGGACTAGAATTTTTTTGTACTAATAGAGCATGTGATCCTGGTATGTATTCTAATAGACCATTTGGATTTTGTGACATCTATTTTTGTAATGCATTATATATTTAGAGAGTTGGGTAATTGTATAATACATCTCTAATGGCTGTGAAATGAATTGATAAAAAAAATAATTACTTTGGCAATAATTTTAGGAATATCCATTTCAATAATTGGCTTATCTCTATCTAATTATAATTTTGAAGAAACTAATTCTGAAGAAACTACTGTCAAAGTTGAAGAAATTATTAAGGCTGATGTAATAATACCAATCAAAGTTTCACGTCCAGGTTGTGATATTGAAGATATTTGTTATATTCCATCCAGCATTGTTGTTGAAAAAGGAAAATCTGTTACTTGGGTTAATGAGGACTCCTCTTTTCATAGTGTAACTTCTGGATTTTATGGTGAACCCACTGAACTTTTTGATAGTGGTTACTTAGATCCATACCAATCATATACATTGTCTTTTGATGATTTTGGAACGTATGATTATTTTTGTACACTTCATCCTTGGATGAAAGCTCAAGTTATTGTTGAGTAAAGGTACCCGAGGGAGTCGAACCCCCTTGTATAAGCTTTGCAGGCTCACGCATAACCGTTCTGCCAGAGTACCGTTTTGGAAAATACGAAATGAACAATTAAACTCTTTAGATTAGAATTTTTTAGATTACTTTGAAACGATCCATGTTGGATTCTTTTTCTTTTTGTAACCATGAATTTGTTATATCTTCACGCATTATGGTTACTCGTTTTGGCTTAGTTTGAGAAACTAAGTCCACTGCACTTTTTGCAATGTTTTCTGCAATATCTTCTATTATTCTTCTTAATTCATCTGCTGATTCATCACTAACTCTATTTGCTCCTGCTTTTTTTAATATTCTATACATTGCAGATAATCCTAATTCTGATGATTTCATAATTTTTAATTTAATTTTTTGTGAAAAAACTTAATGAGTGAAAAAATATCACTAAGGAATCGATTTATACAGACTATATTGAGAATTAATTAGAAAATGACTTGGTCTTTTGATTCCCATATCCATCTATCTGATCCTACTTAT
>CAJQRM010000005.1 GCA_905612275.1 uncultured Candidatus Nitrosopumilus sp.
ACAGTAATTGAATATGATAATTATTGATGCTTACACCTAGAGAATTAGAGAAATTAAATATTTTTGTTGCAGCAGAATTAGCACGTAAAAGACAGGGGAGGGGATTAAAACTAAATCATCCAGAATCTGTAGCTATTCTTGCTGATCATATATTGGAAGGTGCAAGAGATGGAAGATCTGTTCCAGAACTAATGAGTTCTGGAAAACAAGTTTTAAAAAGAGATCAGGTATTACCAGGAGTTCCAGAATTAATTCATTCTATACAAGTTGAAGCTACTTTTGATGATGGTACAAAATTAGTTACTGTTCATGATCCTATAGGTGAAAACTAAAATGATTCCTGGAGAATATTTTCTATCTGAAGAACCAATAATTGCAAATGCTGAAAAAATTACAATAACTTTGGATGTTACAAATACTGGAGATAGACCAATTCAAGTTGGATCTCATGCACATTTTTTTGAAGTGAATAAAGCATTAGAATTCCCAAGAAGAAAATCTTATGGATTTCATCTTAACATTGCTGCTGGAACTTCTATAAGATTTGAACCAGGAGATAATAAAAAAGTAAAGTTAACAGAATTTTCTGGTAAAAGAATTGTTTATGGATTTAGTGGATTAGTAAATGGTTCATTATCTGAAAAACAAGATGAAGCATTTACTAAAGCAAAAGAACAAGGCTTTCGAGGTATGGAATTATGACTCTAAATATTTCTAGAAAAAATTATACTGATTTGTTTGGTCCTACAACAGGTGATAGGGTTCGCCTTGCTGATACTGATTTGATTATTGAAATTGAAAAAGATTTGATCAAACATGGTGACGAATCTGTTTTTGGAGGTGGAAAAAGTATTCGAGATGGAATGGGACAAGCTAGTGGAGTGTCTAGAGCTGATTCACTTGATCTCGTTATCACAAATGCAATAATTTTAGATCCTGTTTTAGGAATTATCAAAGCTGACATTGGTGTAAAAGACGGAAGAATTGTAGGTGTAGGAAATGCTGGAAATCCAAATATTGCAGATGATGTAGATATGATAATTTCATCCAACACTGAAATCATTGCTGGAGAAAATACGATTTGTACTCCTGGCACAATTGATTCTCACATTCATTTTATTTCTCCACAACAAGCAACACATGCAATCTGTAATGGAACTACAACTATGATTGGTGGTGGAACAGGCCCTGCTGATGGAACTAATGCTACAACATGCACACCTGGAAAATGGAATATTCATAGAATGATTGAATCTGTAGATAATTTTCCAATGAATTTTGGTTTTCTTGCAAAGGGAAATGATTCTCTTGAACCTGCATTGTTTGAGCAAATTGAAGCTGGAGCTTGTGGATTAAAATTACATGAAGATTGGGGAACAACTCCTGCAACAATTAATTCTGCATTGAATGTAGCTGACAAAACTGACACTCAAGTTGCTATTCACACTGATACTCTAAATGAATGTGGATTTGTAGATGATACAATTGCAGCAATTGCAGGTAGAACAATTCACACTTATCATACTGAAGGTGCAGGTGGGGGACATGCTCCTGATATTTTAAAAGTTGCAAGTCTATCTAATGTTCTTCCATCTTCAACAAATCCAACACGTCCATTTACTGTAAACACTTTAGCAGAACATCTTGACATGATGATGGTTTGTCACCATCTTAATTCATCAGTACCTGAAGATATTTCATTTGCTGAATCTCGAATAAGAGGAGAAACAATTGCTGCAGAAGATGTTTTGCATGACATTGGAGTTCTTAGTATGATGTCTTCAGATAGTCAAGCAATGGGAAGAGTTGGAGAAGTTACTACAAGAAATTGGCAAACTGCAGATAAGATGAAAAAAATGACTGGAAGTTTATCTGAAGATAATTCTCAAAATGATAATTTTAGAGTAAAACGTTATCTTGCAAAAATTACTATTAATCCTGCTATTACACATGGAATTTCTGATCATGTTGGAAGCTTGCAGCCTGGAAGATTAGCTGATATTGTAATTTGGTCTCCACAATTTTTTGGTGTAAAACCTAAAATGATTATCAAAGGTGGGTTCATTGCTTATTCTTTAATGGGTGATCCAAATGCTTCCATTCCAACAACAGAACCAGTATTGTATCGACCTATGTTTGGATCATTTGGTAAAGCAGTACAATCAACATCTATAATTTTTACATCTCAATTAGCATTAGATAATGGCATGCAGGAAAAAATTAATTGTGATAAAAAATTAGTTGCTGTAAAAAATTGTCGTTCCATTGGAAAAAAAGATATGTTGTATAATGATGCAACACCTGACATTGATGTAAATCCAGAAACATATGAAGTAAAAGTTGATGGAAAAATTACTACAACTGATCCTGCAACAAAATTATCTTTAGGTCGATTGTATCATTTATTTTAAAAATATTATCGGAAGTACTTGTTTAATTATTCCAAAATAATTTTATGTTGACTATTCTGTATTTTTATCTGAGCCTGAAATTTGATGTATTTAACCCTTAATGACCTTAAAATCCTTAAATAGATATTGGCATTAGTTTTTCTAGTGTCCCAAATTAGATCCGTCTACGCGTTTTCACTTTTAGCTATACTTGCGATCATTACTGTTTCTGGTATTCCTCAATCTGTTTATGCAGCAGGTGCAATATCTGAAGGTTTTGCCATTGGAGAAGCTTTACCAGAATGGATTGGTTGGGCTATTGTTGTTGGTCTAGGAATGGTATTTGCTGTAATTATTACAATTGAAGTAAAAATTGAAGAAAAATACCTAGGTGTTAGTCAAACCTCTGAAATGTTTAACACAGCAGGAAGAACTATCAAAACTGGTCTTACTGCAGCAGCAATTGTTTCAGCATGGACATGGGCGGCAACATTACTGCAATCATCCACTGTAGCATATCAATATGGTATCAGTGGTCCATTTTGGTACGCAGCAGGCGCATCAATTCAGGTTCTATTATTCGGAATTTTAGCTATTGAATTAAAACGAAAAGCACCAAACGCA
>CAJQRM010000006.1 GCA_905612275.1 uncultured Candidatus Nitrosopumilus sp.
GACCTGAACTTTATTCAAAATTATTTCAAAATTCATCAAAATTTTCTGACCCTGGTTTAATTGAAAATGATGATGTAATTTTTAATGATAATTTATCTGAGAAATTACAGAAAAAATTTGGTAAACAAATTTCTATGGTAACTGGAAGAGGAAAAGAATCTGTTAGATATTCATTAAAACATCTACTAGAAAAATTTGATTTAAAAAATTCAGCATTTTTAGAGGATGAATCCAGAGATCTTGCAAAACCAAATCCTCAAGCACTAATTAATTCTATTAGTGGTATGAATAGTCAATCTTGTTTGTATGTTGGTGACTCTATGGAGGATTTTCTTATGGCTAAAAAATCTACAATTTTAGGCTATAAAACTACTTTTTGTGGAATAATTGGAACTAGTAAAAATCCACAGGAAAAATTGAAATTATTTGAACAAAATGAGGCTATTCTTGTTTTAGACTCCATTGAACTACTACCAAAGGTATTAAATTTAGAATAAATCATATCATATAATCCGTGAAAAATATGGTTCAAAGAAAAGCATCAATTAATCGAAGTACTAAGGAAACTACTATTTCTGTATCTGTTAATCTTGATGGAACAGGTAATACTAGTATTAAGACTGGAATTAATTTTATTGATCACTTGATCACATCTTTTGGTAAACATGGGATGATGGATCTTAAAGTTAATGCAAAATCTAATGATGGAATTGAACATCACTTGATTGAAGATACTGCAATTACAATTGGTCAAGTAATTGATAAAGCATTAGGCTCTAGACGTGGTATAACAAGATTTAGTTATGCTTCAGTACCAATGGATGAATCTCTAGCTGAAGCATCAATTGATCTAATAAAACGACCATTTTCAAAATTGACTTTATCAATAAAACGAAGTAAGATTGAAAATGTTTCTAAAGAAGATCTAGAACATTTTTTCCAATCATTACTTCAAAATCTGAATAGCTGTATTCACCTTACTGTAAAGTATGGAGATAATGATCACCACAAAGTTGAATCTGCAATTAAATCTCTTGCAGTTGCATTTAGATCTGCATCATCATATGATAAAAAACAAAAAGGAATTCCAAGTACTAAAGGTTCAATGTAATGGTTAGTGTAGCAATTTTTGACTATGGTGCTGGAAATATTTTCAGCCTCAAAAATTCCCTTGAACAAGTAGGTGCTTCAGTAGATGTGATAACTTCTTTTGACAATCCTAATGTTTATTCTGGATTATTATTACCTGGTGTAGGTAATTTTGATCCTGCCATTAAAAGCATAAATGAAAATTCAAAAACTAAATTTCATGATTTTGTTAACGAAGATACTCCTGTTTTAGGTATATGCCTTGGAATGGAAATGTTTTTTGAAAAAAGTGAAGAGGGGATTGAAAAAGGATTTAATGTAATTGAGGGTGAAATAGTGGTTTTGCCATCTACTATGAAAGTTCCTCACATGGGATGGAATAATTTGGAAATTAAAAAACCTGGAATTATTTTAGAAGACGTTGCAGATGATTCCTGGGTTTATTTTGTTCACTCTTATCGTGCAAAACCAACATTTGATGATGTAATTACAGCCGAATCTGATTATGGTGTTAAAGTTCCTGCAGTAGTTGAAAAAAACAATTTTTTTGGAACTCAATTTCATCCTGAAAAATCAGGAGATGTTGGAAAAATTATGATACAAAATTTTCTGAATGTGTGTAAGAAATGAAAGTAATCCCTGCAATTGATCTTATGAATGGCCAAGTAGTTAGACTCTACAAAGGTGATCCTAATCAAAAAACCATATACAGTGATGATCCAATTAGTGTTGCAAAAAAATGGGAAGATGCTGGAGCGGATATGATTCATCTTGTAGATTTAGATGCTACATTGGGATTGGGTTCTAATTTTGAATTAATTAAAAAAATTGTTTCTTCAGTATCTATTCCTATAGAAATTGCAGGTGGACTACGTTCTGAATCATTAATACTTGAAGCTCTGGATATTACTGATAGAGTTGTAATTGGAACTTTGGCATTCAAAGAACCTGAATTATTACAAAACTTACTTACTAAACTAGGACCTGAAAAAATTGTTATTTCTGTTGATCACAAAGATGGAATTATTGTAACGGATGGTTGGCAAAGTACTACTGATATTTCATTAATTGATTCAATGAAGGAATTTTTACATGTTGGATTTACAGAATTTCTTTTAACCAATATTAATCGTGATGGAACTTTAGAAGGACCTGATCTAGAATTTCTTGAAGAAGCCTGTGATTTAGATAAAGCAAATGTAATTGCTAGTGGTGGAATTTCTAATATTGATGATATTCCTAAAGTGAAAGAAAAAAATGCATGGGGTGTTATTTTAGGGAAAGCACTTTATGAAAATAAAATAACTATTGAGGAGACAAAGAAATTATCATGACCTTAACTAAAAGAATTATTCCCTGTTTAGATGTAAAAAATGGTAGAGTTGTTAAAGGATTAAATTTTGAATCCATTAAGGATGCAGGAGATCCAGTAGAGTTAGCTGCTAAATATAGTAATGAGGGTGCTGATGAACTTGTATTTCTTGATATTACAGCTTCTGATGAACAACGAGAAACAATTAAAGAATTAGTTCGTAAAGTTGCTTCTGTAATTAATATTCCATTCACTGTTGGTGGTGGAGTTAAATCAATTGATGATGCTAGAAATATTTTACTTAATGGCGCTGATAAAGTCGGGGTTAATACTGCAGCAATAAAAAATCCACCACTAATTACTGAATTAATGACACTATTTGGAAGACAATGTGTTGTAGTTGCAATTGATGCTAAAAGAAATTATGAACTTAAAGAAAATGTAAATATATTTTCAGAAGATGATAAAAAATTCTGGTTTGAAGTTTTTATTTTTGGAGGAAAGCAAGGAACTGGTATTGATGTAATTACATGGGCAAAAGAAGCTGAAAAATTAGGTGCTGGCGAAATTTTACTTACTAGTATTGATGCAGATGGTACAAAAAATGGATATGATGTTTTACTCACAAAATCCATTGTTGATTCTGCATCTATTCCTGTAATTGCATCTGGTGGATGTGGGAAACCTGATGATATGGTGGAAATTTTTGAAAAATCAGATGTTGATGCTGCCCTTGCTGCCTCAATTTTTCACTATGAAACTCATGGTGTGAAAGGCGTCAAATCTTTTCTTAAAGAGAAAAAAATCCCTGTAAGATTATAATGTCTAAGTTATAGATAGAAATTATGAACAAGTCTATTGATGAAATTGATTTTGAAAAAAGTGGTGGTCTTGTACCTGTAATTGTTCAAGATGCAAATACAAAAGATGTTCTTACACTTGCTTATACAAACAAGGAATCTTTAGAATTGGCAAAAAAAACTGGCAATTCTTGGTTTTGGAGTCGTTCCAGAAATAAACTTTGGATGAAAGGTGAAGAGTCTGGTAATACTCAAAAAATTAAAGAAATACTAGTTGATTGTGATTCTGATGCAATAATTTATCTTGTTGAACCATCAGGTCCTGCATGTCATACTGGTGAAAAAGTTTGCTTTCATAACGAACTAAAATAATTTAGCAAACTGGTTCCATCAATCTATCATCCCATGAACTAACTTGGTTAAGAATTTCAAAATTTATGTCTTCATATTGTGTTCCTGAAAATCTGACTATCCAATTACCTGCAATATCATCCATTGAACATAATCCATTGTACAAATGAAGTCTTGGTTCAAAATAATAATTAAATTGTTGTTTACTCATTCCATCAAATGGTATTTTGATGTGTGCTTTATGATGTGTATCATTTATTGGTCGTAAAAATTCTATTGTTCCTTTCTCATCAAATTTTAAACCGTCTGTATCAAGAAAAATTTTTTCACCTACATTGTATTGAGCTTTATCAATTGCAAACGGCCCTGATCCTATCCATTTTTCTTCTATTACATTTTTAGTTGTTTCTTCATTGGGAGTAAATATGATTAGTGATGCAGCAATTATTATTATAATTATTATTGGAATTATTACTTTAACATTAACCATGTAAACTGACATTTAAAAAATCTCTAAAAACTTTACTATTTTCAAAATTGATTACCTATTCTTCGCCTAATTCATTCTCAAGTTCTATTATATTTTTCTAGACTAAAATTAAGTATTACTTAACTTGATATTAGGATTTTTTATCTACGTTTGGGGGCAATCATTGATCTTGGCTAGAACATCATTACAATGTAGAGAGTGTAAAAAAGAGTATGAAACTGCTTTCAAGTATGTTTGTGATGACTGTTTTGGTCCACTAGATGTAAAATATGACTTTCCAACTTTAACAAAAGAAACATTTGCTAGTCGTGAGCAGACATACTGGCGATATTTTGAATTACTTCCAATAGAAAATAAATCAAATATTGTTAGTATTGGAGCTGGAATGACTCCACTTACTAAAGCTGATAATCTTGGAAAAAAATTAGGACTAAACAATCTTTACATAAAAAATGATTCTGTAAATCCAACATTTTCATTTAAAGATAGACCAGCTGGTGTTGCAATATCAAAAGCAAAAGAATTTGGATTAACTGCAGTTGGTTGTGCATCTACTGGTAATTTGGCATCTGCAACTGCAGCACATGCAGCTAAAGCTGGATTACCGTGTCATGTATTTGCACCAAGTAATATTGAAATGGCAAAAATTGCTCAAGCATTATCTTACGGTGCAAATTATATTGCAGTTGATGGAACTTATGATGATACAAATAGAATTGCAGCACAGATTGGTGATAGTAAAGGAATTGGTATAGTAAATATTAACATGCGTTCACACTATGTAGAAGGTTCTAAAACATTTTCTTATGAAGTTGCAGAGCAACTTGATTGGCAAGTACCTGATCAACTAATAATTCCTGTAGGAAGTGGTGCAATGCTTAATGCAATTTGTAAAGGATTTGAAGAATTACAAACTGTATCATTACTTGATGATGTATCTAACATGCATATGATTGCAGCACAACCACATGGATGTGCACCAATAGTTGATGCTTTTAAGAAAAATTCTAAAGAAGTTATTCCAGTAGAAAATCCTGATACAGTTGCTAAGAGTTTAGCAATTGGTGATCCTGGAGATGGAAGATATGTTTTGAAAAGATTACAACAGTATAATGGATTTGCAGAAGAATGTAATGATCAAGAAATTTTAGATGCAATTCTTCTTTTGGCTAAAACTGAGGGAATATTTACTGAACCAGCTGGCGGTGTATCTATTTCTATATTACAAAAAATGGTTGAACAGGGTAAAATTGATAAAAATGATAAAGTTGTATGTTATGTTACAGGTAATGGTCTCAAAGCAACTGAATCCATTATGCAAGTATTACCACAGCCAACTATTTACAAGCCAAATATCAATGAAATTTCGGCGGTAGTTCAATAATATGGCAAATATCACATTTACAATTCCATCTGTACTAAATGCAGGCGGTGGTGAGAAAAAAACTGAAATTTCTGCTGATTCTTTACAAGATGCATTTCTAAAAATATCTGAACTTTTAGGCGATGATTTTAAGCGTAGAGTATTAGAAGCTGATAATACACCTCGTTCTTTGATTAATATTTACATTAATGGCAAAAATGCAAAATTTTCTAGTGGTATGGAAACTACTCTAAAAGATGGTGATGAGGTGTATATTTTACCAGCAGTTGCTGGAGGTTCAGAAGATCTTTCCTCAAAAGAACTAGACAGATATTCACGTCAAGTAATGCTTGAAGAAATTGGTTACAACGGACAACTAAAATTAAAAAATTCTAAAGTTTGTGTTGTTGGAACTGGTGGATTGGGACATCCAATTATTACAAGACTAACTGCAATGGGTGTTGGAACATTAAGAATTGTTGATAGAGATGTAATTGAATTATCTAATTTACATAGACAAACATTATTTGATGAATCAGATGTTGGACAAGTAAAAGTTGAGGTAGCAGCAAAAAAATTAAAAAAATTAAATTCGGAATGTAACATTGAAGCTTTAACTGTTTCTGTAAATGATTATACCGCACTTGAAGTTGTAGAAGGATGTGATGTTGTAATTGATGCACTTGATTCAGTTAATGCAAGATATGCATTAAACAAAGCTTGTGTTAAATTTGGAATTCCATTTGTTACAGGAGCTGCTGTTGGAACATCAGGACAAGCATTTACAATTTTACCAAAAGAATCTGCATGTTACTATTGCATGTTTCCTGCACTTGATGAAGATACAATGCCAACATGTAGTATTGAAGGAGTACATCCATCAATACTTTCTATTGTTGGTGGAATAGAAGTTGCAGAAGCTGTAAAAATAATTACTGGAAAGAAACCAAATTTATCAAATAGAATTTTACATATTGATTTAGAAAATTTAGATTTTAACAGTACAAAAACATTCAGAGCTGAAGAGTGTCCAATTTGTGGAACTGGAAAATTAAAAGTTGTAGAAAAACAAGAATTAATTTTAGAAGAATTATGTGGAAGAAATAGAGGTAAGAGAACTTATTCCATTACCCCCACTGAAACCTTTGATTTAGATTCTGCCAGTGTTTCTGCAATTGCAAAAGAAAAAGGATTTCTTGTTGAGAATTTAGGTGACTTGGGACTATCTATGAGAACAAATGATCTTTCTGTTAATTTTATGAAGCGTGGATCTGCTGTAGTTGTTGGTTCAAAAGATGAATCTGATGCAATTACACTTTACAAAACGCTATTGTCGAAAATTTAGCCTGTAAATATTTCATGAATCCATAGTAAATGTTATAAAATATAGTTTTTTGATCTAAATATTGAAATAAATTATATAAAATATACTTAAATCATGTAAAAATAATGAAAAATAAGAAAAATACATGAAAAAATCGCAAGAAATGGCCTATTTGTGGACAAATCGTCCATTAGGCTTAAATACAAATTTTTGAAAAAAATATCAATAACATGAATAACGAAATAGGACGTAAATTAACTAGTCTTACGCTAATGACAATAATGTTAGCTGGTGGTATGGTTATTGCCGCACCTTCAATGGTGCCAGAAGCCGCAGCCGCTGGTCAACTTTATGTCTCCGCAGAAAACGCACAATTCGGAAACACCTTTGGAGGTGGATCAGTTGTTGAGATTATTGTAAAAGATCCAAACAGAGCAGATACAGAAGTCGCAGAAGCCGAACCAACTGTCTACGTAGACAACAATGTTCTACGTATGGCACAAGGTGTTGACGGTTACTGGTACGCATACATTGGAGCCTATGGCTACATTGATGCAACCGGTACCGATGATTTCGATAGTACAGATAATTATCTGGACTATGGTGTCGATACATATAGTACAGCTGGAACTGGAAGTTCTGGCCTAATCGGTCAAGCACACAATAGTGTCAATGGTACAGGTGAGTCTGATATGACCACCGGTGCCTCTGTAACTATGTTGAAAGCCACTACTGGAGTTATTACAAATCCGCCAACGCTATCTGATTACAACGGCACTAATAATGTCGGTGGTGGTCCGGTAACGATGAACTCGGATCAATCTTCAACTGTAGGTCAAATCGGTGTTAATAATACCGAATGGCCATTCATACAACTGTATGACTTCACACAAGGAGCTTTCGATATTGTACTTTCACAAGCCGGACAAGATGAAGTAGTCACAATAGACTATGATTCTTCAGGTTTAGATAGCTATGCATCAGTCACTGTAGATAGACTTTCAGCAACCCAAGGTTCTGAAGTCCATCTAGAAATTGCTGATCAAGCCTTGAACATCGACCCAACTAATGAAGACATTGTTATCTTCTACGTACCATCAGCTGGAACAGCTGGTACTGTATCATTTACTAATGGTACACATCCAGGTGATTACGCTGGTGGACACGAAGCAGAAAACATGGGCTTTGGTGATAATGGAGTTTTGAAAATAAACTACAACACCAACAGTGCAGCAGATTCCAGTGGAACCGCTGTACCTGTCTTTGCAAATGATGCCACAGCCGACGACCCAACAGCAGACCAGTACCTGGTCTTCTATGAGGGAGCCGACAACAGTGGTATCTTTTACAATACCGATGATTCAGATGATTCTAACCTAATTGTTTCCACAACAGCTAAAAGAGGAACAACTGGAACTATCGATTATAACGATAGTGCAGTAACATTCCTTGTTGCCAATGACTTTGGTAACTTGGATATGGATGAAGCCTCTGTTGGTGATGAGTGGAATTCCGGTGAAACCTTAGCAGTAACGCTTGTAGATCAAGACTTAAACAAAAACTCATGGAGTAGTGAAGATATGGTAATGACTAATTCATACAACAGTACAATTCCATCCTTACAAGTTGGTAGCCCAATAACATTGGGTTCTGACTCCTTGTTTGGTAATACTGAAAATACAGCAGTGGCTCACTCTGGATGTAACATTGGTACTTTCAATAAGATTTGTACCTTAACAAGTCCAGTAACAGCCACTCTTATGAAGAGTACATATACCCAAGTCTCCTTCAATGGAACAACAATCGCAGATGCAAGAACAGCCATTACTGATGCAACATTTATTTTCGCAAATTATGATGTTACAGAAACGGCTGGTTCTATAACTGGAGTAACCCTAGTGGATGCTTCTGGTGATGCACTTTTGCCTTTTGTTGACTCCACAGCAGAAGTTGGATTATTGCAACTTGATACCACCATTAACCCAGTAGCCACAGCTATTGTTGAGACTGATACATTAATTCTCAACTTTACTGGTGTGCTCGTTGGTGAAACTGGTGATTCAATTTATGTTGACATTTTCACCTTTGGTGATAGAATCAACAATGCAATGTATCGTTTCCTCTTAGAGGAATCTGATGACAACTCTGCAACCTTTGAAGGTGATGTTGAATATATCATGCTAAATCAACTTAACGTTGATGCAGTTGCAACATTCTCCGGTCTTTCAACCTATGGTAGCAGTATCACCATGATTGTCCATGAGGACATGACTGATGAAGACTCACCAAGAATCAATTATTTGGATCTTGGATCAGATGGTGTTCAAACTCAAATTGCTGATCAAGTCGCAGCTCCATCACACAGTGGTGTAGTTACATTTGATTCAGCCAATTACAAGACCGCAGATACAGTAATTGTAACTCTAGATGACCAGGACATGAATACCGACAGTGGATTACTTGATGTATACATTACATCAACTGATGACAAAGTTGGTAACGCAGGTACTGATCATGTACTAGATATCACATTCAATGATCAAACATGGACCGCAGCAGGTAGTGGTAATACAGCAGGATCTCCTGACGATGGACTTGAAGCATCTGGCTTTACTTTGGTAGAGACAGCAATTGATTCAGGTATATTCGTTGGATCATTCCAAGTACCAGCTACTTACTATGATGCAGGTTCAGCAACAACTGTAACTACAACAGGAACAGATATCGAGGTCAACTACAACGACCATCGTGATGCTTCTGGTGAAACTATAGAAGTTGGTGCCGGTGCAAGCGTTAATGCTAACACTGGTTCTGTATCATTTGATAGAAATGTCTATCCAGTACCATGGGGTAATGAAACCGCAGATGAACGATTCGCATTGCACGCAACTGCAGCCGAATCTACTACATGGACATCATCCCACACTGCTACAACACATAGTCTTGCTCAAGGTAATGTAACGGTCCACGTCACTGTAAGTGACGCAGACTACGATGTCTCCGCATTTGGTGAAGATAGTATCTCAGATACAACAGTCGTTCTCAAAATTGAGAGAGGCTCTGATACAACTACCGTCGCCACATTCGGAAACACTGCAAACCCAATAACTGAAACATCTCCAACATCTGGTATGTTCGAGTATGACGCAACCATAGGCTACAAATCTGGACCTGATAATGCATCATGTCCAACTACATTCAAAGCCGGCTGTGTCTTACAAGGTGATATTCTCACTGTAACATACAATGATATCAAAGATGCTTCAGGACAAGCACAATCTGTTACTGACTCTGCAACTTTCGACCTTAGAAACGGTGTATTACAAGCCGATAAATCAGTCTACTTAATTGGTTCAGATATGATCTTAACCTTAATTGAGCCAGACTTCGATCGTGATAACGATGGAGCTGAATCCTACACACTCGATTTGATCGAGTGGGACTCTGATGCCGCAACCACCAGTATGGGAGACTATGCTGGTTCAGGTGCACAAGCAGCATTTGATCCTGAGCCTTCTTTGCTCAGAGAAACAGGTGACTCTACTGGAATCTTCCAGGTAGTCATTGAAATCCCTGATACCTTAGTTGGTGAATTATTGGATAGAGGTGAGCAAATCGACTTAGAATATACTGACTGGGGTCCAGCAGGTGCTGACTATGTTGGACAAGAGGATGAATCTATAGGCTTAACTGTCTATACTTCTAACTTTGGTGCAACTATAGAACTCGATCAAAAAGTATACACATGGACTGACTTAGTCTACATCACAATTGTAGCTCCTGACCATAACTTCGACAGTGGTTTAGTTGATGAAATCGGCTCTGGTACTGGTGACCCAATAAAGGTCTCTACTAGAGGTAACGAATTAAACAACTACAAACTCGTTGAATCAGGTGCTGATACAGGTATTTTCATCGGTGAGGTAACTCTCGGTGGATTTAGCCATGATGCAGATGGAGACGGTACAGCAGATATTACAGCAGTAGTCGGCGGTGCAACCGGAACAGGTCCAACCGACGGTAATATTGCAACAACTGACAATGACGGACTAACTGTCTCCTTTGAATTCTCAGAGGATGAAACAGTTGTAGGTTCAGCATTAATCAGATGGAATATCGGTGAGATACAATTCCTCGAGAGCAGTTACCCAGCAAGCGGAACAGGTGTGATTAGAATAATTGACGCAGATATGAACTTAAATCCAGCAGCAATCGACAACTTCGCAGTTGACGCTTGGTCTGACTCCGACGCCGGAGGTATTGACCTTACTGTAACTGAAACTAATGAGGCAACTGGAATTTTCGAGGGCACAGTATTCTTTACTACTGTCAACGATTCTTCCGGTCATAGACTCAGAGTAGCAGAAGGTGACACAGTCACCGCAGAATACGAGGACAATACACTACCTGATCCATATACTACTGCAGATGAACTTGATATTACAGCCACTACACTAATCGGTACTGTTGTACCACCTCTCGAGAGAGCACCAGCTGCTAACTTGAGAATCGTTGATGCATTCGGTAACAGCTTAAACGCTGTTAGCGTAGATCAACAAGTACAACTAACTGCTGACTTAGCAAATGGTCAAGATAAAGAGCAATCATTCGCATACTTAGTACAAATTCAGGATGGTGACGGTGTAACAGTCTCACTCGCATGGATTACAGGTTCACTATCTAGTGGTCAATCATTCAGCCCAGCATTATCATGGATTCCAACTGAAGGCGGTAGCTACACAGCAACTGCATTCGTATGGGAATCAGTAGATAATCCAACGGCATTATCACCACCAGTTAGTACAACAATAAGTGTACAGTAAGAATAACTAGTTCTAATTTTCCTTTTTTCCTTTTTTTGAATACCTCTTAACGAAAGTTATGCACAATTTTTTCACAAGTAATATCTAGGAGAACATTAGAAATAAATTAAAATGAAATCATTTGTTTTACTTTCTATCATATTTGTATTTCTATTAATCCCAATTCAAGATTCATTTTCAGAATTAGAAATTTCTACAAATACTAAGGTCTATTCTCCTGAACACACTTTACAAGTATATGGAACAGGTTTACCTGGAGAAAATCTTATTTTAAGATTATTTGCACCTGATGAATCTATTACAAAATTTGATCAAGTTCAAACAAACCCTGATGGAACTTTTAATCATCAGTTATTGATTTGGCCTGATCCTTCTACTGGCACTCCTTATGGAACTTATGTTGTTGAAGTGTTAAGTACTGAACAAAAAGGATTATCTAAAAAAATTGATATTAAATTTTCATCAACAACAGAACTAATTTCTGTTGCAGTAGAGCGGCAAATTGATACTGTTGTTTTTGCACCTGAAACTGGCGCAACAAATCAATCATTTCGAGTATTCATTCAAACTACTCGTGATGGTTTAAGCATTGGAAATGATCCTTCTAAACTTCTTGGAAATTCTAAGATTCATTTACCTGATGGCTCATCATTATTTCTCAAAAATCATTTTAAAACATTATACTCTGGAGTTTATTATTTTGATTTTACTCCTTCACAAGAGGGAACTCATGTTTTTCAAATCTCTGTTTTTAATGAAGGTGTTACATCAAAAGGCTTTGCTGCAACATATGTGTTGAGCCAAAATCTTGGTGGAATTAATAAACAAATAATTAAACTAAATTCTGTTTTAGATGAAACTTCTAATGAATTAGATGTTTTAAAATCTGAAATTGAAGGATTTGATTCTACATTGTCAACTGCAAGTGAAAAAATTGATAAAAGTACTGGTACTATTGCTACATCTGTTGGAGCCATTAGTGAGGCATCCTCTCAGCTTAATTCTTTATTATTTCCAATCATAGCATCTATAGGAATTATAGTTGCATTACAAATTACAATTATTGCTAGAAGAAGATAATTGCCACCATGCAACAAAATGTGAAACTAAATAATGCTGTATAAAGTGGCACTCCTATCTGTATTTGTATTATTTTCATCAATCTTAGCTAATTCCTATGCATTACCTTTTGATGAATTAAATTCATTCGATGATTCTCAAAATCAAATTATTTTTAATTCAAATATTATAGATATTGATTCAAATTTTTTTAGTGAAAATGATTTTAAAAGATATTTAATTTTTGGTTCTAATTCACTACCTGATAATAATTTGCATAATAATTCTCTGTATGGGATTAAATCTGATTATGGATTTTTTTCTGTATCTGTACTTTCTCCAGAATCTGCATCTAATCTTGTTTCTCAAGGATATAATGTAATTGAAGACTCACAATTAGATTTTCATTTATCTGAAACAATAATTCCTGATGCTTCACGAATTGGTGAAATCACGGGTTCAAGTGTTGCTATGCAACAATATAATGCATCTGGGAATGATATTGTAATTGCAATTGTGGATACTGGAGTTGATTTTTCAAATCCTGACATACAACATTCGCTTGCACGAGATGAACTGAATTATCCTATGATGTTGGATCCTGATGGACAAGGAATAATTTTAACAAATGCTACTTTTACCGCATTCCTTAATGAACGTGGCACTCTTAAAAATTATGAAAAAGAAATCCCAGGTAATATGACTTCATCTGTATATTTTACAAGAGATGGTGTTTTCCTTGATATGTCTCAAGGTGGTAGTGGTACTACAATTCAGGTCTATAATTCATTTTATCCACAATTTGGAAATTCAATTATTTTTAATGGAACTATATCTGATGACATGAAAATCGGAAATAGTCATCATGATTATATTAAATCTGCAAGTGGTGTATATCATTTTGGTG
>CAJQRM010000007.1 GCA_905612275.1 uncultured Candidatus Nitrosopumilus sp.
ATCCTGAGCGAATAATTTGAGATTCAAAATTAAGACAATCATAGGAGACATTGAGATTCCAACATGTTTGTAATTGACCTGCTAGAACTTTTCGAGTAATAAGATCCCCAAATGCGGCAGTTTCAGAATTACCATCTTCAAGTTCTTTCAAGGTATTTTTTCTAATTTCTTCAAGAGAAGAATCAAGTTCATATTTTTGAGTAGTTTTAACATAAACATCATCGCCACAATAATGATCAAACTTTTTTCCATTTGGAGGTTCTTCATCAAATCCAAAATGTTTGAATCCTACAATAATATCTGCTACTTGTAAACCAGAATCATCAATGTAATTGAGAACATTAACTTTGTAATTTGCCTTACTTAAAATTCTAGAAACAGTATCACCAACTACAATATTTCGAATATGACCAATGTGTAATGCTTTGTTAGGATTTACACTTGTGTGTTCTACTATAATGTTTGAATTATTTCCAATATCAACATCTCCAAATGTATCAAGATATGATTCAGATAGAATTAATTTACTTAATTTTGTCCAATCAGCAAAAAAGTTAAGATAACCAGACGGATGTGCTTCAGTTTTTAAAACAAGGGTACTAGTGCATTGAGAATATTTTTCAGTTAACATTTGAGTAATATCTTTAGGACTTTTTTGTAGTTCCTTTGCAAGTAAGAATGCAATGTTAGAACTAACATCACCAAATCCAGGCTTTGCAACTTCCACAGAAAAACTTACATCAGAAATGGAAAGTTCATCTAATATTTTTTTAAGATTATTTTCAATTTCTTCAATTATAACTTGAAATGTCATACTATATCTCAGATAGTTTTGGTGCTAACTTATCTATTGCTTCAAGAACACCATCACCACTACATCCAGATACAGTCATGGTAGCCTCAGATCTTACTGCATCAGAGGCATTACCCAAAGCAATACTAGTTTTTGCAACTTTAAACAATGGAATGTCAGTGGCACTATCCCCAATGGCAATAACATCATCTTTTAAAATATTGAATTTTTTCATTAGTTCTGTAAAACCAGTTCCTTTGTCAATTCCTTTTGAATTAATATGAATAGCATATTGACTATCAGATAATTCAACATTAATATTATTTTGAGAAAGAATTTTTCGTGCATTTTCCATATCAAAAGTTCTTTCCAAAACAACTTCAGTTAATCTAGGAAATACAGGTTTTTTTTGCACCCCTTCAACATTATTTTTAATTAATTCAAATGCCCTGTTGCATTCCTCAATATTTCCCAATAAAACATGATCATCAGCATCCAAAGCAATACAACCACCATTTTCACCAACTGCAATTTTTTTAGTTCCACCAAATACCGAAAGCAAATACGCTTCAACAGAAGATCTGCCAGTAACATAGATCACATCATGACCCATGTTAGTCAACCTTCGAAGTGCTTCTAATGCATCCAAATGAATTCTACCACCACCATTTTCAGTAATAGTTCCATCAATATCTACTGCAAAAGTTTTCTTGTTCATAAAATTCAGTTTTTTTTACTAAATAATAAGATGCTCAGCCTATTCCATCACTAAGCCAGTTCATCCTACTTGGATATTCAATCAAAGTTAATCAAACCCAATTATCTTTGTAAATTATGATAAAACAAATCCCAATTCTGCTAATCATAGTTGGAATAGCAGTCCTAATGCTTGGAATTATTCTTGTCATGGTTTACGATCTAAGTTTCTATACGGGAATAGCTATCTTTTTTGGAATTGCTATGATTGGGGCAGGAGTAAATCTGAACAGACAAATTAAAAAATTAAAAGCCAAAAATCGAAAGGATCACCAAGATTACACAATTTCAAAATTAATGGAAGAAGAAGATACATCAAAAGAAGAATCTAAAGATAAGAAAGAAAATTTAGAGTGAGAACATCATCAATGTTTAATAATAATTTTCTTTAATTAGGATAATTTTTTTTGTAAGTTATGAAAGGACGTAATTTTAGTCTAATTATAATCGGCTATGGATTAATTTCACTTGCAATGATGTTACTGCTATTATTTTTTCAAACAATGGGAAGTTTCTGGTTGATTACTGGATCTGTTTCACTTGTAGGTGCAATTTGGGTAATAAGAAAAGAAAGAAAAGACAGAAAAACAGATATGATACAAAGTGAATTATCAGATATGGCTTTTACTCAATGTCCTGCATGTAATCAAATGAGATTTGATAAAAAAGCTAATCGTTGTAATGAATGTGGTTATCAGATCTGATGAAAACTTATTGATAGAAAACCAATACCACATCGGCATGGGAATTACCATCATATCCTCAATGGCTAACTTAGTCGTGCTGAAGCAAAGACCAAGGCAACTAAGCATTACACGAGATAGTGTGGAAGGCTTCTTCAGAACCTAGTGTGTAATGTTTTGGAATTATTCGGTTTACTATCAAATCCTATAGAATGTTATGAAATTAAAAGTTAATTTTTAAAATCTGATCAATTGTTTATTTTTTATCTAATAATTATTAGATTTTAAACTATAGTTAAGCGTCAAAATTAAAATTATCAAAACAAGTCATTTCTTTGTTCATTCTATCTTCTTCGAGTTTTTTATCCATACGCTTAAGTCCATAATTTTTAAAGAAACACCATGAAAGAAGACAAAATGAGAATGATGTGTAAATGGTGTAATGTCTCCATACATTGCCATATTGTTAGTGAAGAAGTATCTGATCATCATGGAACCTACGGAATAGATAGTGTTAAAATGGCAAAAATTAAAATTCACAAGCATTACAAAGGAAAAAATTATTGTAAAGGTTCAGATAGAACAATTACTACACCTCTAGACAAGGTAAAAGATAACAAAGTACACTATCATTAAAATTCCAAACATCAACACGCTTAAGTTCATAGAAAAATTTAGTAATTTATTGAATAATCGACGTATCGGTTTAACTTTGATAATTGCTTCTGCCATTATTGGCATTATTGCCATAGGTTTGGATAGTTTACCTGAAGGGGTGCCACCAATACTTTTGGCAATTAGTGGTATTGGATTTGTTAGTGGCATAGTTTTGCTAAATTATAAAGCAAAACATTCTAAACGTGACAAAGGTAAATTCAAAAGAACTAATACTAAAACTTATGATAATTAAATTGCAAATTAATTGATCAAAATCTTTTTTGTAAGTTTAGCAGAAAAACCTACTTTAAAATAAACAAAACAGTGTAACATCATACCTAGCAAAAAATAACAAAGTGCTACGGTTTTAATGGAAAAGAATAATCCAAGAAATGAATAGTATTGGGAATTCCTGAAAAAATTAAATCCATTCAAGATGAAATGGCAAAAACTCAGATTAACAAGGCAACTGAGCATCACGTAGGCTTACTAAAAGCAAAAATTGCAAAATTAAAAAGAGAGCAAGAAGCAGAAGTTACCAAAAAATCCGGAATGAAGCAAGATGGGTTTGATGTAAGGCGAAGTGGAGATGCAACAGTTGTTTTAATTGGATTGCCAAGTGTTGGAAAATCAACATTGCTAAATAAAATAACAAGTGCAAATTCTACAATAGGTGCATTTCAATTTACTACATTAACAGTAGTTCCAGGAATGATGGATTATCGAGGTGCAAAAATTCAAGTTTTGGATCTTCCAGGAATCATCAAAGGAGCATCATCAGGAAAAGGATTAGGTAAAAGAATTTTATCAGTTGCAAGAACAGCAGATTTAGTTTTATTGATATTAGATGTGTTTCAACCATATCACGAAGATGTTTTAACAAACGAATTAGGAAATATTGGGATTAGATTAAATCAACTACCTCCAAATATTACAATTGAAAAAGCATCAATGGG
>CAJQRM010000008.1 GCA_905612275.1 uncultured Candidatus Nitrosopumilus sp.
TGAAATTCATTACAGCAGATAAACTTACGGCATGAATTGGTTTTAAAACACGAGTTCCAATTACTGTAGCAACAGAATTTGCAGAGTCATTAAATCCATTTACAAAATCAAAGATTAATGCAACAATTATTGCACATATTGCTATCTCTAACATTTAATCATCTCAGGTATATTTCAAAACAATATCTTCAATAACATCAGATACATCTACACATCTGTCAGATGCAGTTTCCATTGTTTCATAGATATCTTTTAGTTTGATGATTTTGATTGCATCATCACTTTCAAATAATTCTCTAATTGCTTCTCTATACAAATCATCCACAGTATGTTCAATATCACTAGTATTTCGACAATGTTGAATCATATCTTTAGAATCCTTAATTCGTTGTAATTTTGAAATCATGTATTCCACTTCTTTTGTAGCTTTGACCAACTCTACTGCCATCTCTTTACAGTATGGTGGTGGAGAAGTAATTTTGTAACTATACACTCTAGCAGCAATACCATCCATGAAATCAATCACATCATCTATTTTTGATGCAATTCTTTGCATGTCCTCACGATCTAGAGGGGTAATGAACGTTTTATTTAACTCTGAAAATATATCACGTGTTAAAACATCTGCTTCAGTTTCTAATTGGTGAATTTTTGCGGCCTGTTCAACATTACTAAGATCATCAAATAAAACCACTACAGCTTCAGAGGTTTCAACTGCTTTTTTTGCTAAATTATCTAAAATTTTTAAAAGTTCTTTTTCATTGGATTTAATCCAAGATAACCATTGTCCCATAACAATCAACATGTAAGTTGAGACTTAAGGAAACTCTCCATAAAGTATATTGTTCTATATAGAAACAGTTGATCGTAAGTAATTTGTAATTAATCACTATTGAATTGTTAAAAAAGATGTAATTGTCATTTTTCCTTAAAATGGTTTGTTTACTTCTCGAGTAAACACATAACTTGTAATTGCCACCATTGTAAGTACAAATGCAAATATCACGGCAATACTAATCAATATTGGGATACCACCTTCAGAAACACCAGTCATTAATTCTCTAACTAGTAAAACAGTATAGGTAACAGGATTTAATTTTGCAATTACTGCAAGCCAATTTGGTAATAATTCTAATGGGAATAATGCAGGACTTAACATGAATAATGGCATGCCAAGTAAATTTATCATCCCCCAAAAAGTTTCTTGAGATTTTGCAGTTGCTGCAAGAGTAACAGATATTCCAGAAAAACCTAGTGAGAATAAAATAACAATCCCCATTATTGGAATAATCATTAATGGGTTTGGAAATGTAACACCAATTGCCAAAGCAATTCCAATAATCAAACTTGCTTGTAAGGCAGCAATTAAAGAAATAGCAGACATTTTCCCTAAAGCAATTGCAGAACGTGAAATTGGAGAAGTTAATGCCTTATTCATAAAACCATATCTTCGATCCCAAAGTGTGTTAACTCCACCAAAAATACTTGTAAAAATGGCAGTCAAGATAATGACACCAGGAGCCATAAATTCAATATATTCACCTTCAAATCCTACAGATTGAATTAATGGTTGAGTCTCTGAAAAAATATTTCCAACTACTATTATCCAAATTGCAGGTTGAATTAATCTAATTAAAACTCCACTTCTAGACTTTTTGTATCTCTTTAACTCACGCCAAAAAATCGTATATGTATCGTACATTATACTATTCATGCTCGTAACCTCTTCATTTTTGCATGTTCAATCTTTCGATTAAATTTTGACTTGTCATCTCTAATTTCATGTCCAGTGTAAGAAATAAAAACATCATCAAGTGTGGGTTGTGTTAGAGATATGGTAGTAATTTTAATTCCAAGATCAGATGAAATTTGAAAAATTTTTGGAATAACTTCTGTTCCATTTGAGGTAAAAAGAATTAATTTTAAATCTTCCTCATTAATTTTTTTGATGAATTCAATCTTTTTTAATTCTGCTAAAAATAAATCATGATTATTATTATTATTTACAACTAGTGAAATAATTTCATTACCCAAAGCATTTTTCATATTTTGAGGAGAATCAATGACTTGGATCTTACCACCATCTATAATTCCAATTCGGTCACATAGGTTATCTGCCTCTTCCATATAGTGAGTAGTAAGAAAAATAGTCATGTCAAATTCAATGTGAATTTTTTTAATATATTGCCAAATTTTTCTCCGAGTTTGAATATCTAATCCAACAGTAGGTTCATCAAGAAACAAGACTTTTGGATGATGTAAAAGACCTCCAGCAATATCTAATCTCTTTCTCATACCACCAGAATATGTAACGACAGCTTGATGTTGTTTATCGGAAAGTTCAATTAATTCTAAAACTTCATCAATTCTTTGATTAATTTCATTTTTTGGAATATGATTTAATTTTGCTTGTAATAATAGATTTTCACGTCCAGTTAGATATTCATCAACAGTGGTTTCTTGCTGTACAAATCCAATATTTTCTCTAACATGTTTGGCATCTTTCATCACATCAAAACCTGCAATCAAAGCTTTTCCAGATGTAGGTTTTAGTAAAGTTGTAAAGATCATCATGGTAGTGCTTTTTCCAGCACCATTAGGTCCCAAAAATCCAAAAATTTCTCCTTTTTCTACTGAAAAAGAGACATCATTT
>CAJQRM010000009.1 GCA_905612275.1 uncultured Candidatus Nitrosopumilus sp.
GATTTTGGTTATCAACAAAAAATGGAAGAATTAATAAAAAAATCTGGTTTGTCTAGAAATATAATAGTAATTAAAAATCCACCCAGAGAAGATGTAATTTCTGCATATGGTGAAAGTGAGTTTTTGATTCTTCCTTCACAATGGGAATTATCACCACTAGTTCCACTAGAATCATTTGCATTCAAAAAACCTGTTATTTCTACCAAATCACATGGAATTCCATTTACGGTTCAAAATAATAAAAATGGAATTCTTGTAGAACCTGACAATCCAGTACAACTAGCAGATGCAATTAAAAAACTACTTCTTGATGAAGATTTACGAGAGAGATTAGGAATATCAGGATATAATTTTGTACATGAAGAATGTAATTGTGAATCAATGGCAAAAAATTCTGTAGAGTTGTACAAAGAAGTATTAAAAAATAATTATAATAAATAGAGGACATTTAAGTGTGAAATATGAAAAAAAATGTTCCAAAAAAATCAAGAATAAAATTTCCTGCTTATGAACCATGGATTTCAAATGAAGATAAAAAAATAGTTTATGAAACTCTAAAACAAAATATGTTGACATTAGGTCCAAAGTTAGAAAAATTTGAAAGTGATTTTTGTAAGTATTCTAAAGCAAAATATGCAGTAGCAGTTACAAATTGTACAGCTGCATTACACCTATCATTGATGGCATTGGGGATTGGAAAAGGCGATGAAGTTATTATTCCAGATTTAACATTTGTTGCAGATGCAAATGCAGTTTTAGCTTGTAATGCTAAACCAATATTAACTGATATAAATAAAGAAGATTTCTTTTTGTCAATTTCAAATATTAAAAAAAATATCACAAAGAAAACTAAAGCAATTATTCCAGTTCATATTTATGGTCAAGTTTGTAATATTGATGAGATTTTAGATGTTGCAAAAGATAATAATCTAAAAGTGATAGAAGATTGTGCGCATGCAGTTGGGACTTTTCATAAATCTAAACATGCTGGAACAATGGGCAGTACAGGTTGTTTCTCATTTTATCCAACGAAAAATATTACAACTGCAGAAGGAGGGATGGTTATTACAAATTCAAAAAGTATTGCAGAAAAAGTGAGACAATTAAGAAGTCATGGAATGACAAGATCTCTAAAAAGTAGATATTCTAGTGGTTATCCATGGGTATTTGATATTCTTGAACCTGGCTATAATTACAGATTAGATGAAATTCGGGCATCATTAGGCATATCACAACTAAGAAGAATTAAGAAAATTAATGAATTGCGTAAGAAAGCATCTACGTATTATAACAAAAATTTACAAGACATTCCAGGAATAATTCTACCAAATATTGTAAATGATAGAAGCCATTCATATCATTTGTATACGATTCGAGTAACCAAAGATTTCAAATTATCAAGAAATCAATTGTATAAGAAATTCAAGAATCATGGAATTACAACAACAGTCTATTGGATGCCTATTCATAAATACACAGCATATCGTAAGTTTGCAAAAAAATCTAATGTGATTAATACAACGAAAGCCTATGACGAGATTTTGGGACTTCCATTATTTCCAAAGATTTCAAAAAAACATCAAGATGCAGTAATCAAGGTAATAAAATCAGTTTAGTTCTTCTAGATGGATTAGTTTTCCTGTATCTGAAGAACGTCTATGAGCCTCCATTACTTTTGCTTGGTTCAATAATTCTTCTTCAAAGTTAAATGGAGATTTTATTTTTCCTGCAATTTCCATACAAAAAGTGTCGATCATTTTGAGAAAGTGATCTGTAGCAGGGATTTCAATGATTTTATTTTTCCTACCATTCCAACTGTTTTCTATATTGTATTGTAAATTTATTTTTGTTATAAAATCAGAGGGAACAGAATATGCCCTATCTAATGATATGATTCCATCAGATCCCCATACATCATATTTTGCTTGATAATAATTCCCATTTGCATATGTTATATTTGCAGTTTTATTATTTTTGTATATTAGAATAGATGTACCTTTTACGTCAACATCCATTTTTGGATGATTATACTTGTGATAAAATACAGAAAGTGGTTCTTCATCAAAAATCATTCTACTGGCACATATAGGATAACATCCTGAATCATTCAAAAATCCTCCTCCTAATTCTTTGTTATATCTAATATCACCTTCTGGAAAAGAAGGAAATCCAAAACTGCCATTGAATGAATCAATATTACCAATTTTTTTATTATTTATCAACTCTTGGACTTTTTGGTGTTGAGGATGAAATCTAAACATAAAACCTTCCATTATCCTAACATTATTGTTTTTTGAACATTCAACCATTTCCTTTGCGGAAGTAAAAGAATCAGTAGATGATTTTTCACAATACACATGTTTTCCTGCAGATGCTGCTTTCATAGCTAATTCAGCATGGGTTCCAATTGGAGTAGAAATGTAAACTGCATTTATTGAATCATCAAATATTACATCATCATAAGTACCATTTTTTCTACAATTAAATTCACTAGAGAACTTTTCAGATTTTTCAATAGTTCTACTTCCAATTATTTCAAGTTCAGCAAATTCTGATTTTAATATGGCAGGAATAACTGATTTTCTAGCAATTCTGGAACAACCAATAATACCAAATTTTAATGGATTCAATTTATTCACAAATATGAAATAATTCCTCTAATATGTGGTCCTACAAAATTTTCAATTTTTAATAATTGTTTAATTTGAAATAATGTAACCCAAATAAAATAATCTGGTATTGTTAATTCTTCATCTTCATTCACTTCTACAATCATATTGTAATTGGATTTTAAATAAAATCTTCCACCATCTTCAGATTGCCATTTTACATAAACTATGTTTGGATTTTTTTCTTCATTAAAATATTCTGCAAATAATGGTTTTGCACCACCATGAGCTTTTAGTAAATTACTAGTTGTAGCTTGAAGAGTTGGAGATAATTGTAATTTTCCAATATTGCCCGGTTCAGCTTTTGCTTGAACTAAATAATGAGGAATTCCATTAAATTTTTTCACCAGTAATCCTAAGATTCCACCAGGATTATTTGCAACCATAGGTTGGGTCCAACCTTTTTTCCCAACTTCACGATCAAATGTATTTGATACTTTAACTCCAATTATTTCAAAAAATCCTTGTGATTCATGAGAAATATTTCCTGTGATAGAGGATACATTCCATTTATCAAGATCATTAATTCCAATCTCTTGAACAGTCATGTCAGATTCTTCCCTTTTTTTATTAAACCAATCAATTACATAATCAAGTGTATTAATCTGATTATCATCTCTAATTGATTCAATCATTGTGTTAATTCGTAAAATAGTATCTAAATTTACTTCATATCCATTTTTTTCTAAAATATGTTTAATTTCTTCTACTACCACGTTAAATCCTATTATTATTCTCTAATTATATTTTCTATCAACAAAACTGACCAATCATTATATTTTCTATCAAATTATAGCCATCATGCTAGTCAAATTTCATTCAAAAATATCTCCAAAATGACAAAATTTAATTTTTTGTCAGATGTAGTATTTCCATAGCCACTCTTTTAGAACCTAATCCATCAACTAAATTACTATGATTTAGAATGATTTTATTTTGCATTAAATGATTTAGAAATAGATCTATTTTTTTTGGTTCCTTTTGAATAAATCCTAAATTTTTAGCAATTTTTCTTTTATGCCATTCGTTTGCAGTAAAAATTTGATGTTTATATTGACATACAATAGCAAAAGGTATGTGTAAAGCAGCAAATTCATAAGTTGTAATACCTCCAGCACAAATACCAAATTTTGTACTAGAAATTTCCTTCTTCATGTTATTTGTTTTATTAATAATTGTAATTTCATTAGATTTTGTTACAAATTTACTGATTATTGATTTATTTTTTGTTGCATGACCAAGAATTATTTTTATTTTTATTTTTTTTTCATATTTACTGATTTTTTTAAGAATGATTTCTAATAAATTATTAGCATCAAATCCTCCCACAGTAATTAGCAGATCATATTTTTTTTTGTAGTGTTGTTTCTTTGCATACTGTTGGTTTAATATTTGATATTTTGGACCTAGTAAGCATTTAATTTTGAATTTATTAGTCTTAATTTTATTATTAAATCCTATAAAACCATTAATAACAAGATCTGAATCATATTCTATATTCTTCAAATCAGAAATTACTACAACCCGAACAATTTTTTTAAGAGTTTTGACATATAGATTTGTTAATCCATATTTATCTACAATTAATATAGTAATTTTATTTTTTAAAATATGTGCTACTGTTTTTTTAATATCATCATTTATAGATATACCTGGAATTAAATTAAATATTTTTTTAAAACCATGTTCATGTAATAATGGAGAAACTGAACCATAATCTTCGATTAAAAATTGAATTTGATGAGATTTTAATTGATAACCTAGATTAATGCAACGAAAAACATGTCCTAGACCTAATTCTTTTTTACGAATTCTACCACCTGAAGTTCTAAAGAGAATTTTTTCCATTTTAAAAATTTATCTTATCTTTCTAGCTGGAGTACCTGCCCATATTTCATTTGATGGAATATTTTTTTTTACTAAACTATTTGCTCCAACTGTAGCATTTTCTCCAACAATAATTCCAGGTAAAATAACAGAGTTCGCCCCTATTTTACAATCTTTTTTTAAAATAATTTTTCCTTTTTTATTATCAATTGTTGAATTACTTAAAATTGAACAACTCCATCCAATTTTCACATTATCTTCAATTGTTACTCCTTCTTTAGCATCAATAATTGTAAATGAACCAATTTCCACTCTTTCTCCAAGTTTAAAATTTTCAACACGTATTACTCGCCAATACCATTGAGTCATTCCATTCTTATCATAAATTGGCTTAGTCCATATTTTCATTATTTTAAAAGTAAATTTTCTTTTTAAAAATCTTTAATATTCATGTTTTATAGGTTAGTTAAAATTCAAACAAAGAAATGAATATTAAAAAAATGAGTGATTTATCCGAAAAAGTAGTATTTCTAACAGGTGCTGCAGGTATACTAGGAACACAGTATGCCACTGCATTAAGTAATGCGGGTGCAGATGTTATTCTTGCAGATATAAATTATACTCGATGTAAAAAAATGGAAATTAAATTAAAAAAAGAATTTGATGTAACACCGTTTTCGTTAAAAATGGATATTTCTAATAAAAAATCCATAGATAATGGAATTTCAAAAGTAATGAAAAAATTCTCAAAAATAGATGTTCTAGTTAATAATGCTGTTTTTCCAGAAACCCAAAAAGAACGAAAAATTGAGTTTGAAAAATTTCCCTTAGAATTATGGAATAAAATTTTTGCGGTAAATGTAACGGGAGTTTTCTTATGTAATCAGAAAATTGGTTCCATTATGGTAAAACAACAAAAAGGTTCGATAATAAACATAAGTTCTATGTATGGTATTGTAGCTGCAGATCAAAGAATTTATGGAAATAGTGGCCTCAACTCTACTGCTGCATATGCAGTAACAAAAAGTTCTTTGTTTAATTTTACAAGATATTTAGCATCATATTGGAGAAATACGGGAGTACGAATAAACACTTTGACACTTGGAGGTGTTGAAAATAATCAAGATCCAAAATTCATAAGGAAATATTCAGAAAAAACAATGATTGGTAGAATGGCTAAGAAGAATGAATTTACAGGTGCTTTGATCTTTTTAGCATCAGATGCATCATCATATATGACAGGTTCAAACATGGTAGTTGATGGAGGCTGGACTGCATGGTAATTTTTTTATTTATGCAAAAAGTTTATTTAAATAGATTTTTTAGAAGATGAAATTATGTTTAAAATTGATTCTACAATATTAACTGAAAAAAATACGTATGTCATAGCTGAAGGAGGATTAAACCATAATGGAGATATCAATATTGCTAAAAAATTAATAGATTCAGCAAAAGAATGTGGAGCAAATGCCATTAAATTTCAAACTTATAAAACTGAAAATTTTGTGAGGGAAACTAATCAGTATTTTGATGTGTTTAAAAATGCAGAGTTAAATTTTGAGCAATTTGAAGAATTAAAAAATTATTCAAAAAGTATAGGATTAACATTTTTTTCAACTCCTTTTGATATTGAAAGTGCAGAATTTCTGAATCAATTAGAAATACCATGTTTTAAAATTGCTTCATCTGATTTAACAAATTTGCCTCTAATTACTAAAATTGCTAAAATGCAAAAACCCATGATAATTTCTAGTGGATTATCAACTATGAATGAGATAAATGATGCAGTAAATTGTTGCTTATTTGAAGGAAATAATCAAATTGCCTTGTTACATTGTGTAGCAAATTACCCAGCACAACCAAATGAAGTAAATATGAATGTGATAAATACCTTAAAAAAAACATTTGATTTTCCAATAGGGTATTCAGATAATGGAGAATCGTCACTTGTGGATATTGTAGCAGTTAGTATGGGTGCAAATATTATTGAAAAACACTTTACATTAGATAAAAAAATGTCAGGACCAGATCATGGTTTTTCCATTGATCCAAATGGTCTTAAATCATTAATTTCTCAAATTCATGAAATTGATCAAATGAAAGGAGATGGAATAAAAATTCCTCAGTTTTCTGAAATTAAAAATAGACTTACAATAAGAAAATCCATTACTGCCAAGCGAGACTTACAGCAGGGTGAAAAAATTCAAGAAGATGATATCGCAATTAAAAGACCTGCAGATGGGATTGAACCCAAATACATTACAATGATTTTAGGCAAAACTATAAACACAAACATAAAAAAAGATTCTCCAATTTTCTGGTCAAATATTTCTTAAAGGGTCAACTGATAAAATATGAAACCAATTTGTTTAATCTGTGCAAGAGGAGGTTCAAAGGGAGTACCAAACAAAAACATAAGAATTATTTCAAAAAAACCATTAATAGCACATACAATTACTTCTGCAATTAATTCAAAATTATTTAGTCATGTAGTTGTATCTACAGAAAATAAGAATATTGCACAGATTTCAAAAAAATATGGAGCTGAAGTACCATTTATTCGTCCAAAAAATTTAGCTCTGGACACCACGCCAGTGGGGGATGTATTCATTCATGCTATCAAAAAATTATATTCATTAGGGTATGAGTTTGAAATTTTTGTAAATAGAGATTGTACAGTACCTTTCATCAAAAATACAGATATTAAAAAAACTATAGATCTTTTAAAAAATAAAAAATGTGATGCAGTTTATGGAGTATACCGTCAACATCTAAATCCATATTTCAACATGATGGAAAAAAATAAGGAGGGGTATTTACGGCTTAGTAAAAAACTAAAAAAAAGACCAAAAAGTAGACAAAAAGCACCAATAGTTTTTCAATTAAATGGATTATTCACATTTGATGCAAAAAAATTTTTAAACCAGGGTGATTCAATTATGGCAAATGCTTTACCGCATGAAATATCTCCCGAATCTGGTTTAATGATAGATACCGAAATTGAATTTAAGATGGCCGAAATACTTTTCAAATTAATATATTAAAAATAAAAATATTTTTAGGAATTAATTTTAATCAATTTTTTTTCTTTGGAAGATTTGATTGTAGATAATGCAATTTTCAATGTTTCAATACCTTGAGTTAAATCATTAATTGATTTTTCTTTTTTCTTAACACACTTAAGAAAATGAAGAAGTTCATCTAGATATTGCTTATTTTTATCATAATTTTTTACTTTTAATGGTATAATCCATTTTTTCTTTTTAATGTCAAAAATCTTAACTTCGTTATTTACTGAATCCCAATAAATTGTTCCTTTAGTACCAATAATTTTACATGAACGAAATTCAGGTCTTTGAAAATAATCTAAATGAACTTCACCTATTATGTTGTTCTTAAATTTTAAAATAATTGCAGATAAATCACTTGATTTTATTTTTAAATCACTAAACTTTCCTGTAATTGAAAAAACTTCTTTTATTTCTCCAAAAAACCAATAAAGATAATCAAGTTCATGAATGCAAGTTAGCACTACTCCACCACCAAGATCATCTCTTGCTGCATAACTCTTAGAATAATTTTCTTCAGGATGCCATTCTGGTAAATATGTACCACATTCAGATTTTACTGAAATAATTTTTCCTATTGTTTTTTGTTCAAGTAATAATTTGATTTTTTTAATACAACTATGAAATCTTAAATTACAACCCATTAATGTTACAAGTTTTTCTCTTTTTACAATATCTAATAATTTTCCAGTATTTTTTAAGGAATTTGAAAGTGGTTTTTCAATGAAAACATGGCATCCAGCATTTGTAAGTAACATAGATGTTTGTGTATGTTCACTAGATACATTAGTTACAAAGGCAATTGTTGGATTATGTAATAGACCTTCTTGTAATGTCTTGACAAAAGTACATCTTTTTTTATTAATAGATTTCGGTTTTTTCTGTTTAGTACATATTATAATTTCATAATCAGAAATAGAAAGTAAATTTTGAATATGTCTTTTCCCGATAGAACCGTATCCAATTACTAATGCATTCAATTTAAGGAAACTCCATTATCAAGTTATTGAACTCTAATTATACTGTTTTAAAAATTTTCAAGAAATTGTGCTAAAAAAATTGATGCTCTACCTCTATTTGTATAATATTTTTGTATGAACTTTTCAGAATTTTTTAATAGATTAATTTTAAATTCATCATCTTTTAGGATGCTATGAATTGCTGGCTCAATATCTTCAAGTTTAGAAATAGATACTAGACCATGTTTTCTTACGATTTTACTTTCTTCAGCCCATTTATCAGTTTGAAGAGATATTGTAGGTTTATTCAAGATCATAGATTCAAGAGCTATTGTAGAATTTTTAAAAGTAATCAACAGTTCACACGAATTAATTAATTCAACCAGATCTGTATCAAGTACAATTTCTATTTGAGGATCAATTTCTTTTATTAAATCAATTATATTATTAACAAAATCTGGTTGAGGATGTGGTTTTATTACAAGTTTTTTATCTTTTAGATTTTTTACAACTCGACATACTTCTCTTACAAAATCATTAAACTTGAGATAGTCATTAGTAGTAGATGTTTCTGCAAAAAATTCACTTATTCCAGTTGTAGCTAATAGTATCATTCCTTTACTGTTGATTTTTTTTGCTTGAAAAAATTTATCGTGTCGTGGACTTCCTACAGGTATTATATTTTCAGAATTATGTCCATATTGCATTGCATATTCCTTTGTAGTTTCTCCCCAAACTACTTGTTTGTCACTCTTTAAAGAACTAGAAAAAAATGAAAAAAATCTTCCCGCTCTATCCCAAATATCTCCATTTGGAGACATAGCATGTTGAAGCATAACTGTTTTTTTTCCGTATCTTTTTGCCACATGAATTACTTCTTTTTCGTGTGGAGCAGTTTCTGCCCACTCCAAAATTACGGATATATCATATTTTGTAAATAATTGTTGTAGTAACATTAATCGCTCTACAGAATCAAGAAATCTTGCATTACACATTTTTGTAAATGAATCTTTAATCGAATTCCAAACACTATAATTTTCAATTACAAATATTTCTTGAAAAATTAAATTATTATCCCACATTACTTCAAGTTCATTTTTTTTCTGTTGTTGTTCTTGTTTTATTTTATTTTCAATTTTCTTATTGAAATCATTCAAACTAATTATATTACTTCCTAATTTACGTATAATATTATAAGACTCTAAATTCCATACTGCAGGTCTCCGCTGATTTAATAGAATAATATTCTTGCTAGAATTAGATAAT
>CAJQRM010000010.1 GCA_905612275.1 uncultured Candidatus Nitrosopumilus sp.
AGAAGATGTGGAGTTAATGGTAATGATTTCCTACTCAGAAGTAATGGGTGGAACTCAAATTGAACTTGAATTCAGTGAATTACACGTTAACTACGATATGACTGCAACACAAAATGGTGAAGTAGTTTTTGAAGAAACTGGTTTACATTCTATGGAAAACATTGCAACTCATCAAATAGATGCAGTTGGTTCTGATGATAATCCAATAAATGTTAAAGTAGAATCTTTAGGAATTGGTGCACCAGGTAATAGTGATGATTGGACTGGACCAGTAGGTCAAGTTACAACAGCACAAGTAGTTCCAGAGTTTGGTACAATTGCCATGATGGTACTAGCTGTAGCAATCATCAGCATCGTAGCAGTAACTGCAAAATCTAGAGTCGTTCCAAGATTTTAGGAATTCCTCTTTTTCTATTTTCTTTTTATTAAAGCAATTATCGCTAAGATAATTGCAGCAGCAGCAATTGATAATCCAAATATTGCAAAGTCATATGCTGCACCACCATTAGAAGTGCTAGTTTCCCCGGATTTTAATTTGGAAACATCTTGTTGAAGAGAGGAAATTGCATTTTTTAAAGCAGAGACATCTGCAGAACCTTCACTACTTGTAGGAGGAAAATCAAGAACAGATGTACTTTCTACATCTTCAATAGGAATTTGGATACTGACTTTAACACCACGAATTTCTCCTTGCAAATCCATAAGATAACTTCCAGTTTTAGTTGGAATTATAGATGAAAAATAATATCCAGGTTTTGGATCACCACTAATATCAATTGTTTTACTTGCACCACCATACATGACAGTACCTTCTAGATTTTGAAATGCACTAGTAATTCCTCTGTAAGTACCCTCAGAATCACCAGATTCTGTAATTTTAACAACAATATCATTTCGGATTCCTACAACAGGAGGTTCAATGCTCCAACCTACTTCAATTTTGTATTGTTCAACTTCAACAGTTGTGTGAGCATAAGATGGAGTTAACATTCCAACGGAAATTAATAATGCAATAAAACCAAAAGTTGCTATCTTCACGACTATCATATAAGAAATAGTCATTATTATCTTTACGTGGATTGGTACAAATTTCGAATAAATTAAAAACTGTTTAAATTATCAATTAAGACTAAATTAGTAAATGAAGAAAATCCTCATAGTTTTACTAGTATTATCGTTAACTTCAATTCCATTTGTATCAGCACATCCATTTACAGAGGAAACAATTCCTAATTTATCATCAAATGCACCAACTGGAGTCTCAGAAGTAATTATTTATTTTTCAGAACCAGTTGAATTGAATTTCAGTACACTCAAAGTTTTAGATAATAATGGAAATCAAATTGATAACAAGGATACAGATTATTATCAAGATGAAAAATCACTAATTATTACAACTAGTCCATTAGAAGATGGAGTATACACAGTTACTACTAAAGTTCTCTCAAAAATTGATGGTCATCTAGTTCCAGGTGCATTTTTGTTTGCAGTTGGAGATGTAGTTATTGATCCAAAATTATTAGATAATCAAAGTTCAGCAGAACTAATATTTTTCCCTGAAGCTGGAGCAAGATTTCCAGGAATTGTGGGTCAAACAATTGTTTTAGGAGTTATCATTGCATCGTTAATTATTTGGGGAACTCAAAATAAACAATTAATCAAAGAAGAGCTAGAACAAATTGAAATTATTCATCATAAAAAATTCATGTCTATTACTGGAATAGGATTAATGTTAATTTTTATTTCAAATATTTTGATGATTGCTGTACAAACTGTTAGATTGGAAACATCACCCATAGAAGCAATTCAAACTAACTTTGGAAGTATTTGGTTAATTCGAATGGCAATTACAATAGTTTTACTTGGAATTTGGTTTGGATTAGATAGAAAGAAAAATCTAACAAAGAAAACTCAAATTCCAATGTTAATTGCTATGTTGGTATTAATTGGAACTTCAAGTTTAATTGGTCATGGTGCAGCAAGTGGTGAAACACCAGCACTAATTTTAGATTATATTCATAATTTAGTTGCAGCAGTTTGGATTGGTGGAATATTTTATTTTGTTTTTACATTACTACCTACATTATCAAAATTAAAAGAAATAAACAGAGAAAAAATGAGTCTTGCACTTATTCCAAGATTTTCAATTGCATTTATCATATCAATTGGAATTGTAATAATTACAGGTCCAACATTGATGTGGTTTTTAGAAAGTGATGTAGGGTTAATCACAGATTCAGTTTATGGTCAATTAATTATGTTAAAAATTGCAATTGCTGCAGTAATGATTAGTTTAGGTGGATTTTTCCAATTTAGAGTACAAAAAAATGCAGAAAAAAATTTCCAGTCACAAAAATTTAGTGTTCATAGAAAACTAAAAAGATCACTCAAAATTGATGCAGCATTAGGAGTCATACTATTAGGAGTAGTTGCATTATTGACAAATGGAACTCTCCCTGCAGGTGAGATTCAAAATGCTGATGCACAAGAAATTATCTATGGATTTAAAACAATTGAATTTACTGATAATGCAAAATTTGAGATTCAAATCTCACCATTTTCAAGTGGAATAAATACAATTTTAGTTAAAGTCAGTGATTCGAATAATAATCCAATTTATGATTCAAATCAACTAAAAGTAAAAATTGCAAATCCATCAAAAAACATAGCTCCAATTGAAATTCCAATGGAAATAACTAAAGAAGATAATAATGTTCCAGTAGAATTTCAAGGTGAATTAACATTTGGATTTTTTGGAGACTGGCAATTAGAAATTGAATCTCAAAGAACTGAAAATGCAAATGAATCAAAAATACTTAATGTATTAGTTAAACCAAGATTAGAAAATATTCAGACTCAAATAGTCGAATATGAATTTCCAGAAAATGCAAAACCACTTTATCCATTGTATGATGGAAAAAATTCTATCTGGATAAGTGATCCATCTGCACCAAGATTATGGGAATTCTCACTTAAGACACAAGAATTTTCATCTTACTCATTTAATGGATTATCTACAATGTTTCTAACTATGGACAATACTGGAAAAATTTGGTTTACAGACTCACCAAGGAATCAAATTGGGTATATTGATGTAGAAACAAAAGAAATTACAACAAAAACAATTCCAAAACTTGATCCAGTTATAGCAGATAACAAACCAATATTCATTCAAGCAGATTTTGATGATAATATTTGGATTACAATTGTAAATAAAAATAAAATTTTGAAATATATTCCAGATGATGATGTCTTTAAGGTTCTAGAATTACCTGAAAGAGATTCACTACCATTTGCATTATCAATAGATAGTGATGGAAATATTTGGTATACTGCAACAGGTATAGGTAAAATTGGATATATTGATCCAAACGAGGGTAAAATTACTCAGTATTCAAAGGAAATTCCACTTGATGGCCCAGAATTCTTACTTTTTGATAAAAATGAAAATGTTTGGATTGCAGAACATACAGGCACAGCAATTACAAAATTCAATCCAGTTCTACAGACATTTGAAAAGATTTCAGTACCAGATGAAGAAGCATTGCCATTTGGTATGACTTTTGATAGATATGGAAATATTTGGTTTGCACAGCATGTTGTAGATAGTATTGGAGTTTATGATCCAGACAATGATGATTTAAAGGAAATTCCAATTTCAACTGAAGGATCTTTTATTCAATTTATGACATCTGATAAGAATGGAAAAATTTGGTTTGTTGAACAAGAAGGAAATAGAATTGGAACAGTAAATATCATAGAAATTCCAGTTAATGTTTCACAAGTTAAAACAATTGATAGTACTGAAATAAAATATACTGAAATTGCATCACCACTAATTGCATTAGGAATTATTGTAACAGCGTTATTTTATGTAAAAGCTATACATGATAAAAGAAGATTAAATTCTTTAATTAATTCTTAGATAATAATCCTGCAGATTTTATTCCCATAGTTATTCCAAGTAATCCAATAGATAACAAAACTATAGTTCCAGCAGGAGTGATATCAAATATATATGAAATTAAAATTCCTACAACAACTGAAAATACAGAAAAGCTCATTGAAATTATTGCAGTTTGTTTGAAACCTCTACCATACATAATAGCTGTAACATTTGGAATTACAAATAAAGCAGAAATTAACAATACACCAACAAGTTGAATTGAGGTAACTACGGTAATTCCTGCCATAAATATAATTAAATAATTAATTTTTTCTACAGGTATTCCACTAACTTTAGCTTGTTCCTCATTAAATGTAGAATAAAGAATTTGTCTATACAGTAATAAAATTACAATTAAAATTGCCCCAGTTAGAGCTAAAATTAGAATTGTATCATCTACACTAACTAGAAGAATACTACCAAATAGAAAACTAAAGATATCAATCGTAAATCCCCCTGAAAAACTAATAATTACAAGCCCAGCTGCTATGCCTGATGATAAAAGTACTGCAATTGAGGCATCACCAGATATGTTGTATCTGTCTTTAATTTTTGTAATAATTAATGCACTAATTATAGAGACACCATAGGCTGTCCATAATGGATAGACTCCAGCTAACAAACCTAATGCAATTCCACCAAACGAAGAATGTGCAATTGCATCACCAAATAAAGAATAACGTCTTAAAACTAAAAACAATCCAACAATAGAACACAAAATTGCTATTGCAATTCCAGAAATTAATGCTCTATGCATAAAACTGTAAGTTAGAATTTCAAAAGACATGATTAATGATGATGCATATGTTCCTGCATTGATGCTTCAGAATACTGTTTAACAAGATCATCATCAGAAAAGAATTTTTCAGACTCCCCATGGAAAAATAATGTTCGATTTAAACATGCAACATGATTTGCTAATTGATTTACGGCATCTAAATCATGAGAAGACCAAATAATTGTAATTTTTTGTTTGGAATTCAATTCTCTAAGAATACTATAGAATAACTCTATACTTTGTTGATCAATTCCTGTTACAGGTTCATCTAATATCAGAATCTTTGGATTATTTACTAAGGCTTTTGCGATAAATACACGTTGTAGTTGTCCACCAGATAATTCACCTATTCTTCTTTTACGAAGCTCATGTATCCATAATTGTTGTAAAATTTCATCAATTTTATTTTCATCAGATTCATTTCTTAATCCCATTCTAACAACATCACTAACTGTTGCAGGGAAATTTTTTTCAAATACAGGTTTTTGTGGAACATATCCAATTTCTTTATGATATTTTTTTGATTTTTTAATATCTTCCTCAAAAAATTTGATTGTTCCATCATATTTTGTATTTAATCCCAACATTGAATCAAAAAGAGTAGATTTTCCTGCACCATTAGGGCCAATTATGCCTAGAAAATCACCTTCCTTGACTACAAAACTTACATCATCTAATGCCTTCACATCTGGATATTTGACCGTAAGATTTGTTATTTCTACAGCATTCAACATAATGCCTCCTTTAGATTTTTAAGGTTTTGAGTCATTTTAGAAATATAATTTTCATTTGAAGTAATTTCTAAAGGAGATAAAACAAGAACTTTTCCACCAATCTCATCTGCAATAACTTGAGATGTTTTTGTTGAACTACTTTCTTCTGCAAAAATTACTTTAATATCATATTTTTTTGCAGTAGAAATTATATTTTCTAATGTTTGTGGTGTTACCTCACCATGTGAATCATTTGAAGAAATAATTGTATGTTGAGTTAAACCATATTCTTTGGCAAAATATGAAAAAGCATTATGAAAAGTTATAAAATCAGTTTTACAACTAGATAAATCATTTCTAATTTTTGAATCAAGTACATCTAATTCTTTAATGTATAGTTTAGCATTGGATTGATAATAATTTTTATTTGTAGGATCAGAAATAGACAAAGCATTTGCAATAGTTTTAACTTGTAATTGTGCATAAACAGGATTTAACCAAATATGTGGATCTAGAGAACCATGATCATCAGCATGATCATCAGCATGATCAATTAAAATTCCATCACTTGTATCAATTATAATTCCTTGATAACTTGATGTATGGATTGAATCAATCCAATGTTCATAACCAATACCATTAGTAATTATCAAATCGGATCTGTGTATTCTTTCTGTATCTTTGATAGTAGGTTCCCAATCATGGGGATCAACTCCCATTGGAACTAGTAGAGTCACATCAATCATTTCATTTCCTATATTTTGTGAAAATTCATAAAGAAAATTCGCTGAAGTAATTACTTGTAATTTTATATCATCATTAGATGAAAACTGTGAACTGGAATTAGTTTGAGAAACTGCAAAAGAGGATAATGGAATTACAATTACTATTGCAATTATGGCTAGTTTAATTTGGGTATTCACGCAGCAATTTAATCAATATTATTAATAAATCTATAAAATGTTAATAACATTTAGTGCTAAACTTATAAGATATTTAATAACATTAACCACATGCCAATAGTTTCAATTTCATTAAATGATGAAATTCTATCAGAATTAGACAAATTACAATCAAGTATGGGATTTTCAGGAAGATCAGAAGCAATTAGAGCTGGAATCAGAACTTTTGTTTCTGAAGAAAAACAAAATTCAAATTTGTCAGGAAATATTCACGCTATTCTCTTAGTTGTACATAATGATGAGTTTGATCATATTGTTTCGGGGATTACTCATAATTTTGAAGATCTAATTACAACACATCTTCATAGTAAAATAGACAAAGAAAAGTGTATGGAATTATTTGTTATAGATGGGGATGCTGAAAAAGTTACAACAATGACAAAAGATTTTCATAAAAATAAAAACATGGATACAGTAAAACTAGTTGCACTTTAAAATAAAAATTAATTTCTTCTAAGTTGAATGAATTTAACGATTCCAAATGCTGGAAGTCCGATGTACATTCCCAAATTGAGTGCAATCACTGATAATCCAAGTCCTAGAACTTCAGATTCAGATTCTGCATTTTCCATAATTGCTAAAGTTGATAGCATTGGAGTCAATCCAGCTTTTACAATTTCTTTAAACATTGGACTTTCACGTTGCATATCTGCAATGTATGGTGAGAATGAATAGTACAATTCGTTAAATCCACTCATAAATGCTGAGCCAGATTCTGTGTTCATTAATTGGTTATCACGAATTTCTCTAAGTAATTGAACTTGTGGTGCCATTTCTGAACCATAAGCTGCTGTTGCAATTAGACAACCGCCGCCTTCTTCAGTAGATTTATCTTCAGAGGATTCATCTACAGGAGTTAAAACTTTAGATCCAGGTACAACAACTAAAGCAAATTCAGTTTCTTGTCCAGTATTTCTAATATTTTCAAATTTAATTATTGTAGGTCCTGTTTGATCTTCAGCAAATGTAAATTTTTCAAAATCTCCTCCAACTGCGGCATTACCAGAAACACGATGAATTTCTTCATTATTTTGAATAATTACAAATGTATAATCAGAAAGTCTCATAGGTGAATCAGTATAACTATCTCGAATAGTAAAAACAAAATTTGTTGGAACTCCAGATTCAATATCTTTAGGATCCCATGCAAGATTTAGTTTGAATTCTTCACTTGCAGTATAAGCAATTAATGGGAATTTAGCTTCTTCACTTGCAGATAATTTAAACACAATATTATCTGGTAGTGGTTCTTCTGATGCTCTCATTTCATTTTTTAAATATCTTAAATGATCTTGCAACAAAACAAAATGAACAGTACGTTCATCATCATAGGTATAATCATCAACGGTTACTGAAGATTTGAATAATTTGATTCCATTTACAGAACCAAGATAGCTAGGGCTCAAAAATTCAACAAAGTCCTTTGGAAAATGTGTCTCTACATGCACAACAGACACGTGAGACATTTGACTTTCACTCCAATCAAATGGCATCTCAAATGTTACTTCTTTAGCCTCAGAATTATAGTAGAAATTAGATACTGAATCAAAATAGGATTTTGTACTAAATTCTACATCTTCATTATTTTGATCTTTTTGTGGATGTGATACAGTATCAACTATGGTTAAATCAGCATTGTACACACCAGAATTTTCTATGATATTTGTAGGCTCATCAATCGTTCGTACCTCAATTTCAAAAGTATACAGTCCTCCTGAATTAAACAAAGGGCCTGTAATTTCTACAAGATTTGAATCAGTTCCATACCAAGCTCCAAGTAAAGAATCTTGTTCGCCATAAATTATAATTTCTTCACTATCTATTGGTGTGACCATAATTGGTAAAACTCCATCTTCAGCAAAAAAGTAATTTCGTAAAATCATTTCGTTATTGTGAAATATACCAATGAGAAATGTAACATTCTTGGCAGTTTCATCAGTTTCAGTATCTGTTGCAGTGATTGTAATTTGTTCTTGATCATTTTCAAAATACATTGGCATTTCTACTGAAATGGATATTTGTTTTTCTTGAATACTAATTGAAGAAATTGTATCAATTCCTAAACCATGTCCATAAACACTACTTGCTGGAAAAAGCAAGCAAAAAATTATTGAAAAAATTAAAAGTTTCTTTAAAGACAATGTTATTCTCAATATACATGTCTATTATACTGTCAGTAATTCCTTAGTTTTTTCAATTAAATCGTCAATTGTGGGTGCCTCTAAAAGTGGTTGAAGTTCATTTGGATCTTTTGCACCAAGTGCAGCAAGGGAGTAAATATAATCAATTGTTGGTGTGTCACTGTTAAGATAGTATTGCTCTAAAACATGATCAAGTGCATGTGATTCAACAATTTGTGGTAATGCTTGATGAATAATTTTCTTCTTCCACAATTTAATTAATCCCGTCCATTTTATCAAAGAAATATTTTCATCAATTTCAGGAATCATTTCCACTTCAGCTTGTATGTACATTTTTTCTTGAGTTCCAATTTCCTCATGTATCTTAGAAACTTCGTGATGACCTTCAACTGAAAGTGGATCGTAGTTTGTAGGTTGAGAAATAACTGGCGGAATAATTTTTTTTATTTTAAATGAATTTCTGCCCATAGTTTCAATATGCAATTGTAATCCATCAAGTTCAACATCCTCACATTTACTTATTTTAGCAATAGTTCCTATCATTTTTGGGGAATTCCATCCATTTACAGAATTATGCTCATCAATCAAACAAACCCCAAATTGACCATCGCCAAGCATACAATCATCAACTAGTTGTTTGTAACGAGGTTCAAAAATTCGAAGTGGAAGTTCTTGTCTTGGAAATAAAACTAAATCTAAAGGAAAAATAGGAATGATTTTTGTTTCTGTCATTTAATCATCTGTTATCGTTTCTAAATATATGGAATACGGAAATTATTAAAATCCATTTTCGTTTAGTATCAAACCCAATAAAGCTGCACGAGTAAATTTTCCGTATTCAGCCTGTTGAAAAAGATATTGAAGATATACTAGATAAAATTGATATGTGGGAATATCAAAAGATAGTTGAAATTCATGATAGATTTGAAATACCAAAATGGTTCCAAGAAAAAGATAGTGATAGCAATTGGTGGAAATGCAATTTTACAAAAGGATCAAATTGGTACATATGAAGAACAGCAAGAAAATATTAGAAAAACGGCAAAAAATATAGCTTCTGTTGTTCTAGGCAAACACAGGTACAAGGTTTCAGCTATAACTCACGGTAATGGACCACAGGTAGGAAATTTACTCCTGCAACAGGAATTTGCAAAGAATATGCCTAATCTGCCGATGCACACAGTTATAGCTATGACGCAAGGCCAAATTGGATATATGCTACAGCAAGCACTTCAAAACGAGTTTTTAAAATTAAAAAAAAATAAAAGGGTTGTAAGTTTGATTACTCAAACACTCGTATCTAAAAATGATCCAAAATTTGGTAAAACTTCTGCAAGTAAGCCTATAGGTCCTTTCTTAACAGAGATTGAAGCAAAAAAATTAAGGGATAAGACAGACTATATTATTAAAAAGGTAAAACCTACTGGGAAAAAAACGTGGAGAAGAGTAGTTGCGTCTCCAAAGCCACTAGAAATTGTTGAATTAGATATATTGAAAGAATTAATTGAGGATGATTCCTGTTTGCCGATTGCTGGTGGTGGCGGTGGAATACCTGTAATCAAGAATGGTTCTAGTTTTAAGGGAATAGACTGTGTGGTTGACAAGGATCATGTTGGAGCTTTGATTGCAAAATCTATTGGAGCTTCGGTACTTTTGATTCTAACAGACGTAGACAAAGTAAAATTGAATTATGGTAAGCCGAATGAGAGTGACTTGGATACTATTACTGTAAAAACTGCAAAAAAACTCCTAAAGGAAGGACAATTTTTGGAAGGAAGCATGAAACCAAAGATACTGGCAATGATAGATTTCTTAGAATCTGGAGGAGATATGGGTATTATCACATCTTTAGACAATGCTCTAGCAGCATTAAATGGCAAAACTGGTACAATTATTTCAAAAAATTAAGTATTGCTAATATTAAATTTGGTTTATTGTCTAAAAATAAAGTATGATGATTATCCCGTAATTTCTTATTGCAAAAGTAGGCTCAAAATCGCTGCACGTGTAAATTTTCCGTATTCAGCTTGCTGAAAATATCTTGCTTGTTTTGTAAAATCAACATCAGTAGAAATTTCATCTAGTCTTGGAAGGGGGTGAAGTAATATTGCATCTTTTTTCATTTTATTTACAACATCCTGACCTATTATGTAACTGCCCTTAACTTTGAGATATTCCTCTTCATCAGGAAATCTTTCTTTTTGAATTCTTGTTACGTATAAGACATCTAAATCTTCTATGTATTCATCCAAATCTTCAGATTCCGTATACGATAAATTCCCTTTGAGATTATATGTAAAATCAGTTCTAATTTTCAAAGATTCTGGAGATATTAGATGAACGTTAACATCATAGTTGCTTAATCCGTACAACAAAGAATAAACTGTTCGTCCATACTTTAGATCACCAACAATTCCAATATTTTTTCCATCAATTTTACCTAATTCTTTTTTTATTGTATACAAATCTAGAATTGCTTGTGTTGGATGTTCTGTTGTTCCACTACCTGCATTGATAACAGGTTTTGTAGATATTTCTGCTGCAAATTTACTGGCACCATCTAGAGAATGACGTAAAACAATCACATCAGCATATCCAGACATGATTTTTACAGTGTCAGCTAAACTTTCACCTTTCTGAATAGATGATGATGTCGCATCTGCAATTCCAAATGATGTACCTCCAATCAAAGCCATTGCAGATTGGAAGCTAAGTGTTGTTCTAGTACTTGGTTCAAAGAAAAGATATCCCAAAGTTTTTCCTCTGGCCATCTCCTGTCTTTGTTCTGCCTTCATTTTCATGATTTCGTTTGTTTTAGAGTATATTTTTTCCAGATCATCCTTAGATAAATCACGTATGGAGATGATGCCATTTTGAGAAAAATTATTCATTCTTTGATTGATATATAGTGGGAGTTATACAAACTATTCTATGGAACAATCTGATTTGATAGTCAGACGTATCAAAGATGGCACAGTAATTGATCATATTAACGAGGGAAAAGGTCTCAAAGTACTAGAAGCACTAGATATTGATGGTAGCTGTGGAAGTGTTATAACAATTGCATTGAATATGCCCAGTGGAAAATTAAAGAAAAAAGACATGATAAAGGTAGAAGGTAGATTTTTGGAAGATGATGATACAAACAAACTTGCAGTTATTGCTCCATCATCTACTGTGAATATTATCAAGGATTACAAATTAGTTGAAAAACGTCATCTTTCACTTCCAAATGAAATAGATAGAATATTTCGTTGTTCAAACCCTGATTGTATTACAAACAGTACAGAGCATATTGAATCAATAATGGATTTAATTGATAAAGAAGCAATGATACTCAAGTGTAGATATTGTGCAAGAATTTTAGATGTAAACGAAATAAAATATAATTAAATAATAAAATTAAAAATTTTGTAGTAAAGGACTATTGTCCTAAGATGATAAACATCATAACTATACCGTAGATTGCAATTGATTCAACCATACCTACGAAGATGAATACCTTAGACTGCAAAGCAGGATTCTCACTAATTACTGCAAGACCTGCAGCACCTACTTGACCTAAACCTACACCAGCTCCACCGGCTGCAACGCCAAATGCAATACCAGCACCAATTAATTTAGATCCATCACTCATACCACTAGCAGCTCCTTCTTCTGCAGCATATGCTACATCAGTAAGACCTGCAGCAACAAAAGTAAATGCCGCTACTAATAATAATAAAACAACAGGTTTCATTATTTTGATTCCTTAAAGTTCCTTATTTAAATCATGATGATATTATTGAACTAAATTTTATCAAGTGTTTTCTTTTTAAATAATGTCAAATCATTTTGAATTGACTTAATAAAATTATCAAGATCTTTATCTATTACGATTTTAGAATTTTCAACTAATTTTTTTATTTCTTCTTTTGCCATCTAAATTTTATCAAGTGTTTTCTTTTTAAATA
>CAJQRM010000011.1 GCA_905612275.1 uncultured Candidatus Nitrosopumilus sp.
GGCTGCATGTGGATGTGCTGCATCTACTGAAATTGGTTCTGAATGTGATTGTGAAATGCAAAGTTCATGCTTATGTGATGCAACTTGTCGTTGTAATGCAGATATTTGTAAAGAACAAGTTCGTGAAATGAGTTAAGATTTTAAAACATCTATAATTTAATTTTAAAATAAAAATATGTGTGCTGGGAGTAACCCTCCTTCTGTTTTCACGATATTTCGCTTTGCAGCCTACCTGAACCTGGTACAGGATCCTAGGGTTCTGTTTGGCTTTGCTCCATGTGGGTCGTCTGTTTCATTCCTTTTATGGAAACCTCAGGTTTTCACCATCACCGTGCGCCATATTGGATTCTTTTCTGCTCCGTTGCCAATCATCTCTGATTATCTATCTCCAGATCACATTTCCTGTATGGAGGGAGGAGTTTCCTCTGCCGTAGCAGCGTGTCGTGCTCCAGCTCACATGTTATTTGGTACTTTCTAATATGATTTGAATATTACGTTGTAGGTTTTGTGCCTATGATGAATAATGTTCCAAATTTTTTCTTCCATTTTTCATTACCATTCAAATCTTTGATTTGTTTTGTTTTTGTTATAAAACCTGCATTTTTAAAAAATTCTTTCCATTCTTTTTTTGAATGCAAATGCATTTGAATTTTCATTATACTTGCCCACTTTATTGTGGCTTTATTATCTGTGTAAAAATCTGTACCGCAGAAGAAGTGTCCTCCTGGTTTTAGTAATTTGTAAATTTTCTTAATTGCTTTTTCCATTGAATCTGCATAATATATTGACTCCATAGCAAAAATAAAATCAAATTTTCCTGTATATTTCCATGATTCTATATCTGTACACACAAAACTCTCTTTATTATTTTTTATTTTCTTATTTGCTAGCATGATCATTTTTTTGCTTTTATCAATCCCTGTTGCTTTTTTACATGTTGGTATATCTGATACATATCTTATGACCCATCCATTTCCACACCCTACATCTAAAAATGAAAAAGGTTTGTTAAATGAAATTTTTCTCAAAAATTTTGAAACAGTTACTCCGTGTCCTTTTTCCATTGATTCTGCTTTTCCATTTATTGCCCAATCATCAAATTTTTTACTTACATCATCCATGATTAACTTAATTTTTTTATTCAATTATAATCTTCTTAATACTAATCATTGATTCGAATAAATTCTACGTGCTCCTTATAACTAATTTTAAATAAATTATTTTGAAAAGAAATTGCCTGACGAATCTTGTAGAAATTGTGGTGGATGTCTTATTGAAGCAACAAATTGTTTACATTGCTTCAAATTTACATCTATGATTTGTAAAACATGTTCTACATTGACTTGTGAGCAATTTCATTCGTTATGTATGCCCAAATCGACCAACCAGACCATATCTGTGCCTAGAATCATGCCTGGCTTCTGCATTCATGCAGTTGCTATGGCATGATTTTTTTTAAATTACTTGATAATTTTTACTGGTAAATTATTTTCCTTTAACTAAATTGAAAAGTTGTCTAACTGCTAATTTTGGATGACTGACTGCTAATTTGAGCATATTTGATAATCCGAAATCTGCCTTTATGAAATCCAAAAATTCTTCGGTTTTTAATTCCTTGATTATATCTAGTTCTTTATCCCACTCTTTATCTGATAATCCAATCCATCTATCCTGAACTTTTCTTGCAGAATTAATTTTTGACTCGATTGCATTTCTCCAGTTTTCCTCATATGGATATAATGCATCTGCATCTGTTTTTTTATTTTTTATTGCATCGGATGCAACTTTACCTGCAACTCTGCCGAATTTTATTGCATATCTAATTCCTTCTAAAACTAATGGATTTGCTTGTCCTGCAGAGTCCCCTACTAAAATTAAATTATTAAAAACTGTTTTTCTTGATAAACCATCGTTTGGAATTAAACCATAGTGGAATTCTATTGGTGTTATTTTTCCTAATTTTTTTATTGGTCCTAATTGTTTTTCTAATATTTCTTTAAGTCTTTGAGTTGGGTCTACATCTGATTCTGGTTTACCTACTCCTACTCCAATTCTTACAATGTTATTTCCTAATGGAAATATCCATGCATAGCCTGCAGGAGTATATTCTTGTCCTACCATTAGCCACCATGTATCTGGATCAACATTTTCTACTTTTGCCTCATATTCTGCCCCTGCTCCAAATCTTTTCCACTGTGTAACAAAACCCATTGCCTTTGAAATTACCGAAGTAAATCCTGTAGCATCAATAATTACTTTGGAATGAAATATTATTTTTCCATTTGGTCCTGTACCGCTTACTCCTACAATATCATTATTTTCATTTTTAATCACTTCATTGATATTGATTTTTACAAAAATATCTGCCCCTGCTTTTTCAGCTTCATGCGCTAACCATCGATATGTTTTTCTTACATCTAATACTGCAGCAGTTGCAATTGAATCACTAATGGTCACTTCATTATTTGGTGAAACAAA
>CAJQRM010000012.1 GCA_905612275.1 uncultured Candidatus Nitrosopumilus sp.
CGTGGAATAAATATAATGATCTAGACGGTTGTCCAGATTCATTACCTTGATTATTTTTAATCTAATCTTATTCTAAAATAATTAATATCTATAAAATTGCAAATAGTTTATGCTTCCAACATTTTCTAGTAGGGCATTTTTAGCTCCAATGGCTGGAGTTAGTGATCCTGCTCTACGATTACAATGTAAAAAAATGGGTGCAGGGTTAGTAGTTACTGAATTTACTAATATTCATAGTATTATTGCAAAAGAAAAGCAACTTAAAGATCATATGAAAACTATTCAGGAATTTATTGAGTTCTCTGATCAAGAACGTCCTCTTTCAATTCAATTATTTGGTTCTGATTTACTTGCATTGGAAAAAGCTGCAAAAATTGTTGAACCTTATTTTGATATAATTGATTACAACATGGGATGCCCTGCACCTCATATTACTCAGCAAATGGCAGGAGGTGCACTCTTACAACAAACTAACCTTACTGAACAAATATTCAAAACTCTTGTTAATGCTGTGAAAAAACCTGTAACTTTAAAAATTCGTTCAGGTGTAACTGATGCAAGTCGTTTTTTATTTAGAGAAATTGCAGAAATTGCTGAAGATGAAGGTATTGAAATGATTACATTTCATCCACGCACTGTAAATCAAGGATATTCTGGCAATGCTGATTGGAATTTAATTAAGGAACTTAAGGAAATTTCAGGAATACCAATTGTTGGAAATGGTGATATCACTACTCCTGAGGATGCTAAAAAAATGATTGATGAAACTAATTGTGATTATGTTATGATTGGTCGTGGTGCTATGGGTAATCCATTTTTATTTGAACAAATTAATGACTATCTTAAAACTAATAGTTATCAAGAATATTCTTTTAAAGATCGATTAGATTCTTTTTTTGATTATTTACATTTAACAGGTAAATACAAAATTAAATTTGCAAATCTTAAGGGTCAAGCAATGCGTTTTACCAAAGGTATGAAAGGCGGTTCAAAAATACGTTCTAAAATTACGCTTGCTACAAACATTGAAGAATTGGAAAAAATTATGACAAATGCATATTTGTCCTCTTAAAAATTTATTATATTGTATTTTGAACTTAACATTTGTTTATAATTTTAATTATTTTTAAATTATATTTTTAATAATTTTACATTATTCTTATATATTTTAATCAAGTATAGTTACATCATGATGGGAGTTCAATTCTAATTGGCTACAGCATATGTTCTTATCAATTGTGAACTTGGTGCTGAGGAAGCAGTTATTTCAGAACTTAAACCAATCGAAGGTGTTGTTGAAGTGCATGGTACTTTTGGTGCTTATGATATACTAGCTAAAGTTGAATTAAGTTTAGTTGAAGCATTACGTGAAACCATTACTTGGAAGATTAGAAAAATTGCAAAAATCCGCTCAACTTTAACCTTGATGGGAATTGATGGACAACAATAATTTTTCATCCCTTTTTATAGTTAAATTGTAATAAGAAACATCCCTTCAAAAACATGTCCTCCAAAAGGATAACGACCTGAGAGGAGTTGTAGCCTCTCAGCAGATAATTTCTAATTTTTTAATGTTATATTTTTTAATTGTTAGTGATTTGTGGATCTCTTGGTTATTCTATTATCCTAATTTCTTTTTAATATAAAAAAAAAGAATTATTATGAAAAGTGATGAAAAAAGGTCTCATCGACTAAATTATCTCTTGAAATGCTATTTACTTAATCCTCAAGAAAATGAAATTTATCGTAAAGCAAAACAAATGGGTGTAACTGATTCTACTGCTAAGGATTACATTAGAACTGTAATTATACAAGCCCAAAAAACATATTCTAATTAATTTAGTATATTTCTCAAATTTAGAATTATTTCGTTGTTTGTATGGAAATCATTCGAAATCTTAAACAAGCTATTCATAAATAATGAATATGTGGAAAAATTAACATGACTGATTCGTTACTCGATGATGTAACTTCTCTTTTAGAAGGTGATTTTGGTGATGATCGAATTTTAAAGCAAATTGCTAGAGCATGTAAAAATAATGAAGCAATTAGTAATTATGAGAGAAATTATGTTCAAAAACTAGCCGAGCAATATTTGGGTAAAAAAGCTGAGATTCCTTCTTCAATAGAACCTGAGATTGAATCTTCCATCCAAAATCAAACCTTACAATCACAAGTTTCTCGTAGTCCTGGTTTAAAAAATCCAAAATTAATTTTAGGATTTGGTGGTGTTGCTTTGGTAATTATTATTGTAGCTGCTGTTGCATTTTCTAGTAATTCTGATTTTTTTACATCTGATCCTAAATCTGAGATTCAGTTAACATTAACAATTCAAACTGATTTGTCTTCATACTCTCATAAAGATATTATATCAATTAGTGGCACGTGTACTAATTCTGAAATTGTAAATTTATCAATTAAAAATGAAAAAAATAATCTTGTATGGGCAGAACAACTTTCTATAAAAAATAATGGAAAGTATTCTACATTAGCTATAGCTGCAGGTTCTGGTTGGGAAAATTCTGGAACATACACAGTGACAGTAGATAGTGGTTCTGAAATTAAATTAATTAAATTTTCATTCACTTCATAATTGTTCAAATTCTTTCCAATGTGAATCTATCAAATCTCTGAGTTTTTCTACATTGACTTCTTCCATATATTCACGATAAACAATGAATTTGTTTTGTTTATTTGATTTTTTATCATAAATGTCTGTAGTGTTTTTTGGAATTACGTTGTTTCTCCATTGACTCATTTCAAAAATCCATATGGGTGAATCTGGATTTGAAAAGTCAATATCATCACATCCTACAATATACAAATAACATTTTGTTGCCTGATTTAATTTTTCATATAATTTTTCATATGCTATCATTTGTCCTTGTGCAATGTTGATTTTATCATTATGAAATCCTTTGAATTCTAAAATTATGAAACTTCCTTTATGTTCAATAAGCCAATCAATATCTGTCCCCCCTGAGGCTACCATTCCATGTACAATAATGTCTCCTAATACCTCCCTTCCACGCGTGAATTCTGCCTCATCAAAAATTTGATATTTTGCTTTTGAGCTTTTACGCACACTTTTTTTAGATGCATTTTGTATTTGATTTGAAATCTTTTTTTCATATAATGTATCAATTAGATCCTCTGTTTCATCAATCATC
>CAJQRM010000013.1 GCA_905612275.1 uncultured Candidatus Nitrosopumilus sp.
ACAATGCTTGCAGAATTAGAAAGAATTCCATTTGATTTACCTGAAGCAGAAAGTGAAATTGTTGCTGGATGGTTAACTGAGTTATCTGGAATGATGTATGGACTTGTTCAATTAGGAACATATCTCAAACTTTACGCATTTGCAGCATTGTTTACTGTATTGTTTCTTGGTGGTTGGAATGGTCCAATGATAGTACCTCCATTACCAATGGAAATTGCTACTCATGGATTGGAAATGGGTCCAATTACAGTAAAAATAGGTGGATTGGAATCATTATTTACTCAATTAATTACTCAAGAAATGCTTAATGGAACTTTGATGTTTGTTCTAAAGACAGTTGGTGTTATTTTCTTCATCTTATTACCTAGAGGTGTATTTCCAAGAATTAGAGTTGATATGCTACTAAATCTTGGTTGGCATAAATTGATCGGACTTGCATTCGTTAACATCTTTATTGCACTAGGCTTGGTTTATGCTGGAGTGCTAGGACCAGGAGGTTTACAATGACAAATACTGCTACAGGTATCATTCGTGCACTAAATTCTGGAATTAAACATATTGCAACAAAACGATTTACTCTTCGTTATCCTGAAGAGAAACTAAAATTTGTAGGTGATGGCTATCAATATGACCCTGCTACAGGTGTTGGAATTGCTGGATTAAAGGGACGCCACATGCTATTTCATGATCACTGTACTGGATGTCAATTATGTTCTATTGCATGTGAGGGTGTTGCTGAAGCAATTGCTATGGTAAAAGTTCCAGAAGAACAAAAACAAAATAAAAAATCTATTATGCCTCAAATTGATTATGGAAAATGTGTCTTTTGTGGTTTATGTGTTGACGCATGTCCATTTTATGCACTTTACATGACTAATGATTATGAATTATCTTCTTTTACCAAAGAAGGTTTGATCTATACTCCTGCACAACTTCAAGTTAAACCATATGTTGCACAGGACAGTGAAATCATAATTACTAAATGGGGAGCAACACATGGCTGATGCTGCATTTCTTGCTCTAACCGTAATTACAATTGGTTCTGCAATTGCAGCACTTGAAATGAGATCATTGATTTATGGTTCCATTGCATTAATGGGAACTCTTGGTGGTATTGCTGGATTTTTCTTTTTACTTGATGCACCATTTGTTGCATTGTTTCAATTAGCAGTTTATGTTGGTTCAATTGCTGTTTTGATTCTATTTACTGTAATGCTTGTAAAACGAGAACTTATCTTTAAAAAGATTGAAGATAGAAGAAGAAAGTTTGCCGGAATTGGTTTGATGTTAATTATTATGATATCTTTAGGTGCTGTGTTCTTAGATTCTGGAATTAAAACAATAACTACTGATGAACCACCAGTTGATTTTAGAGATATTGGTACTAACTTTGTAACTTATTATTGGCCTGCATTAATTTTGATGGGTTTAATTTTAGCCGGTTCAGTAACTGGTGCACTAGTTCTAGCTAGAAGGGAAGATGTGGAAAATGACCAACGAGCTAGTTGATTTTACATTAGTTTCTGTTGCCTTATTGGCAATAGGAATTTACGGACTAGCAGTAAAACGTAATTTCATTCGAATGTTATTTGCAGTTGAAATTATTATCAATGCAGCAAATCTTAATCTTGTAGCATTTGGTAGATTCTTGCCTCATGCTGGTGGTCAAACTTTAGCATTATTCTCAATAGCAATTGCTGCAGCAGAAGTAGCTGTAGGATTATCGTTAATTATTGTAGCATACCGTATGTATCAAAATGTCGATATTGCTGACTTCAGGAGCTTGAAGGGATAATGGAATATGCACTATTACAGGCAGTTTTCCTGCCATTACTACTGTCTCCAGTAGCATATATTCTTGGAAGAAAATTAGGTCCTACTCCAGCAATGTGGTTTACATTTGCAATTTTACTTTACACTACAATTCTTGTAATTAATGCAGCCCTTTCTGGAACAGTAGAGGAACATTATCCATGGACAGAACAATTCGGAGAATTTGGTTTCTTGTTAGATGGACTTGCATCACCATTTGCAATTATGATTTACGTACTATCTACAATCTTGGCAATCTACTCTAAGCCATACATGATTCATAAATTCCATGAACAATTTGAAGAAGAACAAAAAATTAACACTTCTACAAATGGTCAAACTTCAATTGTTGAATCATCTGCTCTTTCAAATTATGTAAATGCAAAATCTGGTCTTTACTTTGCACTTTATCTTGTATTTGCAATGGGAATGCTTGGAACAGTTCTTTCAACTAATCTCATTGAATTTTATATTTTCTTTGAAGTCATGTTAATTCCTGCTTTCTTTTTAGTTGCCTTATGGGGTGATGGACCAAGAAGAAAAATCGGTTTAATGTTCTTATTTTGGACTCATGCAGGTGCAGTTGTTTTATTATTAGGATTTTTAATGATAGGACTTACACTTGGTAGCTTTGACTTTGCAGATATCAAAGAATCTGAAATTCCTGCAGATATTGCAATGTATTCTGCTGTCGCAATTTCGATAGGTCTTGGTGTTAAATTAGCAGTTTTCATGTATCACATTTGGCTTCCATATGTTCACGGTGCAGCACCGACACCAATCAGTGCATTATTGTCACCGGCAATGATTGGAATTGGAGCTTATGGTCTCTTTAGATTAATTGTTGAATTCTTACCTGTAACATTTTCAGAACTTGCGATTTGGTTCCACATTTGGGGCCTTGTCACTATGATCTATGGTGGCGCAATGGCATTAATGCAAGATGATTTGAAACGTTTTCTTGCTTATTCTAGTATCAGTCAGATGGGATATTTGTTATTCGGTATAGGATCAATGTCCGCATATGGTCTTGCAGGTGCTGAAATGATGTATGTTACTCACGCTATTGGTAAAGGCATTCTCTTCATGATGGCTGGAATTATTATTGTTAAAGTTGGAACTAGAAGTTTCTCTAAACTTGGGGGACTTGCTGGTAAGATGCCAATCACTGCAGTATGTGCAGTAATTGGTGCATTAACAATAATGGGTGTACCGCCAACTAGTGGATTTATGGGTGAATGGATTATGTTTTATGGTGCATTAGAAACTGCAATTGCAGAAGGTTCTACAGTTAGAGCAGTAGCATTTGGATTAGGTCTAGTTGCAACAGCACTTACAATGTCTTACATGCTTTGGATGCTAAAACGTGTATTCTTTGGAAAACTTCCTGAAAATCTCCAACATGTCAAAGAAGGAAGTTGGTACATGACAATCCCAATGATGGTTCTCGCAGGATTTTCAATTGTAGTTGGAATTTATCCAGATATTTTCTTGAAAACAATTATTCCATACATGAACGGAGTGATGGGGGTTTAGATTATGGCAATTGAAGTTTTAGGAATGTCATTTGAAGTAACCAGTGCATGGTTAATCTGGATGCTTCCATTTGCTGCAGCATTAATTATGCCAGGAATTGGAAAATTATCTAAAAAATCAACTGGTTATGTTGCAGTTGGATTTGCTTTAATGAGTGCATTATCTGCAGCATCTTTAATTCCTCTTGCATTAGAAGCAGGTGAGGTTCATAGTCAAATAATGTGGATTGAAGCACTTGGTATTAAAGCAGGTGTACTAGCAGATCCACTTTCAATAATTATGGCAAATGTTGTTGGTTGGATTTCATTCTTGATTATGATTTACAGTACAGGATACATGAAAGGCGATAAAGACATTACAAGATTCTGGTTCTGGATGTTGTTCTTCATTGGTTCAATGCAGTTAATTGTATTATCTGATAACTTACTTCAAGTATTCTTTGGTTGGGAAGGTGTTGGACTTGCATCATATGCATTAATCAGCTTCTGGTATCGTGATAAAAAGAAAGATCATGTTGGTGTTGAAGGACGTACTGTTCTTGGAATGTTAGATTACTATTCACCAACACACGCTGGTATGAAGGCCTTCATCATGACAAAAGTTGGAGATGTAATGATGATTGCTGGTATGCTTTTGATATTCTTGTTTGCAGGTACTTTTGGATTTAAAGAATTAATGGGTGACACTGATTGGGCAACTGCGATGGCTGCTCAAGGATTACTAGTTCCTGCATTTGTTTTACTATTTGGTGGTGCGATGGGTAAATCTGCGCAATTCCCATTAAACGAATGGTTGTTAGAAGCCATGACTGGACCTACTGCAGTATCTGCATTAATTCACGCAGCAACAATGGTCAAAGCGGGTGTGTTCTTGGTAGCAAGAATTGGTCCAATTGTATTTGCTTTGAGTGCTGCAGGAATTATGGCTGATCAATTCTTTGAAATTATTGCTTGGGTTGGTGCAATTACTGCATTATTACTTGCAACTCAAGGTATGGTTAATCCTGAAATTAAGAAAGTTTTGGCATATTCTACTGGTTCCCAAATTGGTTACATGATGATGGCATTAGGTATTGCAGGATTATCTCATCAATATGTAGATGGTTATACTGCAGGATTTTTCCATTTAATTTCTCACGCAATGTTTAAAGCTTCATTATTCATGGCAGCAGGAGCTCTGTTGCATATTGTTGGTTCTAGATTTATGACAGACATGGGAGGTCTGAGAAAACATATGAAGAAAACTTATGCTTTCATGTGGGCTGCGGGTCTTGGTTTGATGGGAGCACCATTTATCACAACAGGTTTCTGGAGTAAGGATGCAATCTTTGCTGCTGTATATGAATCTGGAAATGAATGGGCATTACCGTTATTCCTTATCGCTATTTTGACTGCTGTAATTACTGCATTCTATACCACAAGAATGCTTGGTATGGTATTCTTTGGAAAGAAGAGTAAGCATATAGAAAAGATGGAAGAAGAAGGACATCACATTCATGAAGCATCAGCATCGATGTGGATTCCATACGGAATACTTGCAGTACTTACAATTGGTATTGGTATAATTGGATTATCTGCTGAAGAAGGAATACATCATGTATTTACTGAATACCTTGAGAACTCCTTTGGTATTCATAGTGCCCATGTTACAGCAGAAGCATCCATCTTACCTGGATTCTTACAAGGACTTAATCCAATTGCACTTGGTTCATCATTAGTGGCATTTGCTACAGGTATTGGATTAGGATATATCTTCTACATTGGCAGATGGGTTGATCCTGTTAAATTTGTAAATTCAAATATCTTCTTTTATTCAATTCACAAACTTTTCTTAAACAGATGGTATCTTAATGCCATGGTATACTGGTGCTTTGTTACAACACCATTATGGTTAGCAAGAGGTGTTTCTAGATACTTTGAAAAGACAGTAATTGATTATGGTATGAACGATGGCGTTCAAAAAGCAGTTAGTTGGAGTGCTAAAGTAATTCAGGGAACTCAAACTGGTGTCTCACAATCTTATCTATTTGTATTTGGAGCAGGATTATTATTTGTAGTCCTGATATTGTTGATATAGGAGATTTGATGACATGTTAGAAATTACTTCAACTCCTTTGGTAATAATGGCAATATTGGGTACCGTTGGTATTCTTCTCCCCATCATTAGTATTGCAAGAAAAGAACAGGGTTCTAATTCATTTTATGCTATCATTGCATTTTCTGCATTAATCGTATCAATGGGATATGTTGGATATCAATTCATTGAGGATAATGTTTCTGCATCTGCATTATTCTCTGAAGACGTTGTAGTTGATGATGCATTTGGTGGATTCTTTGCAATAGCAATGTTAATTGTTGCTTTGTTCACCACTGTTGGTTCTTTTAATTATATGCGAAAACATAATTCTCCTGCTGTTTACTATTCTCTAATTTTACTTGCAACTATCGGTATGGTACTAGTTGCATATTCTACTGATCTTGTAATGCTATTTGTTGCATGGGAACTAATGAGTATTCCAACATACATTTTGGTTGGATTTATGAAAAAGAATCCAAGTTCAAATGAAGCAGCTTTGAAATATTTCTTGTTTGGTGCATTATCTTCTGCAATCATTGTTTATGGTATTTCACTTTCATACGGATTAACTGGTTCTACAAATATTGGAGAAGTGATTCAGGGCTATTCTGTACTTGATCCTTCCTTACTTCCACTTGCACTACTTTCAGTTGGATTGTTTATTGCAGGATTTGGATTTAAAATGGGACTTATTCCATTCCATCAATGGCTTCCTGATACTTATGAAGGTGCACCTGCACCAATCACAGCTCTTCTTGCAGCTGCAACTAAAAAAGCTGGTTTTGCTGCAACAATTAGAATTGTAATTTTAGGAATGGTAGTTTTACATCTTGATTGGAGTTTAGCACTTGGTATTATTGCAGTTATGACAATGACTATCGGTAATGTTGCAGCAATTATGCAAAAGAACATTTCCAGAATGTTAGCTTATTCTAGTATTGCACATGCAGGTTACATCCTAATTGGACTTGCTGTTGCATCACATAGTTCTCTTGGTTTACAAGGTTCTTTGTATCAAATTATGAATCATGCCGTAATGAAAGGTGCTGCATTTATTGCAATTGCAGGAATTGTTACAACTCTTGCAGTAACTCATATTGATAAATTAAAGGGACTTGGAAGACGAATGCCTATAACTGCTTTAGGTTTAGTAATTGCATTATTTGCTTTAGCTGGTATTCCACCACTTTCTGGATTCTGGAGTAAATTGATGTTATTTGGAAGTGCATTAGATGCCGGTTCTGCATTATGGTGGGCTCCATGGCTTGCAATTGCAGGTGTTCTAAACAGTGCATTGTCACTTGCCTATTATGGTTGGTTAACTAGAAAGATGTACTTTGAAGGTGAAGATCAAAAGAGAGTTGTTGAACCAAAATCTATTATGGCAGTTATGATATTCTCAACAATCTTCTTAGTAGGATTTGGTGTTTATCCAGAACCATTAATTAAATTTGTAGAATTTGCAACTCCAGTTATTGATTTAGGAATTATGCCTTAAACGAAGTAAATTTAATTAATTTTTCTAAATTCCTTTTTGCATCATTTTCTGGGATTTTTCTCAAAAATAATCTTGCTTTCTCAGAATATTCTTTTAGTAATTCTTCCATTTTGTTAAATCCATCTCTAGGATCTACACTTTTTTTAATTAGTAAATTAAATAATTTTTCTTCATTTTTCCAGTCTAGTAAATCATCTCTAATTTGATATGCAATTCCAATATTCTTTCCATACCCTGTTAATGCTTCAATTTGCTCCTCTGTTCCATTTGCAATTATGCCTCCAGTTCTAGCTGCAACCTCAAATGCAGTTGCAGTCTTGTATTCTATAACTTTTAGATAATCATCAAATGTAATATCTCCACTAGATTCTAATCTTCCTTCAATCATCTCTCCTTCACTCATCAACATTGCAGTTGTTGCCAAATCTTTTGTAATTCTGGCATTATCTAATCTTGATGATATTGCAAGGATTAATCCTAAAACAAAATCTCCTGTTAACACACTTGTATTGTATCCATATTTGACATGAAATGGATCTTTTTGTCTTCTCATAGTTTCCTTATCTATGATGTCATCATGGATGATTGATTCCATATGTAAAAATTCAACTGCACAAGATGCTGATAATACATTATCATCTATTTTACCTATACTTTCAGCAGCCAAACTCAAAATAATTGGTCTAATCCTTTTTCCACCTTCTAATGAATATTTTAGAGGCTCAATAAATTCTGATTCAGAATATAATGCAAGTTCTTTATCTAAGGCTTGATCAATTTTTTTGATATATTCACCATATGTTTCAAGTAAGGGATTGATCTCAATATTTTTTCTGTCCAAGATAATTGATCAAAAACTTTCGTTATTAGTAATTAAATCTTAGTGCTCCAGCCGGGATTTGAACCCGGGATCTTTGCCTTGAAAGGGCAAAATGCTTGACCGGTCTACACCACTGGAACCCATAAAAATTTCTCTTTTAGATCATAAAATCTTTTGGTACACAACAAAGATTTTTGTATTGGGAAATTTAATCATGAATTATGAACTTAATTCAAATAATTGATCAAATTATTGAAGAAAGAAGCTTACTAAAACACCCATTTTATGAAATGTGGTCTGATGGAAAATTAACTCAAGAATCTTTAGCAGGATATTCAAAGGAATATTTTCAACTTGTAAAAGCAGTTCCTGAATTTATGACACCCATCATTGAAAAAGCACCTAATTCTGTTATTACTGAATTAACTGAAAATCAACAAGAAGAATCTGATCACATCAAACCATGGATTAGTTTTGCAGGACACCTTGGTATTTCTGAAGATGAATTAATTTCATATTCTGGATTAGATAAAACCAAAAAGGCAGTATCTGATTTGGCTAAATTAATGAATACTTTTGATGGAGGTGCATGTGCAATGTATGCATTTGAAAAAGAAATTCCAAAAATTAGTCAAACAAAACTAGATGGATTATCTGAATTTTATCAAATTACAAGTGATAAAGCAACTGAATACTTTAAACTTCACACTGAGGCTGATATTAGACATACTGCCTCTTGGAGAAATATCTTAGAGAAATCTAATGCTGATACAAGTGACTTAGTTAAAATTGCTGAAAAATCTGTTTCAGCACAAAATCTGTTACTTGACAGTTGTTATGATGAATATTGTTAATCTCATAACATTTTATACCTGAAAAAAAATTCATCATTTTAGGGCCCGTAACTCAGCTTGGTAGAGTAACCGGCTCATAACCGGTGAGCCAAGGGATCGAAGCCCTTCGGGCCCATTATTTTCAATTAGTTTTAAAATGAGACTATACAAAAATTATTGGCTGCAATGAAGAATCAGAGTTATATCTGAAATTGATGATTGGAAGGCATTTGTCTGAGCTGCCCACATTTATTTACTAATTTGTTTTTTTACTTTATCTAGAATTTCTATATCAATCATTTTTTGTTCATACAACACTTCTGCAATTTGTAATATGTTTAGAATTGAATGCATTTTTACTCCAAGTTCTGCAAGAGCTTCATCTGCCCCTTCCATTCTATCTACAATAACATATGCATCTTTTACTGGAACGTTTACCTCAGTTAATGATTTTATTGCATTTACAACTGAACCTCCAGTAGTTGCAACATCATCTATCATAACAACTTTCATTCCATCATGAATTTTTCCTTCAACTGATTTTGAAGTCCCATAATCTTTTGGTTTACTTCTAACATAGATTAGTGGTTTTACTGTTTCAATTGCTAATGCTGACGCAATTACTAACCCTCCTGTTGGAACTGAAACAATACTTTCAAAATTTTCTAATCCTATATCTTCTGTAATTTGATTTTCTAGATATTTTATCATCATTCTAAACTCATGTGGATAGCTAGGAACTAATCTTAAATCAACATAATATGAACTACTTTTTCCACTAGCTAATGTAAAATTTCCAAATTTTATTACCTCTTTTTGATGTAAAAAGGTCACAAATTCTTTCACAAACTCCATATCAATATTCACTACATTGGATTTATTTTGGTTTGTATTTAGTATCTATTATGCCTGAAATTTGGTTGAATTATGGGATCACAGATGTAGTTTTGGACATAAAAGCTGAAAATTTGGAACAAAAAATTGATTCTGATGGCAAAATTTTGGATGATTCTGCAATTATTGAGAAACTCAATTCCATTGATTTATCCAAACCGATGGAATTAGTAGTATTACACAATTCCAAATCTATTCTAAAAATTATCACTTCACTATTCACATTATGTGAACAAAAATCAAAATCATTTCCAAAAATACTAGCTGAGAAAAAAATTCTAAATTTGGTTAAATCAGGCTTGCCTGAAGGTAGTTCAATTAATGAATTTGATGATGTTGATATTTCAAATTCAAATCTTGTATTTATGGGAGAGATGGGATTTGATGGTCTATTTGGTTATGAAACTGTTGCAACTCGTCTAATCAAAAAATTTGGTGCGGAATCTATGCTTTCAGCATATGCAAAAAGACAGGGGAATCTTCCAACACCTGGACAATATCCTGAAAGTTTAACTGAGGCAAAAAAATTTGCTGATAATTTTGAAATCCAAGCAATTGAAATAATTGCAAATTCTGAAGGAATACTTGATTTTACAATTGGTCATCCTTCTCAAACACTTTCTACAACTAAAATTTTAGAATCAAACTCGATTAAAGATATCGGACAACATAAAACTATGATCATAAGTACCGGTAAAGATGCAAGTAATGATACCTTGGGAAATTCTTTGTCTTCTCTTTGGAATTGTTCAAACGCTATCAAAAAAGATGGTCTTGCAATTTTGGTTGCTGAATGTAAAAGTGGTTTAGGTTCTGATGCAATTCAACAATACATTGAAGATAGATTGACTTTAGAACAATTACGAAACCCCACAAAATATGTTAATGGTATGGAAGATTTACTGTTTCTTTCAGAAATACAAAAAAACTTTCAAATTGGATTAGTTTCCATTTTACCTGAATTTTATGTAAAGAAACTTGACATGATTTCTTTACCTGGAATAAAATATTCTATGGATTATATTTTAAAAACACAAGGTGCTAGACAAAAAGTTGCAGTAGTATCTGATGGTGCTAGACTTTTTCTAAGGTAAAATTCCAGAAAATAATCCTGATGGTAGTGGAGCACACAAAACTGCCAATACTATAATTCCAATATATGCGAGTTTTCTATTTCTTGTAAGTGGAGATATGTCATCAAGTGGAGTTGCACTTGGATTTTTGGCTGACATTACCAAAATTAAGATTGCCATGAGCCAATAATTTAGTAAAACAAGTACTAACATACTTCCATAGGTTGCATATCTATGGATTTTTTGACCCAAAAGAGTTCTTGCCATATGGCCTCCATCAAGCTGCCATGCTGGAAGTAAATTCAAGAATGTAATTAAAAATCCAATCCATGCTGCAAACATTATTGGTGTCATAATTACTTCATGACCTGGTCCTCCCTTACCAAATACTGCCAAACTTGCAGTCATTAGTAATGGCTCCCCTTGTTCCCATTCAACTAATATTTGTTCAGCAAACAATCCTGCAGCTATTCCTTGATCTAAAATTGGTGCAGTATATGCTCCATACAGTGAAACTATGATTGTAATTACAAGTCCTGCAATTGGTCCTGCAATAGCTACATCAAATAAAATATTTCGATTAATTGTTAATCCTTTTGATTGGATAAATGCTCCAAATGTTGGAATTCCAATTACTGGTAAACCTGGAATAAAATAAGGCCAACTTGTTTTTAGTTTATGTGCTTTTGCTGCAATAATATGTCCAAGCTCATGTGTCCCTAAAATTCCTAATAAAGCAAATGTGTAAACAATTGCCATTTCAAATGGATCTCCTATTTCGATAATGGAGTTTGTTCCAGATGTTCTATAGTACCCATCAATCATTACAAATGATATTACAATTGCAAACAAAAATCTGGGTGTCCAAGTTGCATTGAGTAATTTTCTAGGTTTTTTTACTGTAAATTTTTGAATTTCAATATAGATTCCATCATCTTTTTTTAGCAATTTACCAACATAACTCATATTTTCTAATTCTCTTGCTAAATCTTCAAATTTTATTTGAAATTCTGGATTTGTAATTTTAAACTCTAACGTAAATTCTGTTTTTATGAATTCATCTACATCAAAAATTGAATTAACTAATGAAATAATGCCTTCTTGAGAATCTTCTTCCATCTATTTTGTATCTTCTTATTCCATTAATGATCTTTTTGTTTAAAATTAAATATTGATAGTTTTATGCTATAATCATGCAAGTGATTTTGAGACAATTGGGTGACTGTAGTATACGTAGAGCTGCTCCTAGCGATCTAATCTCAGTCATGGAAATTAACCTCAAAACCTTACCTGAACATTATTCTGACTATTTCTATGAGTCATTATTGCAGGAATTACCTGAAGCATTTTTGGTTGCCGAAATTGATGGTAAAATAGTTGGATATGAAATGTGTAAAACTGAATTTGGATTTTCAAATTTTAAAAAATTAGGTTTTGTAAAAAAGGGACATGTGGTGTCAATTGCAGTTATTGACGAACATAGAAAAAAAGGAATTGGTAAAGCACTTGTTGAAGAATCTGTAATTGGTATACATGCTAGAAATTGTGATGAATTTTACTTGGAAGTTAGATGTAGTAATACTGATGCTGTTCGTCTTTATGAAAAACTTGGATTTGTAATTAGACAAGAACTTAATACATATTATCGTGATGGTGAATCTGCATATTTAATGGCGATTGAATTAGATTGAAAGTTGTAATAATTATTGCAATTGTATTGATGATGATGGTTGGCTCATCATCAATTGCTTTTGGTGTCATACTTGTATTTTTAGATAAAGATGTTTATGAAATTCCTACTCCTGGTAATCCATTAACAATTTTTATTGATTCTCCTGGTAAAGTTATAATTTCTGTAAGTAATGGTGAAATTGCAACAATATTAGGTGAAACAACTTCTGGTGAGTTTACAATTTACCATGATGATTATAATTTCATGGAAGGTACAATGCTAATTGCAAATCACATTAATGATTATACTCTAAAAGAATGGACAGATGTTTCAACCTTTTCTAAAAATGGATCAACTGAATCGGCAAAAGAAACAACTAGTGTAAAAACTGGTAATGGCGGTGGTTGTCTCATTGCAACAGCAACATACGGTTCTGAAATGGCACCGCAAGTTCAACAACTACGAGAACTTCGAGATAATCAATTACTAAACACAGAATCTGGAACAGCATTTATGACAATGTTTAACGATGTTTACTACTCATTTAGCCCAACTATTGCTGATTATGAACGTGAAAATCCACTATTCAAAGAAGCTGTCAAGTTATCTATTACTCCCATGATTTCCACACTATCACTAATGGAAAATGCAGAAACTGAGTCTGAAGTTTTGAGTATTGGATTATCAGTAATTGCATTGAATTTGGGAATGTATCTAGGGGTTCCAGCTATAGTTATTGTAGGAATTAGAAAGAAATTTTGAGAAGCTAACCGATAAATAAGTCACAAAAAGTTTTTTGACATGGACAAGCGTAAAGGCATGGGTGTTCTAATTTTTACACTTTGTATAGGTGCATTTTTTGTTTATGCCTATTTACTTATGTTGTCTGAATGGTCCCCAATTGTTTTACAACTATCTGTATTGATGGCAGTTGGAGGTATTCTTGGAATTATTGCTTGGATTGGATATGTAATGGCAACAACAAAACCTACATCTGCAACAATTACATCAGCTGATGATTCACCTATTTAGTAATTTTAACGTCTACAACTGTTTGATAATATCTTGGACCTACTGCTCTAACAATTTTTGATCCAAGAATTTCTGATTTTACTGTTGTAATTTTTTTATAATGTTCTTCAGTTAATTTTCCAGCTTCTGATTTTTTATCTGCATGCATATGAGAATAGTAATGAATAATTCCGCCACTCTTTGTTGTATTGATTGCAGAATCTAAAAATTCATCTGATCTTTCTGGTAACAATGTTAATGTTCTGTCTGATTTATCAATTAATTGATCTTGAATAATTTTAGACGCATCACCATTAATTGAAATTATTTTTCCTGCTAGTTTGTTTATTGCAATATTTCTTTCACAAAGTTTTGATGCTATTGGATTCAAATCAATACTATAAACAGTACATTTTTTCTTTTTTGCCGCCATTATTGAAAACATCCCTACACCTGCAAACATGTTTACCACTACTTCTCCATCTTGAGTTAATTTTGCAATTCTTTCTCGTTCGGTTGAAAGACGTGGTGAAAAAAATGCATTTTCTACATCTACAATGAATTTACAGTTAAATTCCTTGTATTCTGTTTCGGTATTATCTTCGCCTGCAAGAATCTCTAGATTTCTTGTTCGAAAATCCCCTTCTACGGCTGAAGACTGGTAAAATACACTTTTTACAATTTTTACCTGATTAAGTAACGTTTCACCGATAATTTTTTTCTTGGATAGTAATGAATCTGGAATTCTAACTATGATTATATTCCCAATCTGATCAAATGCTGAAATTAATTCATCACTTTCTTCTGATGTTAGTATACTTTCTAGTGATTTTTTTAGCATTCGAGTCAATGCTTGTAGTAAAAGTTTCCTGATGATTTTTGATCTTTATCTAATCTACTTTCTATTTTATTTACTCTCGGTCTCAGACTTTTTTCATCTCTTCTAAATGTCATATCTAATGATTTTAGGAATCTGTTCATTGCTTCAGGTTTTGGCATAGGTGCTGTAGCGGTTCCTGCCTTTCCTGCTTCTCCTTCAAATATTATTATTGAATCTGATACTAAATCCATTAATTGTAAATCATGATCAATAACAATCGCTGATTTTCCATAAGAGCGAACAAATTTCTGCAAAAATTTTGCAACCGCAATTCTATCTTCAACATCTAAAAATGCTGAAGGTTCATCTAATGCATACAAATCTACTTTTTGAATTAAACATGATGCCACTGCAATTTTTTGTAGTTCTCCACCTGAAAGATTTTTTATAGATTTATTGTACAATTTTCTAATTTTTAATGGGTCTAGAATTTGTTCTTCTTCTTGACTTCCTTCAATAGGGCCCCCACTTGCTTTTTCTAAAAGTGCTATGACTTCTATGTCAATATCATTTTGAAGATATTGTGGCTTGTATGCTATCTTGATTTTTTTATCAATTGAACCAACATCTGGTTTTTGGACACCTGCAATCATTTTCATCATTGTAGTTTTTCCAAGTGCATTAGCACCCATTATTCCTAAAACCTCACCTTTTCGTACTCTCCCAGGCTCAATTGTTACTGAAAATGATTCAAAGTTTTTTTCAAGTCTTGGATAATTTACAATATCACTACCTTCTTGGAAAATATCTGTAGATGATGATGATACATCCATAGAGAATTTTTTATCTCTAAATCTAACATTTTCATTTGGTAAATATCCATCAAGAAAAACATTGATTCCAATTTTAGTTGATAAAATATTTGAAACAATTCCATATGCTGTTGGTTCACCATACAACACTTCAATATAATCACTAAGAAAATCAAGTAATGTTAAATCATGTTCTACAACCATTACACTTTTTCCAATTTTAGCTAAACCTTGTATTACTCTGGCAACACCTGTTCTTTGAAATACATCGTTATACGATGACGGTTCATCAAAAAAATAAAATTCTGTATCTTTTGATGCAGCAGCAGCTACTGCAATTCTTTGTAATTCTCCACCACTAAGTTCTTTCAAACTTTGTTCCATGGAATTTTGCAATCCTAATTCTCTAACTAATTCTCTTGTTATTCCCCTTTCATCATATTTGTCAAGTAATTCATTTCCTGTCCCATCAAATGCTTCTGCAAGATGATGAATTTGTTGTGGTTTTATTGAAGCCCGAATTTGGTTTTGTTCAATTTTTTGAAAATGCTGTTTTAACTCAGTTCCACTATAATGTTTAAAAATTTCATCCCATTCTGGTGGGTTTTCATATCTTCCAAGATTTGGTTTTAGTTTTCCAGATAGTATGTTAACCACTGTACTTTTTCCCATTCCATTTCTACCTAGTAGTCCAACGACTTCTCCTTTTCTTGGAGTTGGTAATTTGTATAATCGAAAAGAGTTTGCTCCGTACTGATGAATTTTATCGGTAGCTAACTCACTTGCTAAATTTACAATTGTTATTGCATCAAATGGACATACTTTGACACATATTCCACATCCATTACAAATATCCTCGTCGATTTGGGCTTTTTTTGATTCCTCATTAATTGTAACACATTCTGCACCTGATTTGTTTACTGGACAGTATTTTATGCACTCTAATCCACATTTTTGTGGCTGACATAGATCTTGATCCAATACGGCAACTCTGTGTGTCATAGTTGTAATTCGATATTTTCTTTGCTTTATACCTATTTTGAGTTGATTTGAAATTTGTCGTTACCTTAATACATTCGAATTATGGTATGATTGTCAAGCCGGCCATAGCGTCAGGGTGCGACCTAATCCCATTCCGAACTTAGAAGTCAAACCTGATAGCGCTGTTGTGCTACTAAGATGCGAGAGCTCTTGGGAAGCAACAGTGCTGGCATTTTTCAATTTTTAATCAATCTTTTAATATGCATTTCATTTGGTTGAATTGATTTAAATGCCAAATTGTAGTGTTTGTGGAGAAAAATCTGATAATGACATTAGACTATTGAACCACATGATGGAAAAACATGGTTGGAGAAACCCAAATGTTGGTACACCTGATAGAAATAGCAGGGGTTACTAATTTTATAATTTTTGTAAATAATCTAAAATCAATCTTACTCCAAAACCTGTAGCACCTTTTGGATTGTATGGTTTTTCTTTTGTAGCTGCTCCTTGAGTCCATGCAACTCCTGCAATATCTAGATGTGCCCATGGTGTATTTTCTATTGCACTTTTCAAAAATGCAGCAGCTGTAATAGTTCCTGCAGCTCTTCCTATTCCCACATTTTTGATATCTGCAACATTTGATTTTATCATATCCATATAGTCCTGTGTTAATGGTAATTCCCAAATTTCTTCTGTTGTTGTTTTGGATGAATCTGTAATTTTCTTTGTTAACTGTTCATTGTTTGATACAATTGCAGCTACATTGTTACCTAATGCAACAATACACGCTCCTGTTAAAGTTGCAAAATCAATAATTGCTTTTGGAGAATATTGTTTTTCACCATATGCTAAAGCATCTGCTAAAATGAGTCTACCTTCTGCATCTGTATTTAGAATTTCTGCAGTTTTTCCGTTGTATAGTTTTATGATATCTCCCGGTCTATATGCTTCTCCTCCTGGCATATTTTCTACTGATGGAATAATTCCTATTACATTAATTGGTAATTTTAATTCTGAAACTGATTTCATAATTCCTAATACTGTGCATCCTCCACATTTATCAAATTTCATTTCATCCATACTTTGTCCTGGTTTTAATGAAATTCCACCCGTATCAAATGTAACAGCTTTTCCAACTAAAACAATTGGTTTTTGATTTTTAGGTCCATGATTATGTTCTATGGTAATCAGTTTTGGTTCATTTTTACTTCCTTTACCTACAGCTGTAATTCCTCCAAAACCTTTTTTCTTTAATTCGGGTTGTGAAATTATAGTACATTTCATTTTATTTTTTTTAGAAATATCTTTAGCAAAATTTGCTAGTGTTGTAGGAGTACATTCGTTTGGTGGTAAATTTGCAATACTTTTAGTAAATATTGCACCTTCTGCAACAGCTTCAGCAATTTTAATTGTTTTTGAGATTTTATTTGATTTTGAAACTATGATTGTCATGTCTGGTGATTTATCTACTTTTTCCGTTTTGAATTTATCAAATTTGTATAATGACATCTTTGTACCTTCTATAATCTGAGAAACTGCTGAAATTGAATCAATAACAAAAGTTGGTGGTGTTATAATTGAAAATTCTTTCAATTTTAATTCTCTTGCTTTTTGTGCAATTTTTCCTGAAACAAATCTTATTGTATCTTGTGTTAGATTTTCTTTTTCCCCAATTCCTGCGAGAAGAATTCTTTGAGTCTGTTTTTTACCTGGTATTGGAATAATCGTTAATTTTCCTAGTTTACCATTCATGTCTTTTAGCGATTGATTGATTGAAGATGATGTTTTTGTATCAAATTTTGGTAATCCTAGAACTTTATTCGAATTTTCTAACACAAATCCACATAACAGTTCAGTTTTCTTTTTTGCAGAACTCTCAGTTTTAATCTTCATGATAAAATCATATTTTTAAAGGATTATTTAGATTTTCTATAAATCAATTTTTTTACTATTTGTAATGAGTGTAAATGATCTAACAAATACTGCTTTGACACTCTTACAGTCATCACTACAGATGTTATCGATTTGAACAAATTTTGTTTTTCTTGATTTTGTAGAAAAAATTGATTTAACTAATGGAAATAATGCTGCTCTTCCACCACTTGCTCTTTTTTCATCAATAAACCAAAACATCTCTAATGCTGATTCATCTAAAATTTCATCTCTAATTTTTATTCCAAAATTTGAATAATGTCCTACCATTGTAATTTTTCCTCTTGCCAAAAAATTTACAATTGTTGCAAATTTTATACAAACATAACACTGATCATCAAAAAGTACAATTGGAATTTCAGCTTTAATTTCCATAATTGTACATAATTGCGATCAAATTAAAATTTTACAGAAATAGATTTTTATTCGATTTATGACGATAGATCCAGATGGGTCTTAATTATTATCAAATTAAAAGAAATATTTTACGAGCTCGTAAATTAGTTATCAGGGCAACTAATACAGCCGGTTCTGGTCATCCTGGTGGTTCATTTTCCATGGCTGAAATTTTAGGTTGTTTATTTAACAAGCATTTGAAATTTGATGTTCAAAACCCTCAATGGGAGGATAGAGATCGTTTAGTATTATCAAAAGGTCATGCTGCCCCTGGATTATTTTCTAATATGGCAGTTGCAGGTTATTTTCCAGAATCTGAAATTGAAACTTTACGAAAATTTGGTAGTAGATTACAGGGACACCCTGATCTAAAATGTCCTGGAGTAGAATTTTGTGGCGGTTCATTAGGAACAGGACTATCTTATTCTATTGGAATTGCACTAGCTGCAAAAATTGATTCTAAAGATCATCATATCTATACAATTATTGGAGATGGTGAATCTGATGAGGGTCAAGTTTGGGAAGCTGCTATGACAGCTTCAAAATACAAAGTTGATAATCTAACTGCTTTTCTTGATAGAAATTTTCTTCAACAAGATTCTTACACTGAAAAAATAATGCCATTAGATAAAAAATTAGAAGGTGATGACATTGCTGAAATGTGGAAGGATGCATCAAGATGGAAAACTGGTGATAAATGGAGATCATTTGGTTGGAATGTTCTTGAAATTGATGGACATAGAGTTGAACAAATCGATGCAGCAATAACAAAAGCTAACGCCACTAAAGGAGTTCCTACAATAATTATTTCCAGAACTATCAAAGGAAAGTCTTTGGAACATATGGAAGATAATCCTCAATGGCATGGAAAAGCACCTGATTCTGATATTGTCCCTATCATTAACTTTGAATTAGATTCTCAATTTTTGATTGCTCCTTCTATTATTGCAGGTGATATGTCTAATTTAGAAAATGAAGTTAAGAGCTGTGTAACTGGAAGATCTGATTTAATTCATCTTGATGTAATGGATGGTCAATTTGTTCCAACAAAAACTTTTGATCATAATAAAATCAAAGAACTAAGACCATTAACTGTAATTCCATTTGATACACATCTTATGATTAATGATCCTGTAAAACATGTTAAAGATTACATAGATGTTGGGAGTGATATTGTAACAGTACATGCTGAAGTAACTGATGAATCTAGTTTTGGAGAAATTCATGATCTTTTAAAACAACATCAAGTTGGTGTTGGTTTTGCAATTAATCCTGATACTGAACTACCTGAATGGTCTTACAAATTTTTGTCTACATTAGATCAACTAATTGTAATGTCTGTAATTCCTGGAAAATCTGGTCAGAAATACATTGAAGAAACTCATTCTAAAATGACTAGATTGAATTCTATTCTTAATGAACATAATTTTTCAGGCTGTATTGAGGCTGATGGAGGTGTAAATATTGAAAATATTGGGTCTGTATTTGCAGATGGTGCACGTGCTTTTGTTGGAGGTGGTGCAATTGTTGGCCAACAAGATGTTAGAGCTGCAATCAAAGATTTTCGAAATGCAGTTTTGAAATCAAGAAGACGTATACTACTTGATAAAGCAAATCAATTGGGCGGTTCTGATTTAGTCAATAAATGGATTGGATTACATGTTATTGGTGCAAAACAGGAAGAAATTAAAAAAATTGCACAGGAGGCAGGATATCTTTGAATGAACCAATTATGACTGACATGCGTTCAGAATATTCAAAGTCATTAATTCAAGTTGGACATGATAATCCTAATGTTGTTGTTTTAGGTGCTGATACAACTGATTCATTAAAAATTTCTGGATTTGGAAAACAATTTCCTGCTAGATTTTTTAATGTTGGTATTGCAGAAGCAAATCTTGTTACTGTGTCTGCTGGATTAGCTGCTTCTGGAAAAATTTCTTTTGCAAGTACTTATGCAATATTTTTACCTGGAAGGGCAGTTGATCAAATTCGAAACAACATTGCATATCCTTCATCTCCTGGAAAAAAAGGACTAAATGTAAAATTAGTTACATCTCATGGAGGTTTATCTGTTGGACCCGATGGTGGCTCTCATCAACAAATTGAGGATATTGCAATTATGCGAGTAATTCCAAATTTCCGAGTTTTTATTCCTGCTGATACTATTTCTGTTTCAAAATTAACACAATTAATGGCATCTGAATATGGGCCATTTTACATGAGAATGGCAAGATCAAAAACACCTATTGTACATTCAGAATCTCAAGAGTTTCAAATTGGAAAAGGAATTACTGTAAGGGATGGTTCTGATTGTACAATTGCAGCATGTGGAATTACTGTTAGAATGGCTTTAGAGGCAGCAGAAATGTTACAACAAGATGGAATTTCATGTAGAGTTTTAGATATGTTTTCAATCAAACCTATTGACAATGAAATTTTAGAAAAGGCAGCACGAGAAACTGGTTGTATTGTTACAACTGAGGAACATAATATTTTAGGGGGCATGGGCTCAGCCGTTGCAGAATCTGTTTCTGAATCTTATCCTGTACCTATCAAAAGAATTGGAGCCCAAGATATGTTTGGAGAATCAGCACGTGATACTGAAATTCCTTTACTTTTAGAGAAGCATGGAATTACATCTTTTAATATGGCAAAACAAGCAAAAGAACTAAGAAGTAAAAAATTATGAAAATTTTTCTTGATACTGCTAATTTAGAATCTATAAAAAAATTCAATGATATGGGTTTGTTAGATGGTATAACCACTAACCCTTCTTTAATGTCAAAAGAAGGAGGTAATCCAAAAAATGCAATGGAAGAAATTACAAAAATTATTCAAGGGGATGTAAGTTTAGAAGTTGTTAGTACTGAGTATTCTGGAATGATGGAAGAAGGTAAACGTCTTCGTGAATATGGTGATAATGTTGTTGTTAAAGTTCCAATGACTCCTGATGGTCTTAAAGCATGTAAATCTTTTTCGTCACAGGGAATTCCTGTAAATGTTACATTGATCTTTTCTGCAAATCAAGCTTTACTTGCTGCAAAATCTGGTGCAAAATATGTTAGTCCATTTATTGGAAGATTAGATGATATTGGTCAAGATGGAATGAATTTAATTAAAGAAATTAAAGTAATTTTTTCAAATTATAGTTTTAAAACTCAAATTCTTGTTGCAAGTGTTCGTCATCCATTACATGTAATTGATGCCGCAAAGATTGGAGCAGATGTAGTTACATTACCTCCAGGTGTTTTAGACAAAATGTTACAACACCCTTTGACAAAAATTGGTTTAGATAATTTTCTTGCAGATTGGGAAAAGCTGAAACAAAAAAATCCAGATACTGAGATATAGTAAAAACTAGAAAAATATAAGAAAAATAAAATCCAAAAAGGAGTTTATATCGTAGCTTTCCTTGAACCCGTACTTCTACCTGATGTGTTTTGTCTTAGCTTTGGTTGAAGGTCTAGCTTTTGGTTCTGGAGTATCTGAAAGTTTTCTTCTACCTGTACCTCTTCCAGTTGAAATTGTTCTGTTTCCTGCAGCTTTCTTTTTTTCAGCTTGAATTTTTTTAAATTCTTCACCAGAAAACTTGAGATCCTTTACATCTACTTCTATAGTTCCAGTACCTCTACCTGTTCTGATTTTAACTTTAACCATATTTTTATTAAAATTATCAAGACCTTTTATAAGATATGTCTATAATTTTTGTCTAAAAACAAATTATCATAATTTCAATTTTTTATGATACTATTGGAATTTATCCATCAAATTATTTTTTTGGGGAATTCCCATTAGTATAAAATTAAACAATTTTTTCATATTATTGTGGAGAAAATATTTTTTATATTACCTGTGATAGCATTTATTCTAATTTTTAGTAATATGTTTTTTGGACATTTACTTTTTGTATATGATCAAGATATTAACAAATATTCTATTTATGTCCATTTTCAGGAAGAATGGAATAGTTATCCTGTAAATATTCTATTTGATGTAACAAATGTTTGGTCTAATCCAAATTTTTCAAATTATACTTATTCTACTGATTTTTCTAATGTTTCTGATTTTGATAATTATAATTCAAATAATTTACAATATCAAGATAATCGAGGTTATGTGGAATTAAAACATCAGTTCAGTGATTGTAACTCAAGCTGGAAACCAATGTTGTATAGATATGCAATTGATTCAGTTAGAACTCAAATTGAATTAATTCAAGGTAATGAATTAAACAATAATCCTTATGTTTCAATTTTACCTGATATAAAATCTATAAATTCAACTGTATCCGAATTTTATGTTCAGTTTATTCCAATATGCACAGATAAAAAAATAACTTCATACGAATATTCGATTTCGATTGATGATGAAACTTCTTGGTTTGATGTTTATTTTGTTAATTCAAAAAAACAACTTGAAAATTATCTAAATTATAACTTTTTTGATTTTTACACAGATAATGATTGCTTTGGTAAACATTATCATAGCTTTAGTGGAATTTGTGAAAATATAGATCACGAATCCGGTCTTCTAATTATAATTCCTGATAATTTGAATCGTTCCTTAACAAAAATTAAAGTAAATCTACATGAAAAAATTTAGAATAGATTTTACTAACTATTAATCCAACCCAATTTTTTGAAATACGCAAACATAATAATTGCCGGTATTGCAGATGCAAGAATTATGACTATAAACGTGGTAAATGGACCTAAAATCAGAGAATTCTCTCCAATTCCTCCCGGTAGATTGACATTCATTCCATAAAATGTTCCAATCACTGTTGATGGAATGGCTAGTGTGAAAATCATAGTTAGAACAGCTAATACTTTGTTTGTTTTCTCATTACTTAACACAAAATCTGTATCTTTGTAAATTTCCATAGTTTCTCTTGATTCTTCTAATGTCTCTATAACTTTGTCAATATGATCAATTACATCATCAAAGTATAGTGAAAGTTCATCATCCGAATTATCTGAAAATCTTTTAACATTTTTTGCAATTTCTAGTACAAATTTCTTTAATGGTACTGATATTCTTCTTAACCTGTTAATTTCTCTTCTAAGTAATGCAATACTTCTAGCAACTGGTTTTGATTCATCAAAGACATTGTCTTCCATTTCATCTAAATTTGCAATAATTTTTCTTGATGTATGTAAAAGATCATCTACTAAAGCATCTATAATTTCGTGAAGTAAATCGCCTGATGATTCTCCTAATAGTCTACTCTTCATTTCTTGGTCTAAATCTGATTTACATGTATTTACTAATTCTACTAATGGTTTTAGATCTCCTTGATGTACTGTAACTAGAAAATCTTTTCCAATAAATATTGATAATTGACTATTTTTTGATATTCCAATTTTTTGTGCAAGAGGTGGAAAATGTAAAATTACAAAGAAATGATCATCATAACTATCTAGTTTTGGAAGTTCAAATTTTGTCATACAATCTTCTATGTTTAATTCATTGAAATTGTATTTTACAGCTAATTTTTCAACATCCTCTCTATCTGGATTTTGTAAATCTATCCATGCAAATTCATTACCTTGTATATTTTCTATTTTCTTTTCAACAGGTACCTCTAGTGATTTCTTACCTGAACGTAATCTGTTGGTGATGAATCCTCGTCTCATGGTGAAACATACCCTGAGCCTACAAATTTAAAGCGATCGTTCATTGTTTGTGCAAATAACTATCCTTTGATAAAAAACCCCATTTTATTATTAATTTGAGGCTAATTGATTTGGATTATTTTTCCACTCTGTGATTGAATCTTAAAGATTATTACTGGATGAAAAAATTAATTTTTGAGTGGCCCTCGTAGTACAGTGGTTAGTATAGAGGGTTGTGGATCCTCGGACAGGAGTTCGATTCCCCTCGAGGGCCTCTTTACTTTTAAAATATTCCGAATTTACTTGATTCCATTTCTTCTTTAATGGCAACTTTGAATCTGGGAGATTTACTTTCAATATTTTTTGTTAACCATGTGAGGAATTTCTTATCAGTTCCTTTCCCCTTTAATTTTTGAAAATCTATTCCCATCATTGATTCCAATTTTTGCACTAGTGTTCTGTTTACACTTAATACAAAAAAATGCCATCCAAATGCAAATTCTGAATCTGTCATGACAAAATCGTCTTTTCCATGGACCATTTCTTCTAAAAGTGTAAGTTGATGTGTTAGTGCTTTACTTGTTTTATCATAATCTATTGCAGATACATTGATGTTTAATCTACTTTCCATATTTTTTTTATGGACATACAAAATAAAAGGCTTACACCTATTTTTATTTTAACAAATGTTCAAAATCAATATCAAAATGCATTTTCATGATACTAATGTATGTTTTAATTGATTCTGGAATTTCTTCTGTACATACCACGCCTAATTCCTTTGCATTGATCCAAATAATTAATGTCTGTATGATTGTTAGAAATCTATCGTTTTTAACTTCAGAACTTGAAATTGATTTTGTATATCTTTCTGCAAATTCCCATGCAGTAACAAAATCTATACATTTTACACCAAAAACTGCTAATAGTTGTTCTTGTAAATTTTCTGCTTTTTTGAATGGTACTTTGTTGATAATATAGGGAAAATTAACTTTGTCTGGGAGATAATTTGGTAGTGGTCCCCATATTGTAATTATTTTTGTCTCTGGTTTTAATTTATTAAATTTTTTAACCATTTCATTTATGATTTTCTCATCTGTAAACCAAAATAAGATTACAGTTGCGTCTGAAATATCTGATTCCTCTATTTTTTGATGTATTAATTTTATGTTGATATTTTTTTCTTTAATATTTTTTTGTGCATTTTGAATTTTTTCTAAACTATTGTCTATCCCTACTGCTTTTTTTACTTTGAATTCATTAATTGCAATTTCTATTCCTTTCTCATTATTACATCCTAGATGAAAAAATATATCATCTTGTCCTAAATTTGAAAATTTGAATATGTCTCTCAATGATTTTTCAGGTAGCTGAACATCTTCTCCACTAAGTAAATTTTTTGGAAGTGTTTGCAGATATTCTTCAATTTTCAATAATTATACTATTTCAAACAAGAATTTATTCTCTTATACTTTCTAATTTTGATACTGCTTGCCATAATTGAGTTCTTACATATGATGGCATGTTTGGATCTTGTGTAACATCATCAAGTAGGCTGATTGTATTTGCAGCTCTAACTGAGAGTGAATCTCCTTCTTTTACTAAATCTACAACAAGATCTGTAACTGCTTTTTTAATTGTTTTTGGAGTAGAATTGGTAGATACAATTAGGTTTAATGTATCGATAGCTTCTTTCATTGCTTGTTTATTTTGAGCCTCATCTACCATTTTTTCCACATTTTGTTAAAAATTAGCAGTATATAGTTACATCTCTACAAATACACTGTCTGATTCAACTATGACATTATACGATGTTAAATCTCTTAATTTCATTGGAAATTTTAAAAATTTACCTGTTTTACAATCAAATTCAGCTGCATGCCATCCACAAGTGATTACACATCCTTCTAACTTACCTTCAGATAAACTAGAACCTGAATGAGTACACGAATCATCCGTTGCACAATATTTACCATCAATATTTGCAACTAGTATGTCTCTTCCATCAATTGATACTTTAATCATTTTTCCAGGAGTGATATCTGATGTTTTTCCTGCAATTATTCTTCCCATAGTAGTTTTTATCTGATCATTGTTAATATTTTTTTGTATATGGAAATTCGAGAAGCAACTTCTTTTGATAAAAATTCTGTTTTAAAATTTTGCAAACATACTTTTTCTTGGGGAGACTATATCGATAAAGTTTGGTCTTCTTGGTTAGAAGAAGGTAATTTATTTTTATTTGAAAAACAATTTCCAGTTGGAATGTGTCATGCATTTTATTTTGAACATCAAATATGGATTGAAGGAATTAGAATTGATTCTAATTTTAGAAGGGAAAAGATTGGTTCAAAACTTGTTACTCATGCTGAATTAATTGGAAAAAATAACAATGCATTATTTTCTTACATGTTAATAGATACTGAAAACAAAAAATCCATTTTTATGGCTAATTCTTTAGATTATGAGATATTCCAAAAATGGCATTATTATTCATTAATTCCTAAAAAAAATTTAAATTTTAAAATTGAATTTACGAAATCTGTCAATCCTGACATTTTTCCTTTTTATGTAGATTCGTGGAGATGGTTTCCAACTAATGAAAAAATTTTATCTGATTTATGTACTCAAAATAAAGTAATTAAATCCAGTCTAGATGGTAAGGATTCTATTGCTATAATTGGTGATTACAAACATCTTGCTAAAACATTAATTGTTACCTTGTTTTCAGGCTCATTTGATACCTCATCGGATATTCTTTATTATTTACAAAATTATGCAATTGAAAAAAATTATGAGCGAATTCAAATTTTAACTAAAGAAAATTTACCCTTCTTTGATTCTTTAGAATATAAAATTTCATTTAATTTAATGAAAAAATCTTTGATTTAATTTGATTTAACAACTCTTATTGTATTGCTTAACATTCCTAAACCTTCAATTTCCATTTCTATTTGATCACCATCTTTTAGATATATTGCATTTGGCTTGTTTAACATTACTCCTGCAGGTGTTCCAGTTGAAATGATATCTCCTTTTTCTAATGTCATTACTTTGGTAATTTTTGTAATTATTTCTGGAATTTTGATAAACATGTTATTTGTTGAGGAATTTTGTCTAATTTCCCCATTGACTTTTGTTGTCATTTTTAGATTTTGAGGATTTTGTATTTCATCTATTGTTGTTATCCATGGACCACATGGTGCAAATGAATCAAATCCTTTTCCCCTAGTAAATTGTTTATCTTCATTTTGAATATCTCTTGCAGATACATCATTGAAAATCATATATCCGAATATCATATCTTTTGCATCTTCTATACTGACATTTTTACAATTTTTACCAATTATCAAAGCTAATTCAATTTCATAATCTAATTGTGTAACAAAGTCTGGACATACAATATCTGATTTTGTATGATTCAATGTTGTTCTTGGTTTCATTACTAATGCTGGTTCATCAGGCGCTTGCAATCCTTGCTCTTTTGCATGATCCACATAGTTGAATGCTAGACAGATTATTTTATTTGGATTTGGAATCGGTGCTAATAATTTATATTTTGAAATATTTTCTCTGTACTCTAATTCATTTATTTTATTCTTAATCTCATCATACCATCCATCAAACAAAAAATCTTTGATATTGAGTGGAATTGGTACGCCTGTTAACTCTGTAATTTCACTTTTTATGGCTATTTTGTCATCTTTAACAAAACCATATGTTTCACTATTTCCATCTGTTACTCTAACTATTCTCATATTCTATCACTTGTGTGTAAAAATTGCCTGATTTTGTGAATCTTTTCTACAATATCCAAATCTAACAAATTGTATCTCTTCTCCGTCTTTTAATTGTAAGTAATGTGGTTCACAATACACATCCCTCTCTTCTAAACTATCCTCGTTGAAGTCTTCACCAATAAATAATATTTTTGGAATAATCATTTTAATTTTATGTGCTGTTTTTTGTGAAACCCATTGTATTTTTGGAATATTTTTAATGTCTCCATCTTTTACATACTCCCCTTCTATTTCTTCCCCTTGTTTTGTAATCAAAATATTTCCTAATCCTAAAAGTCTGATTTGTTCTCCTTCTTTGGTATTTTGTGCATCCTCTCCAGAAATATAGAAATTTCCATCAACATCAATTTTTCGTTTACCCATATCATTTATTGGATGATTTGAAACTTCAACCGATGTAATTGATAAATTTTTTACTGTAAGTTTTTTTGGATTACTAACCATATACAATCGAATACTATCTCCATCAATTAATTTTCTATTAAATGCTTCAAGTGAATCAAATGGTGCAAGTGTGTTTGCTTTAGTTAATCCCAATGACATGATAAATTTTCTAATAGCTTCTGGTTTTATTCCTCGTTTTTTTAATCCCTCTAAAGTTGGTAATCTAGGATCATCATACCATGAAACTTTACGTTCTTCAATCAAAGGTCTGATTACTCTTTTTGAAATTGGCATACCTTTGAATTCTAATCTTGAAAAAAAGCCTTGTTCTGGTTTTCTCATATTCAGTGAATCTAAAATTGCCTCAGTCAACTCTTCTCTTAATTCAAATTCTTTTGAACGAAAAGCATGCGTAACTCCATCAATACTGTCCTCAATTGCGACTGCAAAATCATAACTTGGCCAAATTCTATATTTTTCACCTACTGTGTAGTGTTTTCCCTCTATTATTCTGAATAGTACTGGATCTCTCATTACTGCATTATCTGCTTCCATATTTCCACGAAATCTAACAATTGCTTCACCTGGCTTGAATTTAGTTTCCATTTTCCCCCAATTACTGATGTTTTTACCTAAATCTTCTCTACTGCATTTGCATGCTTTTCTTTCTCGTCTATTTTTACTAATATCGTTTCTTTTACATTTACAAATGTAGGCTTTTCCAGAATTAATTAATTCCATTCCTTTTTCATAAAATACTTCCATATCATCTGAAGTGTTTTTCACTATATCAAATTCTATTCCTAACCATTCTAATCCAACTTTAATTGCTGCATGATATTCCATTCTTTCAGCTTCTGGATTTGTATCATCCATTCTTAGAATAAATTTCCCTCCATACATTTTTGCATATTCTGAATTAATGATAGCTGCCTTTGCATGTCCGATGTGTGGATAACCATTTGGTTCTGGTGGAAATCTTGTAATGACATTTCCTTGTAGTGCATTTTTTAATTCAGGCAACCCTTCTCTTTCTTTTATTTTCTCTTTAGGGATTAAAATTTCTGGAAATTTTTCATCAATTTCTTTTTTTTGTTCATCAATTGATAATTTATTTACACTAGATACAATTTCAGCTATTTCAATTGAAATTTCTTTTACTTTGGTTCTAAATTCTGGTTTAGTTCCCAGAATCTTTCCTAAAATTATTTTATCTCGAGTTTCCCCTTCATGCTCAAATGCATTTTGAAGAGTCATTTTTCTAATTTCTTTTCTAATTTCTTCATCCATAATAGTTTCCTATATTGTAACTATACACTTCGCCTAACTACAAAATCTAATAATGCTGTTAATTCTACTTTGGAGGTTCCTTTGTATTTTATTAGTGATTTTTCTGATTTTTCGGCATATTTTAGAGCCTGATTCCTGACTTTTTCTTCTATACCTAAGGAACGAATAATTTCAACAGCTTTGTTTAGATCACTCTTTGAAATTTTAGAATTTCCAAATGCTTTTAGAATTATTTCTCTCTCGCTACCTTTTGCTATCTTTATTGCCATTAAAATTGGCAATGACTTCTTACCTTCTCTTAAATCATTTCCAACTGGTTTTTTTGTAACTTTAGGATTTCCCATAACTCCTATTAGATCATCAGTAATTTGAAATGCAATTCCTAAGTTTCTTCCAAATGCTGAAAGATTTGAAATATCTTTAGGTTTGTTTGTTGCACAAATTGCTCCCATTGCACATGATACATCAAATAATGCTGCTGTTTTTTTACCTATCATTGTAATGTATTCTCTTTCTGTTGGAATTCTTTTTTCATCTGCCATTTTAATATCTAGTAACTGACCTTCACAAACATCTACACAAGCTTTTGCAAGTCTGGATATTAGATGTGTAGTTGCATTTGGTGATAATTTTGATTCTGAAATAATTTGAAATGCTTTTGAAAACAATACATCTCCTGCTAAAATTGCAATTGGCATACCAAATTTTTTATGTACTGTTGGAACTCCATGACGCATTTCATCATTATCCATTATGTCATCATGTACTAGAGTAAAGTTATGTACCATTTCTACAGCACTTGCAGCTATCATAGCATTAGATGATTTACCACCTAAAATTTGGCAACTTCGAATTAACATATAGGGTCTAAGTCTTTTTCCACCATTAACAATAAGATGCCCTGCTGCATCATAGAGTTTTTTTGGATTACCTTTTAATTTTGAATTAAGATATTTGTTTACAATTTTAGCATTATCTTCAATTTGTTTAGTTTTTTCCATTTACTAATCTCCATTTTTCTGCTGGAATATGGGTCTTAATTGCTTCTTGTAACCCTTCATGAATTTCACTATTCATCCACGTAGATAAGATATTTTCGTGTTTTTTGAGCATAGATTGTTCTGATTTTTCAAGTAATTCAAGTGCAATTAACATCCATGGACAATAAATTTCAGGATTTATTTTTATTTCAGTGATTAATTCTTTTGCTGAAATCCATTTAATTTCATCAATTTCTCCTTTAATTTCTTTTAATTTTGTATTTTCATCAATTACTCCAACTAGAGTTCCACAAATTTCATTTTCAGACCCTACATCTTTGTATGATACATGATATTCAAATTTATGAAAATAATCTAATTTTCCCGAAATTCCTAATTCTTCAGGCATTCTTCTTTCACCTGATGAAACATATCCTTCTGATTCCCTTGGATGACTTGCAAATGTTCCATCCCAATCACCTGGCCATAACATTTTTTCTTTTGCTCTTTTTGTTAGAACTAATCTTCCATCAATATCAAACAACAATGCAGTAAATGCTCTATGCAATTTTCCATTTGGTAAATGACATTTTACTTTCTCTTCTGTTCCAATTGGATTATCATTTTTATCTACTAATATTACTAATTCTTCAGGCATTTCTTTTCCCTCTAAACATGGTTCCTTTAAAGTCTCTATTTTTAACAGCTGCCACAATTCTTTCAGGTTTTTTTCCATTAACAAAAAATACATTCATACCCATCTTGGAAATCTTAATTGCTTCTTCTACTTTTCTAGTCATTCCTCCTGTTACATCCATCTTATTTTCAGACATTAATGGAATATCTCCTTTTAATTCAGAAATTAGTTTTTTTGATTTAAGATCAGAATAAAGTCCATCTTCATTTAATGCAAAAATACACAATCTTGGTTTTAGAATTTTTGCAAAATGAGTCATTATTTTATCTCCCGATAAGATGTATGTTTTATTTTGACCAAACCATAATGCATCTCCATATGTGACTGGAATTAAGCCTGATTTTGATATTTTTGCAACTTCTTTAATTTTATTTGAAATTGGTTTGTTACCTGACATAAAATCAGTCGGAGGTAAAGAATATGGATTTAATTTATTTTTTAATAATGAATCTAAAATAATTTTATTTAATTCAATCATTGAATTTTTAATAATTGAAACTCCTCTGATATCATATTTTCTTTCTTTTGTATGCATATCATATTTTACAGACCAATAATGTCCATATGATCCTCCTCCGTGAACAATTATTATTGGCTCGTTAATTTTTCTTAAACTCTTTGTAAGATTATCAATGGTTTTTCTCCTAGCTGATAATGGCTTTTCTTTATTTGTGATGATTGATCCACCTAATTTTATTAGAATCATGTTCTAACAAATTATTTAATCAATTAAAAAGTATTCAGTCCTTCGAAATCAATTTCAACTGAAAAGCATTCAAAGCTATTATCTTTGAATTCTTTTAAGGTATCTTCTAAATTTGATTCATCTGTTATTGCAAAAATACATCCTCCGCCCCCTGAACCTGTTATCTTTGCTCCAAAGGACGTTTTTTGCCCTATTTCTATCATTTCTCTTAACTGGTTATTTGAAATTCCGATGGTTTCTAAATATTCT
>CAJQRM010000014.1 GCA_905612275.1 uncultured Candidatus Nitrosopumilus sp.
TCATGAAAGAAAGAGTTTGAGACGTGGGCATAGGAGAAAATAATGCTTGAAAAACAATTTAATCCAAATTTTCTATACAACGGAATAGTTCATTTCTATATCGATAAAAAAGGGTATTCAAAAGAAAAAGCAAATTCGATTGCCCAAATAGTAGTAAAAAAAGAAACACAAAGAAGAATTTGCAAAAATGAATTATGCAAACATTTTTCTCACAATCACATTAGAAATGGGGAAACATGCTTAGTAGCAGATTGTAAATGTATAGAATTTACTAAGTAAAATCATCTAAAGAATTTTTAACTAAAGGTTGAGCACTGATTCCAATTTTATTCAAATGTGCTGCAAATTCATCAACAAAACCATGTATAGTGTAAACTTGTTCGGCACCAGATTGTACCACCATATCTGCAAGTTCATTAAAATCACAATGATCACTCATAGTTACAGAATAATCAGCACGACGTCCAAAAGAGAATTTCTTAGATTGAGCCCATCCACTAAAACCAATTGTTATTGCACCATATTTTGATTTCATTTCTTGAAGAAACTTATTTTTTGCAGATAATACAGGAGTGACCATAACCCACGGTTTTTTATCTAATAACCCATTTTTTTGAGCTTCAGAATGGCCAATGCAATTCTTAAGAGATACGCCAAATTTTTGATGAAGGGCGTTCATTTCTTTTATTGAATCATGAAGATATAGAGGATCCCAATGACCAAACATTTGTGTCAAGGTTTGCGCCTTTCCAAGCTGATAACCCATTAAAATTACAGGAATTCCTTTTGAATAAAGATCAGCAATTAATTGATTAACCTGATTTTGAATTTCATCAATTGGAGGAAATGTAAATTCAGGTAAACCAAAAGTACATTCAGTGATTAGTGTTTTGCATGAAGGAATTTTTGCAGCTTTTAAAAATCCTCTATCACGTGTGCAAATATCGCCAGTATAGAAAATATCGTCAAACAATAATCCTTTAGAACCTAGTACATGACCACTATCAATTAATGAAAAACCATCAAGGAATTCAACATGATTTTCCATTTTGAATCCACGAATTCCGGAAATTTCATTTGTTTCAATAGAAGATAAAATGGTACCACCGTTTTTTGAGGGTAAATGATCAGAATGAGCATGAGAAACAAAATTGATTCCATCTAAATCAGTTTTTTTAGGATCCAAGTAAACACGTTTTTCATTAACTTCACACAGGATTCCATTTTTTGTCATCCTGACTTTACTAGGCAATAAAAATAAAAAATAATGGATTTGATATAAATGACAGGTTTGATTTAGTATTGACTAGTTGCTAAATCTCGGAATTCTAATATCAGGACGTGGAAGCAATATGGAGTCCATTTTAAAATCAATTAAAACAAAAAAAATTCCAATAAATCCAGCTGTGGTTATTTCAAATAATTCAGATGCAAAAGGTTTGAAAATTGCAAAAAAACTAGGAGTAAACATAGAAGTAATTGAAAGTAAAAATTTCAAAGGAAATAGAACAGAATATGATAAAAAAATAATGAATATACTTGCAAATTATGGAGTTACACCAAAAAATGGTCTTGTTTGTCTTGCAGGGTTTATGAGAATAATTAGTCCAGGATTTATAAAAAAATATAAAAATAGAATAATCAATATGCATCCAGCATTATTACCAGCATTTCCAGGATTGAATTCACAAAAACAAGCATTAGATTATGGTGCAAAATATTCTGGATGTACAGTACATTTTGTAGATTCAGGTATGGATACAGGTCCAGTAATAATTCAAGCAGTTGTAGAAATTAAAGAAAAAGATACAGAAAAATTACTTTCTAAAAAAATTTTAAAAGAGGAGCACAGAATTTATCCTGAAGCAGTTAATCTATTTGCTAGAAAAAAAATCAAAGTATTAGGAAGAAAAACGCATATCTCTTAAGAATCAGAGCCACCAAAAAAATATAAAACTTGCAGTTCCTTGGTATTAGCATGAAAATAATGGGGTACTCCCTTT
>CAJQRM010000015.1 GCA_905612275.1 uncultured Candidatus Nitrosopumilus sp.
TTAAAAAAATAAAATTAAAAAAATAAAATTAAAAAAATAAAATCAATACAAATAACTCATCAATTTAATTTCTTCTTCAGTGCTAATGATTTCTTTAGTTGTTAAAATTTCTAAAAGTTCTTTGAAAATGGCCTTTTGTTCTGAAGACATACCACCAGATGGGCCTTTTTCTCCAGGGGGGCCAGGTGGACCTCTTGGACCAGCAGGGCCTACAGGGCCTTGTCCTCCAATAGGACCAGCTTCTCCAATAGAACCGATCGGACCTTGTGGACCACGTTCACCTTGTGGACCTTGAATTCCTTGTGGACCTTGTGGACCTTTTTCTCCTAGAGGACCAGTAGTTCCACGTTCACCTTGAGTTCCTTGAGTTCCTTGTGGACCTTTATCACCAGGAATTCCAGATGGACCAGTAACTCCTTTGTCTCCTAGAGGACCAATCAGACCTTTTTCTCCTTTTTCTCCTTGTAGACCTGGAACTCCAGTTAATCCTTTTGATCCTGCAGGACCTTGGGGACCTTGTGGACCTTTATCACCAAGCGTGCCAGTAACTCCTTTTTCTCCTTGTAGACCAGTAACTCCTTTGTCACCCTTATCACCAAATGTACCAGTTGGACCTTTTAATCCAGAAATTCCAACAGGTCCAGTTAATCCTTTATCGCCAATTGTACCTTGTGGACCTTTGTCACCTTTATCACCAGGAATTCCACGGATTCCAGAAATTCCTTTATCGCCAATAACACCAGTTGGACCTTTGTCACCTTTATCACCAGTTGTACCAATTGGACCCTTTAATCCAGTTGGACCCTTATCGCCAGTAACACCAGTTGGACCTTTGTCACCTTTATCACCAGATAAACCAGTAACTCCTTTGTCACCCTTATCACCTTTGTCGCCAGTAACACCAGTTGGTCCTTTTTCACCTTGTGTACCTTTGTCTCCAGTTGGTCCTTTTTCACCTTGTGTACCTTTGTCTCCAGTTGTACCTCTTACACCAGTAGGCCCAGGTGAATCAGAATTTGAAGTAGGTTTAGAGAAACGTTTAGTTTTTGTTGGTTCAGTAATTACATCATTTTTTTCATTTTTAACAGTACTTTTTTTCTCATCAGAAGTTTTTCTTAATGTAACATCAAAAATAGAATATAATGAAGAAAATAAATCATTTACAATAACCCAAATAGTATCAACATCATTAATTGATGAAGGTAAAGGGTTTTTAGAATCACCAATTATTTCAGAAAAAATACCATCTTTGACACTAAGATGAAAATGACCTTGCCATAGGTGGGAAAATTGTTTAGTTTTAATTTCATCATCGGATGGTTTAGTGCTAGTTATTGAAATTTGAGCTTCATAAACACCTGATTGTTTAAATGGTGCCTTTCCTTGAATTTCAATTCGTGGCTGAGATGACACAATCGTTTGTTAATATTTGAAGTATTTCAGGATTTGGATCGCCTAATCTAACTAAAATATGAAATTATAGAAAATAGCCTCGATTAAAATGGTATTTAACTAGATTAAAACAAAAATCGAATAACATGTTTGGTAAAAAAAAGAAAAAAGCAGAGGAAATAAAATCAGAGGAAATAGTTACCAAAGAAAGAAGTTTAGTAGATCCAAGTTACAATATTAAAAAATTATATAAAAAAGGGGTCAATTTGATGGCCGATGAAAAATTAGATGATGCAATTGAAATATTTGAACAGGCATTACGAATTGAACCAGATAATATTGAAGTTTTAATGAAATTAGGATATGCTAGATTCCATTTAGAAGATCATAATGATGCACTAAAAGTATATGACAAAATTTTAGAAGTAGATGTAACAAATCCAGAAGCTTGGAATCTCAAAGGATTAGTACATTATGAACAAAAAAAATATGCACAAGCATTAGATGCAGTCAATAAAGCAATTGAATCAGATAAGACATACGGGATGGCATGGTACAACAAAGCATGTTTTCTATCATTGTTAAATCAAGTACCAGAAGCACTACAAGCATTAAAACATGCAATAGAAATTGATGTTAAGAATGCAAGAAAATCAATTAGAGATAAAGATTTTGTCAATGTAAGAATTGAAGATGGCTTCAAAAGAATTGAAGAAGTAGTAGTTTTAGAATCAGTTAGACAAGGATATCACACAATTGGCGCAATTGTTTGGACAACATTTCTAGATAAAATTGATGCAGAAACAGCATTAAGAAAATTATTAGAAAAAGGATTAATTGTACAAAATGAAAAACGTGATGGTCTAAGTAAAATACCAATTTATGATCTTTCAAATAACTTTGCAGAAAAAGTAGGTAAAGAAAAAATAGGATTATTTGGAATTACAAAAAAGAGACTACCAAAGCCAGTTAAAAATTTGAAGGTGATGAGTCAAGCAATTCAATCTGCAAAAGAAGCAATTGAAGAAGCAAATGTAGAAAAGGCAATAAAAGTTTTTGATCAATTCATAGATCCAACAAAATCAGGTGAACAAATGATTGAAAATTTCTTTGAAGAACATAGAGAAATAAGATTATGGAAAATTAGACTAAAAGATAGAGGAGTAGATTACATGATTGAAAACAAAGACAAAATGTTAGAAGTTTTAGAAAATGTTGAAGTTACAATTACTAAAAAACTTAGAAATGAAATTGCATAAATTATTCTGCAGATAAATCCCAATAATGTGCATCTTCTTGCGTAACAGTAGGTTTTTGCAAATTTTTCCATTCCTTAAATGAACGAACATATAATTTTGCATTAGGTAATCCTGCAGATTTAAGAGCATAGTATGCCAATCCAGATAAAGTGCCTACACTACCACAGTAAGTAATTATTTCAGAATCTCCAGAAATACCTCTATTATCTAATAGTCGCACCATATCTTCTTTTGAACGAAGGATTTTATCATTACTTGCAAGAGTACGATAAGGAAGACTAATAGCGCCAGGAATATGTTGTTCCAGATAATTTAATCGCTCTCTATTATCAATTAAAATTACATCATCCCTTGTTTTTACAGATTCCAAGTAATCAGAAGTTGCCAAAATATCAGATTGTAAGTTCATAGAATGTTCTTTACTAGATATTTCAGGGATGTTTGAATCATTTTCCAATCCCAATGATTTCCAATTACTGTAAGTAGTTTCTAGCAATGTAACATTAGAATGTCCAATCCATTCTAGTGTCCAAGCTACTCGTGATGCCAAAGCACCAAAAGTGTCATCATAAACAACAACAGGGGTTTCATCATCAATGCCCAAAGAATTTACAAGTTTCAAAACACGTTCGGGGCTATCATCAGACAATAAAGTGGCTAACGGTAAATTTACAGAATTAGGAATATGGTCTTGATTGTAATCCCCTTCACGTCTAACATCAATCACTCGAACACTCTTATCTCGAATTTCTGAACAAAGTGAATCAACATCAGTAGTAATTTTAACAGATTGAGTCAAGCAGCACATTCACCTTTACCAGTTTTTGTGTGATAACTAGTATCGCTACCATAATCAAGATAGAAATCAGGATCATCATCTTTAGTTGGAGGAATAACAAGTGGCTCCAGAATTTTTTTAATATCATTAATTGATTTAATATTAGAATCTTCACTGTCACTAACAATTCTATGAATCCAAGATTTCAAAGTGTCATCAGATTTTTTATTTTCTTTAAACAATTCAATTATTTTCAAAATAACTGGAATCACTCTTTTAGCAGGTACTCTAATACATGTTTGACCCAGCATAGTATCACCATCAAAACGACCACCAAGGGACATTTGATAATTTGGATACATGTCTTTTCCAACACGGCCACCACCACCAAAAAAACCAATTGTTGCAATCCCATGTTGGGCACAAGAATTAGGACATCCACTAATCTTAATTGAAGAATCAGTTAGATCATCATCCTCATCAAGTTTTAATTCAAGGAATTTTCTTTGGATTTCTTTTGCAAGTCTATGAGAATTAGTTAATGCCAAATTACAAGACGTAGTTCCAGAACAACCCACAGGAGTAGTCATAGTTAACCCACCAGATTTTGCCAATCCAGTTTCAAGAAGTTTAGAATACAAGTTAACTAAATCATCTTCATGAACATATCTTAGTGCTACATTTTGAACAAATCCAGATCTAGCCTTACCTTCAGAAGAGAATTCACGAATGATATGGGCCATAGCGTTTAGTTGATTTGAAGTGATATCACCAGCTTCCAAAGTAATAAACACAGAACGATAGTCAGATTGTTTTTGTTTTATAGTATTTGTTTTAAGCCATCTAGCATATCCATCAGGTACAGAACCTCCAATTTCATCACTGATTTTTAGTGGACGTGTAATTTTATCAGGAGTTGTATCAACTTTTAATCGAGTCACTACAGATTGTGTAGCTCGAACAATTGCTCTTTCTTTCAATACAAGATTTTGGAATTTTTCCCAACCCATATCATTGACAAGATAACGCATTCTATTTCTTGCAAGATTTTTTCTATCTCCCAATCTATCAAATATTCTCACCACAGCAATAGAAGTATAAAGTAAATCTTCTTCAGGAGTAAAGTCTTCTAATTGATGTCCAACAAATGATCTGTTACCCAAACCACCACCAAGGAAAATTTTAAAACCTTTTTGTTCAGAACCATCAATTTGTTGAATTTCTGGAATTAATCCAACATCAACCATTCTTACCATTCCATGTTTTTCACAACACGTAAAATTGAATTTAAATTTACGTGGAAGACTTTGTGCCATAGGATTTCGTAAAAAGAATTTAGCAGTTGCAAGAGCATAAGGGGTAGAATCAAATTTCTCATCAGAGCAAACACCAGATAATGGACTACACATTACATTTCGTACAGAATTTCCGCATGCTTCTCGGGAAGTTAATCCAACTTCTGCAAGAGAACGAAATATTTCTGAAACATCTTCAAGAACCACCCAATGTAATTGGATATTTTCTCGTGTGGAAAAATGTGCACTACCTATAGAATATTGTTCACTAATTTGAGATAGTTTTTCAAATTGTTTAGGATAAATCTCCCCAGCAGGTAATTTAACACGAACCATAGCATAATCACTAGTCATTCGAGTACCATATGCACCATGTTGAAGTCTAAATCGTCTAAAACTATCTTCATCATATTTTCCTTGGCGATATAGTTTTACAGTATTAGCAAAATTATCAGCTTCGTCAACTCTAGCCCAATTAATTTTAGGACTAGCAGAATCAACTGAAGATTGTGTCAATTTAGAAATAGTCAATTTAATAAAATTTAATCTAGTTTGGTTATAAATTTTTTATATAGTGTTGTTTTAGGATAAAAAATTTCAAATACAAACAAAATTTTCCTATTTATTTAGTCATTAAAATTAAAAATAATTAGTATAACCTAATTTTAAAATGTGCGAAAGTATTAATGGTTCACAAACTGAATTATCAACATGCAAGAAGCAACAGTAGCAGAGAAATCTTCGAAAATATTTACAGATGTACGTGAAGTTGAAATTACACGTGCAATTGCAAATGAGTTTCATGAGGTATTAATTGACAGAGCAGAATCAGACGTAATAATTATCGGAGCAGGGCCTGCAGGATTAACAGCTAGCAGAGAATTATCAAATTTAGGTTACAAAGTTTTAGTTATTGAACAAAATAACTATCTCGGAGGAGGTTATTGGTTAGGCGGATATATGATGAATCCAGTTACAGTAAGAGAACCAGCCCAAAAAATTTGGGATGAATTAGGAATTCCATACAAAAAAGTTGCAGATGGTTTGTATTTGACACCAGGTCCACATGCAGTATCAAAATTAATTGCAGCTGCTTGTGATGCAGGAGTAAAGTTTCTTCAATTAACAAAATTTGATGATTTAGTATTAAAGAATGGAAGAGTTACAGGAATTGTTGTTAATTGGATGCCAGTTTCAGCATTACCACGTAACATTACATGTGTAGATCCAATTGCATTTGAAGCAAAAATAGTAATTGATGCATCAGGTCATGATTCTGTAGCAGTAAAAAGATTAGTAGATAGAGGATTAGCAAAGTGGAAAGGAATGGAACCAATGCATGTCAATGATGGAGAAGAGCACGTAGTTCATAAAACAGGCGAAGTGTATCCAGGATTAATTGCAGCAGGAATGTCTGTAACTGAAACTCATGGATTAGCAAGAATGGGACCAACATTTGGGTCAATGCTATATTCAGGAAAGAGAGCAGCAGAGATTGTGGCTGAAAAAATAAAAGAGTTAGAGAGATAAGTAATTAAAAAGTAATTCTTTTATTGAAAATTTCTAAAATAATACTATACAACGAACCATCAGTTCCAGAAATAAATATCAAAAGAACTGAGAAGTTTCTTTTAGAAACATTTGAGGTAGAAACCCAGATAAGGGAAAATATTTTTAAAAAATTAGATAAAAAAACATATGAAAAAATTGCTAGTACAAAAATTTTTAATTTAAAAAAACCATTTCAAAAATATATTCCAGCAATAGAGGATATTTTAATTGAATCAAGAAACAAAGATATGTCAAATAAAGAAGAAATGACATTATATGATGGGATTGAATTAAATAAAATAATTACAGAATTAATTCCAAAACAAGAAAGCACTCAAGATACATTAAACATAATTTTTACAAATAAACTAACATGCACATTTAATGAAAATGATTTCAGATATCATGCAAGATCATGGGTAGGATCAAATCCCACAATAATTTCAACTACAGGTATGATAGAGGGGCCTGCAAAGCCCAAACAATACTATATGGATCTAATGACTAGTTTTTCTAAAGAATCAATTGAAGAAGTAAAGAAAAAATACAAAGGAGAATTTTTAGAATACAAAGATATTAGACTAGCAGAGATTATCGAAGGATATCTCCTACAAGCAATATTTTACTATGAAACAGGGGATGCTTTTTGTGACAATAATCAATGTAGATTATTTAATGCACATTGGCAAAAAGATCTTTTCAATACACAAATAGAAAACAAGAAAATGTGTGGAAAACACGAAAATATTCTAACCAAAATGAAAAACAATATTTCTTAGAATTAGATATTGACTTAAATTATTGAAATAAAGACATTAGACATTATGATGGCAGCAGATGAAGGAACAGCAATATTAGAAACAAATAACGATGATCCAAAAATACCAGATGTAAAGAAAACAAAATTTGATGTGATAATTATTGGAGCAGGACCAGCAGGATATACTGCAGGAATTTATTGTTCAAGAGCAGGTTATGATACTTTAATTTTATCCGGAATATTACCAGGAGGACAACTGGTCAATACAACAGAAGTTGAAAACTATCCAGGATTTGAAAATGGCATAATGGGTCCAGATTTAATGATAGATATGAGAAAACAATCTCAAAAAATGGGAACTACAATTATTGATGATGCTGCAGTTGATGTTGATTTTAGACGTGCGCCTTACAAGGTCCTGACAGGTTCTGAAGAATATGAGGGGCGAGCAGTAATTATTGCAACAGGTGCAAATCCAAGAAAAATGGGCATAAGTGGAGAAGAAGAATTTTCAGGTAAAGGTGTATCATATTGTGCAACATGTGATGGTCCGTTCTTTAAAAATTTAGAACTAATTGTTGTGGGAGGAGGGGATTCAGCAATTGAAGAAGCAACATTTCTAACAAAATTTGCAACTAGAGTTCACGTGGTACACAGAAGAGATGAATTACGTGCAAGTAAAGTAATGCAAGAAAGAGCAATGAATAATGAAAAAATACAATTTCATTGGAATTCAGAAGTTATTCAAATTAAAGGTGATCAAAAAATGCAACAAGCAGTATTAAAAAATATAAAAACAAATGAAGAAAAAACTATAGATGTAGGAGGATTATTTGTTGCAATTGGACACAATCCAAATACAGAATTATTCAAAAGTCAAATAGATTTAGATGGCGAAGGATACATTATCTTAAAAAATAAAACACATACAAACATGGAAGGAGTTTTTGCAGCAGGAGATGTACACGATAGAAGTTATAGACAAGCAGTCACAGCTGCTGGATTTGGATGTATGGCGGCAATAGACGTAGATAAATTCTTAACAGAAAATGCAGACAAATAAGAATGCACAATGCAAGAAATGTTTGAATAAATTTTATCAAAAAGAAATCTACACTATACAACAATTTCAATATAAAGAAAAACCCAAATACAAATGGACACTAAGTTTTTTTAAAAAATTACAAATAGATGAATGGGATTCATTTTGTGAAGAATGCATTATGATGTATTCAAAAAAATTGGATGATGCATGGGATAATCAAAAAAGCCAAGTTCTTTAGTACGAATAAGAATTCAATAAACAATGAATCAAGATTCAGATGATCTCAAGAAAACAATGCAAGAAAATAGTAAAAAATTAACACAATTAGGCTCAATATTAGCAAAAAATCAATTTAGTTACAAAATTGAAGAAAAAACATCAAAAGAATATTGGCAACAAAGGATTGAACATTTAATAAAATATAATGAAACATCTTTAGCATATTATAACCAAGTTCAAAATATGATGAATTTAATCAATAAAGAAAAATCACAAATATTTCTACTGGAGATTAGTAAATTTCATCAATTAGGAATAGAATTAGTTAAAATAATGCATCAAATTGAAGAAACACCTTCAATTATAAATTCAAAAGATAAGCAGCAGAGTCAATGGAGTAAAAAAATCAAAGAAAAATTTGTAGAAGTAAATACCAATTGTTTAGAGCATGAAAAATATATGAATATAGGTTTTAGAAAATTTTACGATATAGAAATAAAGAAAATACTAGAGTAGAAAAATTATTTTAATTTTTTAATTTGAAGTGTAGTGATAGAGCCATCGTTAGTCAAATTTAATAACTCGTGGCCATTTCGGGTAACCCATTTTGAAATATCTTCTCCAGCATCAGGATCATCGGCAGATACACTAATGATTTCACCAACTTGCATTCGTTCAATTGCAATTTTAGTTCTCATTACAGGTTCAGGACAAAATAATCCAGTTGCATCTAATTTTTTTTCATCGGATTCAGACATAAATATCTAATTCATTAAGAAAAATTTGTTATATTAAAGTCTAATTAAGAAATAATTATTCAACGTGATTTTGATATAATTAAAAAGTAATAAAAAATACAGAGATAGAATATTTTAAAAATCACTAAAGTAAAAAATTATTTAAAAAGATCCTCATTTTCAGGACGAATCAAATCAACAATAGTTCTTTCTTCAGTATTAAAAGAGTAGTCACGAATTATAGCTACAGGGTAATTTTTTGTTTTTCCCATAACAAGTTCTGCAGCAGAAGAAAGTTCATCTGCAATAGCAATTGCAGTTACATGTAAAATTCGTTTAAAGGAATCCAAAGTTCCAGTATAATCTAAAATTGGATTTAATCCAGAAATTCCAATGGCATAATTTGTTTGACCCATTCTAAAAGGTCTACCAAAAGTATCAGAAATAATTATAGCGACATTTTTACCAGTTTCATTTAAAATCTTTGTTCGGATTAATTCTGCAGATTTATCAGAATTCAGTGGGAGCAATGTGGCAAATCCATCAACAACATTACTTTCATCAATTCCCGCATTTGCACAAATAAATCCATGATTAGTTTCTACAATAATCAAACCATTTTTCATTCGAATAATTCTTTTGGATTCAGATAAAATTAATTCAACAATATTTGGATCCTTGTTATATTGAGCACTAATTCCTTCAGCTAATAATGAAGGGGTTACAGTAGACAATTTAACAATTCTACCTTCCTGCTTAGAAATAATTTTCTGAGCAATTACAAGAATATCCCCATCTTGTATATCAGCAGAAGTTAAAATGAGTTGAGGTAGATCATCATTTACAACAATTTCTTTTTCAATATGAATGGGAATAATTTGCAAGTACAGTATCTAATAGATAGGACTAAAAAATTGTTTAGACAGTAGTTTTTAATTCTAATTTAAAATGCTTATTAATAATATCTAAAATTTTAGATAAGTCTTTTTCTTCCAAAGTTGTAGTAGCCAAATCTTTAACTAAATCTTGTGCTCGGTATGCAATTCCCAATCCACATATATCAAATAATTTAATATCATTAGCTCCATCGACTACACAAATAATATCTTCTTTCTTTTCACCCCATTCAGCAATTTTTATTTTTGCAGATTTTGATTTATCAGAATCAACGTTAATTTTAACGCCATCAAGTTTACCATCTTTAAAAATTAAATCGTTACAATACACATAATCTAAATCCAATTCTTTTTGTAATCTATTCATCATTAGTGTAAATCCACCAGATACAGCCATAATTTTCCAACCTGCAGCTTTTAAAACTCTACATGCTTCTTTTGCACCAGTCATAATGGGTAAGTTATCCGCAACTTCTTGGCACACTTTTTGATCCAATCCCTTCAATGCAGCAACTCTAGTTCGAAGTCCTTCTTCCCAATTAATTTTACCTTGAATTCCTTGTTTTGTGATTTCCCAAATTTCCTCTTCTTTATCTAATTTTTCTGCAAGGATTGGAAGATATTCTTCATCATACAAAACACCTTCAACGTCAAAAATTGCCAACAATAGATTTCTGATTGAGAAAAAATTTCTAATAATATTAAAGTAGTGACTATTTTGTTAAAAAAGTATCATATTTTTTCATCCACAGTATTAAACTTTAAAAAAAGAATCAAAAAACCGCTAGTAATAAATCACGTAATAACACAGAATCATCATGGGTGAATTGGAACGAAAATACGATGTAAAAATTCAAAATACTGAAGATAAGGTAAAATTTCCAGACGAATTAAAAGCAAAACTAAAAGATTCAGGTTTGATGGATGCTAAAGGTAAATTAAAACTCAAAGGTGTCAGTCCAAAAATGCTCAAAAGAATGAAGCAAGAGTTTGTAGAATGCCCAGTGTTAAAAGAAGATATTCAATTTGTCCAATGTTTCATATGCCCAAATTTTCAAAGTAGGGTAATGGGGGAAGTGTTATGCAAAGGCGACCCGCTCAAATAACACAGTAATTTTAAAATAAATCCACGAAAGGCTCATTAGTTAAATTAATTCTCAAAGTAGTAGTTTGGGTAAACAAGACGTAGGGATTACAGTTGGAAAAAAAGATGACTTTAGTGAGTGGTATACACAGGTAGTACTAAAAGCAAAACTTGCAGATTATGCTCCAGTTAAAGGATTAATCGTACTTAGACCAGATGGATATTCAATTTGGGAGTCACTAAGAAGTACATTTGATAAAAAATTTGCACGTAATGGAATCAGAAACGGATTTTTACCGATATTAATTCCAGAATCACTATTAGGAAAAGAACAAAAACATTTTGCAGGGTTCAATCCAGAAGTTTTTTGGGTAACACATTCAGGTACAAATGAAATAGGAGACAGATTAGCATTAAGACCAACTTCAGAAACATTAGCATACACATTATATTCAAAATGGATTCAAAGTTGGAGAGATTTACCATTAAAAATTAATTTCTGGAATACAGCATTAAGGGCTGAGATTAAAGCAACAAAACCATTTCTCAGAACATCAGAATTCTTATGGCAAGAAGGACATACAGTGCATTCAACTAAAGAAGAAGCAGAAATAGAAGTAATGAAAATTCTAGATATTTACAAAAATACAGTAGAAGAAGAATTAGCTATTCCAGTAACAACAGGAAAGAAAAGTGAAAAAGAAAAATTCGTCGGGGCTGTATATACAACAACTATGGAATCAATAATGCCGGATGGGAAAGCACTGCAAATGGGCACATCTCATTTCTTGGGACAAAACTTTTCAAAACCATTTGAAGTCAAATTTGCAGATAAAGATAACGTAGAGCATTTTGCATGGCAAACATCATGGGGTGTTTCTTGGAGATTGATTGGTGCAATGATCATGGTTCATGGAGATGACAAAGGTTTGGTGTTACCACCAAAAGTAGCTCCAATGCAAGTAGTAATTGTACCAATCTATAGAAATGATGAAGATAAAAATATTGTATTATCTAAAGTAGAAGAGATTCAAAATGAATTAGAATTAAAAGACATTAGAGTTCATGTTGATGATAGAGAAGGGTTATCACCAGGATACAAATTTAATGACTGGGAATTAAAGGGAGTACCTTTACGAATAGAAATAGGACCTAAGGACATAAAGAATCAAAACATAGTTGTTGCAAAAAGATACAATCTAGAAAAAATAAGTTTGGGCTTTACTGAAATTAAAAAAATAGCAATAATTTTAGATGAAATTCAAGTAGAGATGTTAAAAAAAGCCAAAGAACAGGCAGCAAATAATGTTCTAAATATTTCAGATTATTCAGAATTTAAATCCAAAATTGAGAAGGGAGGATTCTTCAATTCCCCATGGTGTGGAAAGGTCGAATGTGAAGATAAAATCAAAGAAGAAACAGGGGCAGAAATTAGAGTCATACCATTTAACAGTGAAAATATTACTAAAGAATGCATTTACTGTAAAAAACAAAGTGTATCAATTCCAATATTTGCAAGAGGATACTAGAGACAATTCAGCCGCAACATAATAATACAAAAAAAATATTTGCCAAATATGACAGTTAATCCAGAATTACAAAAAAATAGTTTGCTACTAGAACAATTTAAGGAAACTAGGAACAGAACCTTAGAATTAGTAAAAAATTTAGAAAAGGATGATTTTGTAGTTCAAACTGCATCATACATGAGTCCACCCAAATGGCATATTGGTCATGTAAGTTGGATTTATGAAGCAATAATAAGTAAATTAGATAAAAATTATGAATTTCATTCAAAAGAATTCTCAAAATATCTCAATTCCTACTATCAGCAATTTGGAGTTCCACATGATAAGGCATTAAGAGGAATTACATCCAGACCAACTGTTGATGAAATTTTTCAATATTTCAAAACAATTAATCAAAAAGTAGAAAAATTTCTTGAATCTCGAGAATTAAATGAGGAGGAGGAAAAATTAATTGTAACTGGATTTCATCATGAATGTCAACATCAAGAATTACTAGTATATGATTTACAACATCTTCTTGCAGAACAATATTTACCAGTAAGAAAAAATAAAATCAAAGAACAACAAGAAAAACAAAAAAACTTTGTGGAGATCAAAGGGGGATTATACACCATGGGATATAATGGAACAAGTTATTGTTATGATATTGAATTACCAGAACATAAAACTTATTTTGAAAATTTTAAAATAGGAATTTTTCCAGTTACCAATCAAGAATATTTAGAATTTATGAATGATGGGGGGTATGAAACTTACAAACATTGGTTATCAGATGGATGGGAAAAAGTCAAATCAAATAAATGGAATTCTCCAATGTATTGGGAAAAAATTAATGATGAATGGTATGTAAGAGACTTTTTAGGAATTAGAAAAATTAATCCAAATGAACCAGTATGTCATGTAAGTTACTATGAAGCTGATGCATACTGTAAATGGGCAGGAAAAAGACTACCTACAGAAGCAGAATGGGAAAAGGCAGCATGCTGGAATGAAGAAAAACAGCAAAAAACATTGTTTCCATGGGGAAACGAACATCCAACAGGTGAGAAATGTAATTTACTAGAATCATATCATTGGGGATGTACAGAAATAGGCACATACCCAAATGGAAGCAGTTCATCAGGATGTCAGCAAATGATTGGTGATGTATGGGAATGGACTTCTTCAGAGTTTGTAGGATATCCAGGATTCAAATCAGGATTTGACGAATACAACGATAAATGGTTTACAAATCAAAAAGTTTTGAGAGGAGGATCATTTGGAACTCCAGAAATATCAATTAGAGGAAGTTATAGAAATTTCTTCAGATTAGATGAAAGATGGTTATTTTCAGGATTTAGATGTGTAGAGGATATTTAGTTTTTTGAAACCAAAGTTAATGAAAAATGTTTTTCGTCATCTAACCACATATTTTTAAATTCAAATCCAACGTCACTCAAGAGTTTCTTAATTTGAGATATATGGTATTTATGAGAATATTCAGTATGAATCAGTTCTCCTTTATCCAAATTTAAAGACAAATTAGATTTTCCAATTATTACAGATTGTGATACTAGAGATTTAAGATTCATTTCAATACGTTGGTCATTTTCATTGTATATAGAATAATGTGAAAAATTATTAATAACAAAATCAGCATCAAGTTCATCATTAATTCGAGATAAAACATTAAGATTGAATTTAGCAGTGACACCTTGAGAATCATCATACGCTGACTCTAGAATATTTTTATCCTTAACTAAATCTAAACCAATTAAAAATAGATCGCCAGATTTCATAGTGAAAAATATTTTTTCTAGAAATAATTTTCCATCATCAGGAGTAAAATTACCAAAGCTAGAACCAAGAAAAAGAATTAGATTTTTTTTATCATCATAACTTTTAAGAAATTCCAAGCCACCTTCATAGGTATCAATTATACCAGTAATATGCAAGGTATCATAATCTTTTAACAATTGTTCAGAACTTTCAGTAAGAATTTCAGATATATCTATAGGAAAATACTCAGTTTTAGGCTGTAATTTTGTAAAAATATCAAGAATTAATCTAGTTTTTACAGAAGTGCCACTTC
>CAJQRM010000016.1 GCA_905612275.1 uncultured Candidatus Nitrosopumilus sp.
TTTTGTCAAAAATGTAGTAAGAGGTTCACCTTGAACAGTATTTGTCAATTGTTTGTAGTACATACTTTCAGGATCCATATCAACTGATTTTGATTGTGAATCACCAAAGTCCCAATAAAATAATTTTTTGTTGGACATGTCAATATCTTCAATTTTAATTTTGTTTAATTTTTCAAAATCCATTTTTAAAAAGGACATTAAAGCTATTACAACTCTAACTTGACGTGGAAGATTTTTCCATTTCTTTTTTGCTTTTTCCATTATGGATATAAAACTAAGTTTTTTTACAGATAATCCTAAATCTTTTCTAACTTTTTCAATCATTGCATCATCAATAGTTGGAATTTCAAATTGAGATTCAACAATCATTCTTCGTATACGTTCAACATCAATTCCATGTGGGTGTGGACGAATAATAGTTGGAGGTGGAGGAATATCTTTAACGAATCTAGGATGACTAAATTTTTGTCCTTTAGGATCATCAAAAGTAATTGATGCATAAGGAGTTATCAAAGAAGTTTCATAAACATAATCTCTAATTTTATTTCCTGCTTTAGAATAATCACCTTCTAAACAAATACTAACACTTAATCCTTTTCTTGCAACTTCTTTAGTGGTATGTTTTACAATTACAGGTTTGTTTTTTTGAATATCTAATAATATTTCAAATTGATTTTGGATTTTTCCATCAGCAGAACTTTTTACAGTTACAGGTTTATTTGTTGTAATTTGTCCATACAAAATTGCCATAGTTGCACCCAAACCAAACATTCCTCTAGCTTGCTTCAATCCAAATTTAGAACCATAAAGTACAGTTCCAAAAGCAAGTGGAATATGTTCTGCATCTATTCCAGGTCCATTGTCTTTTACAGTCAAAATATAGGGCTTAGGATCTGGTTTATCAGGGTCAACTGCCTTAATTATAAGATGAACATCTGGAAGAATTCCTTTTTGGTCACATGCATCTAATGCATTTTCAACAAATTCACGTACAGCAGTGTATAATGAACGTGTAGGATTACTAAATCCAGCTAAATCACGATTACTGTAAAAAAACTCACTAGGAGATATTTGATTAAATTTTTCTTTAATAGAAGACATCTTGATCTTCCCATAATTGCATTTTTTCTTGTTTTGTTCTTCTGTTTGCAGCTTCTAATTTATCATAAACTGCACCATGCATACCGCCACTTGAAATAGCAGATATAGCATCAACAACTAATCGTAATTTAGTTGAATCCCCAATAATTGAAACAGTTCTTCCATAAACTGAAATGTGTGTATTAGTAAGATTTTCCATATTTATTCTTGCTCTACCTGCATTTCCAATGATCCTTCCTTTTATCCTTTCAACATTTGCATGAGATTTTCCAGCAAATTCTCTAAGATCAATTACATGTAATGCATTGTCACCATCTAACAAAGTCATTGCATTTTCAGGAGAAAATCCTCGTCCAATTGCACTAACAATTTCCATTGCTTTGAATGGTTGTATTTTTTCAACATCGCCAACAGATTTTATAAAAACTTCTCCATTATCACCGTTAACATCAATTGAAACATAACAAGATTTTTCAATTGAAGATTTTACATTACCAGATTTTCCAATTAAAGCACCAATTCGATCATTAGGGATACGAATTAATTTTTCAAAGCTCATTTACAATATCCTCAAATACATCAACAGAATCTTCAACAATCATTCCTCTTTTCTTAAAGAATCGTGTAATGTTATTAATGTCTCTTTTAAGAAATTCTTTAGAATTTGGATGTCTAAGATCAACTGCAGAACCTAAATCAAATACAACTAATTCATCATCAGTTTTAAAAATATTATATTCTGAAAAATCACCATGAACTAACTTTGCTTTATGATATAGATCTTTGATTAGAGATATTGCTTGTTCATAGTCATTTTGTTCCACATTTGAGGTTAGTAAAGACCTACAAGGTGAACCATTGACGCCTACAAAATCCATGGCAAGTACATTATTTGTGACATAAAGTGGTCGTGGTACAGGAATACCGGCATTATAACATTGGGTTAAATTGCGATATTCTTTTTTTGCCCATAAATAGACCAAATTTTTGGTACCTTTTTTGACATGACGGAATCTAGGATCACCTGTAAGATAGGGTTCACGTTTTTTAAAATTAGAAGTACTTACCAAATAAATTTTTAAAGCAATATCAGTATCATCATCAGCAACACCCCAAAAAACAACAGATTCTTTTCCAGCACTTATAGAACCATTAACATATGCAATTACATGATCCGTGATCATTTTATAAAGAGTCATCACCGTCGGTTTATCTAAAACTTCATTCATTACTTTTCCTTTTTTGAATCCATCTGGAAGTTTTCGTCTTTTAGATTTTGAAATTAATTTATTATCAATTTTAGATTCCATTTTTCTACTAATAGTGTCAGTCAATAGTTATTATTTTCCACACTAGATAAAAGAGATTGCTTTTCAATTTCAAAGTTAAAAAAAGTATTAAAATAAAAATTCATGTTATGTATTATAAATAATTAAAAATGGAACATCAGAAATAATTTTAACTCCAGATTCAGAACCAATTCCAAGACCAATAGCTAACGATATAGTTTCTTTACCTACAAGATTCAGCATAGAAGCAGATGATAACAAAGAAATTGCTTTATCTTTATCAACTAATTGACTACCATAATAGTTTTCACTAATGTGAATTTTTAATTCACCATCAACAACATCTTTTCCTATTAATTCAGCGTCACACATATTGAGCATTGTGTTTTTTTGATAATCAGAAATTCTTACTGAATATTGCATTACGCATATTTACCTTTCAAAGTAGATTTTGCACCACATGCTTCACAAATTAAAAATGAAATACGGTTTTCTTTTAGGATTTTTGTATCAGGGCTTTTACATGTTGGACATTCAAGATAGTCTTTAACATAAATTTGAAATAATCGGGTAAAGTCATCAGGGGCCCTACGACCAACAAACATTGCTTTATCACCAAGTCTTTCTGCAGGAACTGCAAATTCTTTTGAAAGGTATTGAAGAACTTTATCAGGATCTCGTCTTAAAACTTTAGGAAATTCAGAAAAATTACGTAGGAATGTTTTTTGTCCTTCCCACATTACATCTACAATAGGGAGTTCAAACCTAGTTGAAGAGTCTTCATTTGAATCACCCAGTTTATCTTCAATGCGCTTAAGTAGGCGCTCATAATCTGTTTTAGCCATTAAAAAATTGTGCATAGTATTCCCTATATTGTTTTTGAAAAAGAGGAATCAAGGGGACTAGTGCTTAGATTATTCTTTTGGCATTGCGCCAATACGGAATACATTAGTTCCACAAGTTGGACATGTGCCTTTAACAGCTGGACGTCCATTCTTTAGTTTGACTTCTTTAGGATCTTTGATATCCCTTTTTGCTCTACATTTTACACAATATGCTTGAACCATTATGAAATTTATCAAACTTGTAGGTATTTAGGAAGAGGCTGTGAAAAATATTTCACTATAGACTGGATGTATGTAGTTTTTTTGTTGCCTAAAAAAAACTAAAAATCTTAAAAATAGTACAAAATTAATGTATTTTTTAAAGAAATATCTATAAAATCATAAAATAAATGTATTATTTTTTAATATTTATAAAATAAATTATAATTTTTAAAAAAATTATCAATTATAAGCAAGTTAATAATAAAAATAGAAAATGGCATCAAAAAAAGGGATTGCGATTACAGCTATTATTTTAGCAGCAATTACAGGGGCTAGTTTTCTATTATGGATAGTACCACAGGAAAATGATACAACATTCATAGTAACAGATTATGAAGGATACCTAGATGGAGTAAAGAACATCCATGAAGTTTTACAAGAATCTGTAGATATGGAATACCAAAATCTTCGTGAGGGAAAGATTTCACCAATAGATTACATTACAATTACAGAGGTAACATCATCACAAGTGACTACACAAATTAGTGAATTTGTTACTTCAAAACCTTCTGAACAATGGCAAGAAAGTTACATTAGTTACATGAATGGAATGAAGAAATTTAATGAATATATTTTAGAAACTAAAGTTTTAGCAAATCAGATTGAAAACGGGAGTCTAAATGAAGAAATTTTACAAACAGTAGAAAAAATACAATCAATTAAAGCAGAATCAATAGAATATATCAAAAAATCAAATGAATTAAGACCCTAGGCTCAAGACCGAATTATACTAATCAGAAGTGTTGGAAATCATTAAAAACTAATTGTATGTTATGAATTATAATGTCACAAAGATCTACTAAAGTACAAAAAGATGTTAGTAAATCAACAGCCAACAAATTAGTAGTAATTTGTGTAGATAGAGACGATGATGTAGGTGAGAAAACAGGAATTACTACACCAGTCATAGGAAGAAATGCATGTATAGAAGCAGCACAAAGATTAGCATTAGAGGATCCAGAAGATGCAGATTCTAATTCAATATTTGCAGCAATTAAAACATATGAAGATTTAATCAGTAAAGGTTACCAAGTTGAAGTAGCCACTATTACAGGAGTTAAGAATAGAGGAGTTCAAGCAGATGAAAAAATACTACGTGAAGCAAAAATGGTATTAGAAAAATTCCAAGCAAATGGAGCAGTCATTGTTTCTGATGGGGAAGACGATGAAAGTGTAATTCCAGTTATTCAAAATGTGTTACCAGTAGTATCAGTACAACGAGTAGTAATGAAAGTAAGTAGGAGTGTAGAGTATTCTTATGCAGTTTTTGGAAAATATCTAAAAATGATAGCTTATGATTCAAAATATTCAAAATTCTTTTTAGGAGTTCCAGGAATTCTTTTATTAATTGGTGGAATTGGAACAGTGGTTGGATATACCGCAGAAATATTTGCAGTACTGGTAAGTATTTTGGGTGGGGCATTTTTGATCAGAGCATTTGATATTGACAGAGCATGGTCAAGCTGGTCTAAACCGACACCGACAGGTTTTATCAGAATGTTTACAATGGTTACAGGAGTATTGTTGATTCTATCATCAGTACCAGCTGGAATTAGTACAATTGATTCAGGAATAATTGAATCAAATGGAGGAGTAATAGAGAGTTTATCAAATCAAATAGTACTAGGACAATTTGTAGCAGGATCATTACCAATTTTATGGATTGGTTTGGGAGCAATATTTGCGGGTACATTACTAAGTAATTGGATTGGAGGAATTCCAAGACAAATTAGTGATATTTTAAGAATTGTTGTTTTAATATCACTATATCCAATTATTTCACAATTTACTAACATAATGATATTTGATGAGAGTTCATTCACTTTAATTCCACCATTATTAGCAGGGTTAGCAGTTACATTAGTGTCAGCTACAGTTCTCTTTAAAAAATACAGAAAACAAAAAGACCAAGAAATGGTTTCAGATTAATTATCATAAATTAAAAAAAATTTTAAAAAACACTGATATCATCAGATATTCATTAGTTTTCAAAGGAAAATAAAAATGAGTAAAATAAAAGATATAATTTTGCAATTATCAGGATTATACAAAATATACGGAAAAAAACTAGAGATTGAAATTAAAACAGGGGATATACCCAATCACATTGCATTAATTTTAGATGGAAATAGAAGATGGGCTAAACGACATTTACAAATTAATAAAAAAGGACATTGGCAAGGAGCAGATGCAGTTGAAAATTTACTTGACTGGTGTGAAGAATTTGATATAAAAATTGTTACATTGTATGCGCTATCAGCAGAAAATTTAGATAGAAAGGATGAAGAATTAGATGACCTTTATGAATTAATTCGAATGCGATTAGAGAAATTATACAATGATCCTAGAATACATAGATGTAAAATGAGAGTTAAAGGAATTGGAAGAATAGAATTATTGCCAGAATCCATCAAAGAAGTGTTAACGCGATTAGATAATGTGACAAAAAATTATAATAATCATTTTCTAAATATTGCTCTAGCATATGGTGGTCAGTATGAATTAGTAGATGCAATAAAAAAAATAGGAGAAAAAATCAAAGGGGGGGAATTGAAAATAGAAAATATTACAAAAGAAGAAATTGAATCAAATCTATACACATCACATCTACCACAACCATCACCAGATATGATTTTACGCACATCTGGTGAAAAAAGATTAAGTGGATTTCTAATATGGCAAAGTGCGTACAGTGAGTTAGTTTTTATGGATATTTTTTGGCCAGAATTTAGGAAGATTGATTTGATGAGAGCCATTAGAACATTTCAAGAAAGAAAAAGAAGGTTAGGTAAATGATTGAAGAAACATCAGCAGGAATTGTATTATACAGAAAAGAAAATACAAAAAAATTGTTTTTGCTATTACATTATCCATCAGGACATTGGGATTTTGTAAAAGGAAAAATGGAAAAAAATGAAACAACTCATGAAACAGCAATTAGGGAAACAAAAGAAGAGACAGGAATTACAGATATAGTATTTGTAGAAAATTTTGAAGAATGGATTGAATATAATTTCAAATATCAAGGGGAATTAGTTCAAAAAAAAGTTGTATTCTTTTTAGCTGAAACAAAAACTGAAGAAATTAAAATCTCACATGAACATAGTGGATATACATGGATGGATTATAACGCATCAATGGAAAAAACTACATTTGATAATGCAAAGACAGTATTAACAAAAGCAGAAAAATTACTTTCCAATACTTTGTAGATGTAATTCTTTAGCTACAGCAACAGAATTTTTAGCATTCAAAATAGTTCTACCAACAATCAAATAATTAGTGCCAGATAAAATTACTTCTGATGCATTTCCACCTTGCGTACCAACACCGGGTGAAAAAATACTTAGATCTTTTCCTGCTTGCTTAGAACAGTATTGTATAATTTTGGGAAATGTTGCACCCACTACAATACCATCAACTTTTGCAATTAAAGCCCAATTCAAAAATAATTGGTATAATTGCTGTGTTTTACCCATTTTAATTTGCATATCATAAGAGAGTTTAGCCTCGGGGGCACTCATATGACATAAAGTAATCACTCCTTTCTGTTCTTTATGAGATGATTTGACTAAATTCTTTAAACTATCCAAACCCATGATAGGATTTGCTATTACTGCATCAAAACCCAAATTCCATAAATGTTCAGTTGTTACACGATTAGTATTTCCAATATCATTTAGTTTGATATCAGCAATAGTTTGTAATCCATAATCATGAGCAGTTTTATTGATTTTAATTATGTCTTTAGCACTAAGAGGTAAAAGTAGATGAAAATTTAGTTTTATTCCACAAAGATATGGATTTAATTTTTTAATATTCTGAATAGTTTTATTTTGTAAATTTTTTTCAGAAGAATCATAATCATTTGCAAGGATTACTTTCCCATTGCTTTTTGAGATCTTGGAAAGTCTAGTTTTGAAGGTGGCCATAATCAACTAGTGGATGTGTATCCTTCAATTTTATTATTTTGATATAAGAATATCCATGTTCAGATGGATTTTGGACAAAAGTTGGTTTAATTCCATTTGTGGTAGAAAATTTAATGAATGGGTTTCCAGGATCATCATTCAAAACTACATGACAAAAATAAGATGTTCCTTCATCATTGAAATTCATAAAAACTCCAAGAAGCCATTTATCATTGTGTGGGAATAGAAATAAAGGAAAAGGAACATCATCAAAACCCCATGTAAGTTTTGCAAGACTAGATAGATCTTCTAATTCAATTGGTTGATACCTATCAAGAGTTCCATTACCAGGTTGTAGTGTTTTAGGAAGAGATTTAATTCTAATAATTGGTGAATAAAGTTTACTAGAATCAGAAGTTGAATTCACAATATTAGATTCTTCTTTTCCAGATTTTAATCCATAACAAAGATAATCACCATTATGTTCTAAAGGAGTATAGTAAACAATTGGTTTTTGTTGTAAAACATCCATTTGTACAGATAGAATTTTTTTGCCATCATGATTATGAGCAAAAGATACACGAGGTGCACGTTCAAGTGCACAAACTAATCGAGTAAATTCTAAAGTAGAATAAACTTGTATGTAACGAGGTAACTTATCAACAGTAGAAGGTTCTAATTTGTCCACAAGGATTTGTAACAGATTATCAAATTAAACTTATCCAAAAAATTAGAGCCTAGTTTCTTCTATCAACAATATCATTGATTGATGGACCAGTTCCAATTAGTGTTACAGGCGTGTTTAATTTATTTTCAATATTTTTGATAAAAGATTTAGCCTCATCAGATAATTCATCATAAGAAGTTTTTCCAGCACAATTAGTAAAAAGAACATCTATTTTTGTAATTGAAATTTGTGTTGCACCATTAAGCATGATTGCTCGCCTAGCTAAATCAAAATCAAAATCAGCTGCACGTCTTTGACGACCAGTAACAGTTCCAAATTCAGACCAATTTTTCTTTTCTGCATCTTCTAGGGATAATTCTTTATCTAAAGGACCAGTGCCAACACGAGTAACGTAAGATTTGAAAACAACAATTACTTCATCAACTTTTGTAGGGCCTAAACCAACATCAGCACAAATTCCAGAAGCAGTTACATCTTTTGAAGTTACAAAAGGGTATGTTCCATGCCATAAAGAGAGGAATGTTCCTTGAGTTCCTTCAACTAAAACATTTTGATTTGCATCTAATGCAGAATTTATCTCCTCAGGAACATCTGTAATTAGAGAAGATAATGAATCAAAATCTTTAGCCATTTTTAAAACACGCATTGCTCTATCAGAATTTGCAGGACCAGTTCCAGATCCAGTACTACCAATTTTTTCTTTTAATTCTCCTTTTGAATCTCTCAGCAAATGAGATTCTTCAATTACTCCACAATGTTTATCAATAAATACACGACCAGATGCACCAAAATCTTGAATTTCTTTATCAAGAACTTTAGGATTAATTACAACACCAGGTCCAATCATAACTTTAGCATTTTTATTTAAAAATCCACTAGGAAGCATTCTAACTTTGTATACTTTGTCACCATCCATGATAGTATGACCTGCATTAGGACCGGCGCCACCACGAACTATAATTTTAGGATTATCTTTTATTGCCAAATATGAAATGATTTTTCCTTTACCTTCATCTCCAAAAAACCCTCCAACAACAACAGTTGATGTCATAATGTTAAACATCTATTTCGTTTATTTAAGCTAAAGTGTTAATACAGTATTTTATATTCAATAAAAATTAGATTAGATCGATGTCTGAAGAGAATTTTGCTGGAAATATTATAGTTAATTTAGCCAGTCTACCAGATTTTCTGAGAACACCAATTTTAAAAAAAAGAATGGTTGAATTCTTTTCAAAAGATGAATTAGATAAAAAAGAAATCATAAACAATGCATTAGAAGCGGGTCCAACTATTCCATTTCTTAACTTTTCCAAATTATTTAAATCGTGGTTAAAAATTATAGCAAATCTATCAGAAGAACATAGAGAAGGGATGTTTTTAGCATACATTACACAATCATTGTTATCTCCAGAAAAATTAATCTCATTTAATTTAGATGGAATTTTAGAAATATTTTTAAAATTAGAAGAAAACGAAAAAGACACAATATCAAATACAATTAAAAAAATTATTGGGAATCTAAATGATGAAGAAAGAAAGAAAATTCTAATTATGATACCAAATAATGCTAAAAATCATTTAAAAATTTAGTTGATTTGTGGTTCATCAGGTTTTCGATTATCCTCATTTGTATAATCAATTATTTCCCCTTCAGGAGACAATATACCTACAAAGATTTTTTCATGTTTTTTCAATAATTTACGATGATCAGCCATGGACATATCTAATTTCATTTCATTCATTACCATTATCTGATATTCTTTCCATTCAGCCCAACACTTGGTACAAGTAGGATATTTTTCATTAACAGGTCCTAGTTGTTCAGTATCTGGAATAGAATTTTTACATTTACTACAAGTACGACTCATAAAAAACATGAGGAATCAACTCCTTTTATCTTTTTTTGATGTAAAGTAATAATAATTCGCAAATAATGAAATAATATATGAAGATAAAATGTCCAAAATGTAACGGAAATGCAGAAATGCCACTTGATTATTCAATGGTAAAATGTAATTCATGTGATTTAGATATGAGTTATGGAGAATATGTAAAGTTCATAGCACATAATCAACCAAAATATTCAGACATTTTAGGAGATTATGCATCTGGTGGTAGTACGGAAGGTCAAACAGCAGGTTCATTGGATGAATGGGATTAACAATATAGTAAAATGATTCATCAGATTAAAATAATTACTTTAAGAAATTACTAAACACCATTGGAATTTTTATTAGAAAATATACTTAATTTTGTTGGCTTTTTAGTAGGACTTGCCATAGGAATAATGTCATACATTGGATTTAGAAATACAGGCAGTCCAACATTATTTAGATTAACAATTGCATTTCTTGCAATTAGTTTAGGATTTTTTGTCATATGGTCAGGATACATGTTAGAGGATTTTGTAATAAAATCAGGAAGTATAGAAAGAGGGATTCAAACTGTAGGTATTGTAATTCAAACTGTGGGGTATTTTTTCATTGCATTTTCTCATAGCATAAAATCATTTTTTCCAAAATCTAATTATTTTAGATCAGTAGGAATTTTACCACTATTTTTAGTATCTACTGTTCAATTAGAACATATTTTCAGATCAATTTCATTTATTCTATTAGTATATGGTGCAATTGAAACAATGTTATCATATAGAGATAATAAAAATAAAGGTGCAATTTCAGTATCAGTAGGATTAGGACTCTTAGCATTTGGAGAATTTTTGGGATGGTATTCTTTTGTATTTCCAGAATCAATGTTATATTCAATATCAATGATAATCAAGATTGTAGGATTAATTGCATTGTTCATTCCAGTTAGCAAAGTGCCACTAAAGAGAATAAAATTTGATGATGATTTAGATAAAATCTAAAATAGGCTCAAAAATTAAAAGTTGTCAAATTCTTTTATCTTTTTAGTATATACGAAAATATCAATTGACTATCATAGAAATTTAAAAATAAAAAATTAACAAGATGGGCGAATATAGAACACAAATGAAGATTATTGGGGACATACTATCAACTACAAGGGATGATCTTCAAGATGAAGATGGAGCAACAGTAACTTATCTAATTAGAAAAGCAAATATTTCTCATTCAAGAATTTCTACACTTTTAAAAACACTAGTATCACAAGGATTGTTAGAAAGAGGAGATTATCAAGGTTCAAACAGATATAAAATTAGTCAATCAGGTAGAGAATTTCTCCAAGCGTATAATTCATTTACAAAATTTGCAGACAATTTTGGTCTAAATATTTAATTTTTAGATTAATCAGATTCATCAGAAGTATCTTCAAAATCATCTTCAAAATCATCTTCAAATCCATTATCATCATAATTTGGAATAGAAGACATATAGATAGATCAAAGTAGGACATAGATAAAAAGTTACTAAAAAGTAAATAATAATTAAAGAAAACAAATCACAAATTGTAATGAAAATGGATTGTAATGAAAAAGGAATTGAAAAAACGTGGCAAGTAATTAAAAAGGGTGGAATTGCAATATTTCCCACAGATACAGTGTATGGAATAGGATGCAACCCATACAACATAAATGCAGTAAAAAAAATTTATGAAATTAAATCAAGAGAGAAAATAAAATCATTACCAGTATTAGCATATTCATTGGATATTGTAAAAGAAATAACATGTATTGATTCATTCACTGAAAAAATCATAAAGAAGTATTGGCCAGGTCCATTAACATTAATTTTAAAATTGACAGATAAAAAATTGAAAAAATCACTAAAATTAGATAAAAAAATTGCAGTAAGAATCCCAGATTCCAAATGTACTTTAAAATTATTAGAAAAATGTGGATTGTTAGTAGGAACTAGTGCAAATATTTCTGGAAATTCATCATATACAAATCCAAATGAATGTATAAAAAATATCAAAAATTATGATATATTTCTTAATGGAGGAACAATTACAAGTAAAGGTGAATCCACAATAATTGAAATAGAAAATGAAAAGATCAAAATGATTAGAGAAGGGGCATTAAAAATAAAGGATATTACGGTATGATGAATCTGATTATTACCTGTGCTAGACACTTAGAAGGAGATGCAGAAGAGGAAATAATAGATATTTTAGATGAATTAGGAGATTCGGATGTTAAAATTTCAGTAAGCAGTATGTCTGGAATAATTACCGTTCAAACAAAATTAGATCCAATCGAAGTAGTTAGAAAAATGAAAGAAACACTACTAGATGAGCCATGGAGTATAAGATATTGCCTAAGAGTAATACCAGTTCAAAAAGTAGTTGAAACAAACATAGAAGAAATTGAAAAAACAATTTCTAGTATGTCAGATCAAATTGAAGAAAAAGAATCATACAGAATATTAATTGAAAAAAGAAATTCAGATATTTCAAGTAAAGAAATTATTACAAAAATAGCAAATGGAATAAAAAACAAAGTTTCACTAGATTTTCCAGATAAAATAATTTTAATTGAAATATTAGGTATAGTTACAGGAATTGCAATCTTGAAAAAATCAGATATACT
>CAJQRM010000017.1 GCA_905612275.1 uncultured Candidatus Nitrosopumilus sp.
CATAAGTCAAATCAACTTCATCATTAAAACCTCCAGTGGATTTGAATCCATCAATAATTTTAAAATTTACATCAATAGAATCAGTAATTTTTGCTAAAGTTTCTAAAACATATTTTGTAGTTGTAATAATTGTTTGATCATATGATTTTGTAATATCAATTAACACACCATCACAATCAAAAATTAAACTATCAAACATAACATCATTAAATGAATCATCAAGATAGATTCCTTCTGATTTCTGTTTTAAAGTCATCCTAATAGATCACGAATAGCCAGTAAAAATTTTGAATTCATTTCTTTTGTTCCAATTGTTACCCTAAGACATCCTTCATGATTTCCTATCTTACCCAACTTTCTAATCGAGATTCCTTGTTCTGTAAGTGCCGAATATACTCGTTTGTAAGAGCTATGAGCGTCAAATAATACAAAATTAGCCTTGGAATCAAAGACTTCAAAAGTATCAAATTTTTTTAATGTTTCAATAATTCTTTGTCTTTCAATTTTAATTATTTTTGTTGCATTTTCCATTAAATTCACTTTTTCTAAGGCTAAAATTCCAGATTCAATAGTAATGGTACTTAGAGGATACGGGTATTGTAAAACATTAAGAAATGCATCTGTGAATTTTTTATTTGCAACAAAATAACCTAAACGAAGACCTGCCATTCCAAATGATTTTGATAAAGTTCTAACTACAATTAGATTACTTTGTGTTTTTACAAGACTAGAAAGAGAATAATCAGAAAATTCACCATAAGCTTCATCAATAATTATCAGACCATCAAAAGATTTGATTAGTTTTTGTAAGTCTATTTTTAAAAATTGAAATCCAGTGGGATTATTTGGTGAATCAAGATATAAAATATCTGCATTTTTTGATTCTTCAATAAATTGTTTAATATCTAATTTCATATCATCTGTAAATGGAATTGTAATTAATGGAATTGAATATAATTTACATCTCTCCTCAAAAAAAACCAAAAGTAGGATTTGATGTAAGAACTTTAGTTTGTTTTGATGCAAAATTAGATAAAATTAAATCTAAAATTTGATCAGAACCATTTCCAATACCAATCATGGATGTAGGGATTTTAATAAATTTAGAAATTTTTTGAATTAATCTTTCAACTCCACCAAGAGGATATTCTCTAACATCAGAATTTTTTCTAGCTGCAGATACAATATCATTTTGAAATTGTTTAGAAAGAACATAATTTTCATTTGAATCTAATTTAAGAGAATTTTCATTTAATTGAGGTTTTTGATATCCACCAATGGAAGAAAATTCTTTAACCTTTGAATCAAACCAATTTTTTTTCATTACAGCCTACCTCTAACTGCTTCATAGTGATTTGGTAATCCTTCAGATGTAGTTAATGTATCAAGATGTTTTGAAATTTTAGATAAAGAAGATTTAGAGGCTGAAACTTCAGTGTTTATTTTTATAAAATCCATAACAGATAGTGAGCCACGAATTTTTCCAAATCCATTTGTAGGAAGGATATGATTTGAGCCCAAAATATAGTCACTAGCAGATGATGGAGAATAATTACCAAGTAAAACTAGTCCAGATGTAGTTATTTTTGAAGAGATTAATTTTGGGTTTTTGGTCATGATTTGTAAGTGTTCAGGGGCAAGAGAATTTGCTAAATTTATCATATCAGAATTATTTTTGCATACTGCAATAAATCCATTTTTTGATAAACTTGATTTAACTAAATTTCTTCTTTGAATTGTTGGTAATAATTTTGAAATTATGTCATTAACAAGTTTTGCAATCTTTTCTGAATTTGTAATTAGATAACAAAAGGTATCACTACTATGTTCTGCTTGAGAAATTAAATCAAGTGCTAAAAACTCAGGATTGGCAGAATTATCTGCAATAATTCCTAATTCGGTAGGTCCAGCAAGCATATCAATTCCAGTATTATCACTAACTAGAAATTTTGCCAAAGTAACAAATGCACCACCAGGTCCAACAATTTTATCAACTCTTGAAATAGATTTAGTACCATAAGATAATGCACCAATTGCTTGTACGCCCCCAGTTTTATAGATCTCAGTAGCACCACAAATATCGGCAGCTACAATTGTTAATGGATCAATTTTACCATTAGAATTTGGTGGAGATACAACTACTATTCGTTTTACACCAGCAATTTTAGCAGGTACAACAGACATAATTACAGAACTTGGATATCTTGCCAAACCACCAGGAATATAGCATCCAGTACTTTGAATTGGTATAAATTTTTTTAATATTTGTATACCATCATGATTAATTTTTTTATCCTTGAAAATATTTTTAATAGTAGATTCTGTTTTTTCAACTCTAGTTTTTGCTAAACGTAATGCAATAATTTCATTTTTTGAAACTTTGGAATATGCATTTTTAATTTCTACTTTAGAAATACGTAAAGTAGAAAGACTAGCGCCGGTAAATTTTTTTTCATATTGTTTTACTGCAGAATCACCATTTTTTTGAACATTTTTTAAAATAGATTCAACAATAGACTTATTTTTTTGACCCTGTTTTGGAAGGATTTTTGCAACAAATTGTTCAATATTTGTTACTTTATGGATTTTCATCAATTTTCTTCGTCGCGTTTAATTTCTTCTAGTTCCAATATTTGACGTGGTTCATGGACTACAAGTCCTTGTGCAATTTTTCTTAATTTAGGAATAAGTTTATGAAATTCTTCTTTTTTGATTACAGTGTTTATGCCAAACCAACCATCTTCACTAAGAGGACTAATTGTAGGTTTCTTTAAGGAAGGCATCTGTGCTAAAAGTTTTTTCAGATTTTTTTCTTCAACATTAAGATAAATGTGTAAGTATTTTCTTCCATTAACTGCACCTCGCATTAAAGTTATGATATCAAAAATCTTTTCACGTTTTTTAGGATCTTTTAATGATTTTTTATTTACAATTAAATGTGCAGTCGAAGTAAGAACTTCATCAACAATTTTTAATTTATTTTGTTTTAAAGTGGTTCCAGTTTCAGTGACATCCATAATTGCATCAACATCCTCTGGGGGTTTTGCTTCAGTTGCACCAAATGATAAATGAATTTGAACATCCTTATTATTTCCTAATCGCATCCAAGGAGTGACAATTAGTGGATCTTTTTTACCATAATATTTTTGATATGATTTTAAACCTTTGATAAATTTAGATGCAGTTGTTAAATATTCAGAAGAAATACGAAGTGTTTTTTTCTTTTTTCCATAATCAGCAATCATTGCATCAAGATTTTTGTAACTATATTTATCAGGAAATGCAATTACAAGTCTAATTTTTCCATATTCTAAATCAAGAATTGATTCAACATCAGAATTAGTTTCACCAACCCAATCTTTACCAGTAATACCAACATCATACAATCCTTCAGATACAAGAGTAGGAATTTCTTGTGGACGTAACATCTTGACTACGATACTGGGATCATCAAGATAAACACGATATGTGCGACTCTTTCTATTAACCTTAGTCCATGACTTTTCTAATAGCTTGAATGTAGCATCTTCTAGGCTTCCTTTAGGTATGGCAAATTTTACATTAGACATTTATGAATACATCAAGTATGTATAAAACCCACATTTAACTTTAAAATTGAAATATGAAATTAGTTAAAATTACAATATTAAGCATTGTCATAATAATTGTAGGTATAATTTCGATATCTTATGTTACAACTGAATCAAACATGATAGAAGAAATAGAGAAAAATCCAAGCGAGCAAATAAATCAATTAATTGAATGGGATTCAGATAAGTTATTCAAAGTTTTGGTGGATCCTAATGATATCAGAATTATTGATGGTGAATCAATACCTATGAAAGCATCATTTGGATTAAAATCAGAATTAAAAGAAATTTATGACGAAATTGGTGTTTTTGATCAAGAGATAAAACCTTTAGTCATTATTCCAACATTTACTGCAAGTGCATATGCACCTTTTGGGTTTTATGATTATTATGCTCAACGATGTGGAGAAGAGTGTTTAACTACAAAAATTATTTCAGAAGATAAATTAAATTATAATTCTAGTGCAAATGGATTTAAAATATTAAATTTATTAGGATATGATTCAATAACAGATTTAGAATTACATAAAAATCCAAGTATTTTAAATAATTATGATAAAATAATTCTTTTACATAATGAATATGTATCAAAAAAAATGTTTGATGCAGTTACGTCACATAATAATATAATTTTCTTATATCCAAATGCATTGTATGCTGAAATTGAAGTTGATATGAGTAAGAATGAAATTACATTAATTCGTGGACACGATTATCCTCCAGGAATTATGAATGGATTTAATTATGAAATTGAAGAAAAATTTCATAAATATGAATATGATAATACTTGTTTAGATTGGGAATTTATAGAATTTGAAAATGGACATACCCTTAATTGTTATCCAGAACAATCAATTTGGCAAAATGCAGTATTACTCAAAGCATTAAAAGAATTATAATTATTTAAAAATTCTGTAAAATTTCTTTAGCACTGTCTAATGAAATTTTCTTACTTTCTATCATTTTTTGAACAACAGTATCAATTTGATCAGTAGTAGCTCCTGCTGCAGCTGCAAGATTTCGTGCATGTAATCTCATATGCCCTTTTTGAATTCCTTCAGTAGAAAGAGCTCTAATTGCACTATAATTTTGAGCTAATCCTGTAGCAACCATCACACATGCAAGTTCTTGAGCAGATGCAACATTGAGTATTTTTGCACAAACCTTAGCTACAGGGTGTACATTGACAATTCCACCAACAATTCCAACTGAGAGAGGAATTTCCAAAATTCCAACCAAATTTCCATCATTATCTTTACTCCATTTACTTAGTGAACGGTATTTTCCTGAAATTGCAGCATATGCATTTGCAGCAGCCTCAATAGCTCTACTATCTTGACCTACTGCATTAGCAACAGATATGATTCCATTCATAATTCCTTTGTTATGAGTAACTGCACGATAAACATCATTATCTGCAAATTCAAATGCTAAGACAATATTATCAACTACATCTTCTCCACCAACAGATTCTTTTTCAAAAATAGCTCTTGCTTTTACCATACGTCTTGTAGAATAATTAGATAAAATTCTAAGTAATGCTCTTCCTCCAGTAATTTGTTCTATAAGAGGTGAAACAGCTTCGCACATTGTATTTGTAATATTTGCACCCATTGCATCACCAACATCAATCAACAATTCTACTATCAGCATATTACCAGAAGGTGTATCAATTTCCTTACATGTAATTTCTTTAGCGCCTTTATTCATCTTAGATAGAGTATTACTTTTTGAGTTTGCTAATTCTAAAATTTCAGAAGTAGAATCTTGAATTTTTTTAATAACAGAATTCGCATCAACATTTAAAATTTGAATTTGACCTATACTGTATGATTCATCAGCATTTACTTCAAATCCACCTTTAATTCGTGCAATTTTAGCACCTTTTGATGCTGCTGCAATTACTGAAGGTTCTTCAATGACCATTGGAACCACATAGTCTTTACCATTAATTTTAAAATTTGTTGCAACACCCAAAGGTAGTGAAAAAGTTCCAATTGCATTTTCTATCATTTTATCGGCTTTCTCAAAAGAAATTCCACCATTAGGGTTTTCTAAAATATCTAATTCATTTTTAGAAAGATTTGCAAAATTTGCAATTATGTTCAATCTTTCTTTTCGAGATTTTTCAAAAAATTTGGAAATAGATGAATCAGGCATTTTATTTCAATATCCTCAATAATCTATCATCCAATCCATCCGGAAAACCTTTTCCATCAGTATTTGAAGTAATTACATAGAGACTTCCATCAGAACCTTCTACCACATCACGAATTCTGCCATTTCCACTTAAAATTGATTTTTGTGAACTCAATCCTTCTTCAAAATCAACTTGATAAAGATTAGATGCTCTCATTGATGCCATTATGAATTTAGATTCAAAATCAATCTTATCACCAGAATAAAATAAAATTCCACCAGGCTCTATACTTGGGTCATAACAAAGAAGTGCATTTTCAAAATCAATATTTCCAGAACATTCTTGTTCAGGCCATCCATAATTTTTTCCGGCTTTAATTAAATTAATTTCATCATTTTTTTCAGGTCCAAATTCTGCAACAAACAAATTACCACTATCATCCCAAGTCATTCCTTGTGGATGTCTATGACCTAAAGAATAAACATATGAATTTGGAAATGGATTATCACTTGGAATAGTACCATCATCATTTAATCTCAAAATTTTACCAGATAATGAATTGATATCTTGTGGTAAATGGGATGCATCTGAAACTGTACCCGTACCAACATATAATTTTTTATCAGGTCCAAATTTTAGAAAACCACCATTAGTAAAAGAGGAGCCAGGAATTTTATCCAATATTACTTTAACATCTTTTAATTTATTTTCTTCTTCAGTAATTTGTAAAATTTTATTCCATAAATTTCCATTTTCTTCATATGTCAAAAAAACATACAGAAGATGATTATTTGAAAAATTTGGATGAACTGTAATTCCTAACAATCCACCATCAAATACATTTACAGTACGGAATGTAGCTAATGGAGATTCCAATAAAATATTATTTTCAATTACTCTGATGTATCCATCTTTTTCTGTAACAAAAATCCTATTATCAGAAACAGCAATAGCACGAGGTTTATCAAGATTTTCAGCTAAAATAATTACAGATTTATTTTCTGAATATGAATTTGGTTGAGGTAATGGAATTGATGTTTCATTGTCTGGAGAAGTTAAAACAAATATTGAAAATATTATGGCACCTGTTATTGCAGTAATTTGAATTTTTTTATTCATTAGAAAATAATCTTTTCAAATCCTATTAATTACTTTCAAAGATTTGATAAAGCGTATATACCGTTGAACTTTATTTAGGTTCAGCGGGGTGGGGAAGCCAGGTCATCCCGGCGGGCTCATAACCCGCAGTTCAGTAGTTCAAATCTACTCCCCGCTACTTAGTTTCTATAAACACAAAACCAAGAAAGAGATTCATCAAATTTTGAAGTTTTGTTAATAATTCCTGTTCGCTGTAGAGGTCGTGTAAGGTGTCTATGAGCAGAAATTTTAGGAATATACAGTTGTTTTTTGACTTTTCTTGGAATTTCCACAGTTATTTTGTTAGAACTCTTTTTTCCACATCTAATACATTGAAATCCTTGATTCTGACCTTTTGACTTCATTTTTTTACTACATTTTTTGCACGTTGGATTAGATTTTGAGAGATTTTTTTTAAGGTGGATAATTTCAATAAATTCAAGATTAATTATTCGTGGAAAATTTTTAGAAGCCTTTCTAACCCCTCCGCCAATTGAAATCTCATCACCAATTATTAGATTAGAAGCAATGGTAGAAATTCCTGTTTCCTTATACACAGCACACCAAAATTCATGATTTTTAGAAATAATAGTAAAAAAAACATGTCCTCCTTTCACTATTTTTGGAATATTAGATACAATTCCACTTAATGTTCCAGAAGCATACGGTTTCATTGTTTCAAAATTTAATTCATTTTTTAAATGATCACCAGTTCCTTGATTAGATTTAAAAATCATATATCCATCTAATTTTTCATTACTTTTTAGAATTTTAGTTGCATTAACTAAAGAATCTACATTTTCTCCTCTCACTCCATAAAAAACTGGATCAGGTCCATGGGGAGTAATTAAAACTCGACCTTTTTTTGTATCAAAACTATTGAATGTATATGGAAAAGTTTTTTCTTGCATTTTTTTAACACTATCTACTGAAATTTTTCTTTCTTTTCCAAATTTTCTTTTTTTTCTATAACTTAGTAACTCTAATGTATGATCATGAAAATCATATCCAATCGCACTAATTGCCCCAACTAATCCTTGACCATTTCCTTCATAAAAAAAATCAAGTTTATTTTTTTTAGCAAATTTTTTAGCATTATTTCTATTAATTAATTGCCATAAAGCTAAATTACTAAATTTTGTAAATTCAGAAGGAATGGAATTACTTTCAAAAAATACCAATCCAGGATTTGCTCCATTTTTCGTATCTGAGTATTTTGAAACTAAATTTTTAATTTGATTTTTTATTTTAGAAGGATTTTTAGTCTTAATTTTTAATGAAACAGCACCATTTCCTCGAGTTTTCCAGGGAATATTGGGATTAAATCTAATTAATTTTGGAAAATCAAGGAATTCTGTTTTTTGTTTTTGGAGTAAATCAACAATTTTGTAGGCTAGAAAGGTGGTACACATTCCAGTAGGAGAGTCAGTATCATCAAAGCCAATATTTAGAACAGATTCCTTATTCATGATTTATCTAATTAGTTCAGACATTTTTAGTTGTTGTAAATTACAGTTGGTTTAAATTAATAACACAGTATTCGAAGCTAAATTGATAATAATTGATGAAGCAAGAATTTTTAAAGAAATAGAAGAAAAGAAGCCAGCGTCAGTTTCATTAAATGGTCCAGATGGTATGTTACCACAAGTTCAGGATATGGCAATTAAAATTACAACAAAATATGAGATACCAGCATATGTTTTAGCAGATACAACATGGGGAACTTGTGATTTGAATACAACTGGATCAAAAATATTAGGAGCAGAAATCCAATTTAACATTGGACATACGATTAATACAGAATCATTAGAAAAAAATTTAGTTTTAATTGATGCTTTTGATGATGTTGGATTTGATAGTGTTGCAGAAAAATGTACAAAAATACTAAAAGGAAAATTAATTTCACTGGTTACAGATAGTCAACATTTGCATCAAATGGATAAAGTCGAAAAAATTTTAACAAAAAATGGAATTAATGTTAAAATTGGAAAAGGTAAAGGGCAATTAAATGATGGTCAGGTATTTGGTTGTGAATTTTATCCTGCAACAGAATTAAAAAAAGAAGTTGATGCCTACGTATTTTTAGGACAAAGCAATTTTCATGCAGCTGGAATTGCATTATCAACAAATTTACCAACATTTGTTTTAGATCCATACTTTAATGAAGTAAGAGAAGTAACAGAATTTGCACGTACACTAAAAAAGAAAGCAACACTTGCAATATACAAAGCAGCAGAAGCAAACTCATTTGGAATAATTATTGGATTAAAAGAAGGACAGTTATCAAAAGTATTTGGATTAAAATTTAAAAAAGAATTAGAAAAGGAAGGAAAAAAGGTTCAATTATTTGCTTTAACAGATATTACAAATGATCGATTAAACAATCTAAGAGGGATTGATGCATTCATTCAAGTTGCATGCCCAAGAATTTCTACAGATAATCAATTTGATAAACCAGTGTTGTCAACACCTCAAGCAAATGCACTTCTCAAAGTTTTACGAAAAGAGAATATTGATGAATATTTAGAAATTCCACATTGGTTATAGTTAAGATATTAAATTTTGAAATCTAGTATTATTAGATAAATTTTCAAATGATTTTGATTTTTTTGCTTTAATTTTGTATTGAATTCCTTGAGAAATGGCATGTTCAAGTAAATCTAAAGCATTATCAAAATTGGAAAGCATTGCAAAATTAGATGCTTTATCAAAAAGAACATCCCCATTATCAGGATAATCTTCCAGTATACAATTACAACAAGAGATAGATTCATCAAATTTATTCATAGAAAATAAAATGCGCTCCTTATGATACAATACAACATTATAATTTGGATTATTTGTTAAAATATTATCACAAATGGCTAAAGATTCAATTAAATTTCCTTGTTTTCGAAAAGAAGATATTTTGTTAATTAATACAGATAAGTCATCAGGGCATATTTCTAAAGCAATATCATAACATTTCATTGCATTAGTAAAATCTTTGAGTTTACTTAGAGCATATCCTTTATTGTTAAGGGAACTGATATGTTTTGGATCTTCATCTAATATTTTATCATAATATGATATTGCTTGTTGAAATTTTCCTTCTAAAAATAAGCGATTACCTTCATCCAAAATTGAATTTATTTTGGGATCAGTCATAACTAATCAGAATTAGGTTTAATCAAAATTTTACCAAAAAGTCCTTTACCATTTAGCATTTTATTATGAGCCTTAACTGCATCATCTAAAGAATATACAGAATCAATAACAGATTTTATTTTACCTTTTGACATCCAATAGAAACCCTCTTCTAATTCAGATCTAGTTCCCTGAGTTGAGCCTAAAATGTTAATTCCTTTAAAGAAAATATGTCGCAAATCAGTCTTAGCATCATATCCAGTTGTAGCACCAGTTGTAACAATAGTTCCACCATAATTTAACAAAGTCAATTCTTTATTCCAATGTGAACCACCAATGTGTTCAAAAATTACATCGACACCAGGTACATCACCATAAGGTTTTGGAATTTTTTTTGCAATTCCTCTAACTTCTTTGTGCCAATCATCTTTTCTATGATCAACTGCAAAGTCAGCTCCAAGTTCTAAACATTTGTCTAGTTTGTCAGGGCTTGCTGTTGCAATTACTGTACAACCAAATAATTTTGCAATTTGAATTCCAAAGCTTCCTACTCCAGAACTACCACCCATTATCAAAACTAGTTGTCCTGGTTGAATTTTAGCTCTACCAACTAACATGTGCCACGAAGTTAGTAATGTCATTGATGCAGCTGCTGCTTGATCATATGATACACCTTCTGGAATTTTAAGTACATTAACTTCAGGTAAATGTGTAAATTGACAATAACCTCCCCAAAGAGGTCCTGTCTCAAAACCCCAAATCGTTCTTTTTTTACAATCAAATTCTCTACCATCAGTACATGCTTTACAAACTCTACATGACATATTTCCATGAGAAACTACTCTATCTCCAATTTTGATATTTTTAACATCAGAACCCACTGCAGTAACTTTACCTGCAGCATCTGTTCCAGAAATATGAGGTAATGGTATTGCTAAAGGTTTACCGCGCATACCCCAAATATCATCATAGTTTAATCCTGCAGATATTACTTTGAAAACAACTTCGTTAGATCGTGGTTCAGGTTCGGGTAGATTTTTGATTTTTAAAATTTTAGAAAAATCATCATCGGTCGTGTATTCATCATATACTAATGCCCTCATGACTTCTTTCTAGATTTTAGAGATATATGATTTATCAGGATCTTTGCTGCCATAAACAATTATAATCATAACAACAAAAATTAGATTATGTCAGATAATTCAGTATTTCCAGGAGATAAAATAGCATCTATTGAGGAATATGAGGCTGGCCACAATACTTTTGATGATGGAGATATGGTCAGATCATCCACAATGGGAGAGAAAAATATGGATAAAGAAACAAGAATAGTAAATGTCAGTCACCCTAAACTTCTATCAATTCCAAAAGTAGGAGATATCATAATTGGAACAGTGGCAGCAGTAATGTCATCCATGGTTGCAATTACAATTGATTACATTAATGGAAAACCAACTACATCAAAAGTAGAATGTATTTGTGCTACACGAAATATGAGAATAAGAAATGTGGCACTGGTTAACGACATAGCAACATTGAAAATTATTGCACATCTTAATGGAACAATTCATGCAGTTATGGATGAACCAGAATTAGGAATCATATTTACAAAATGTAGAAAGTGTGGTGGAAAAGTTGTTACAATGCGTGATGCGATTAAATGTACAGATTGTTCATGGATTGATGAAAGAAAACTTTCGTCAAATTTTGGCAAAAGTGATTTTATACATTTGAGAGAATAAAAAAATGAAAAATGTTTCGTTCCAAGGTGAACGAGGTGCATATAGTGAAGCCGCAGCAAAATCCTTTTTCAAAAATGATATCAAAACAATTCCACTTGCAACATTTGCAAAAATTTTAGAAAATACATCTAACGATATTACAGAATTTTCAATTTTACCTGTAGAAAATTCACTAGAAGGAAGTGTAGGAGAAAGTTATGATTTATTATATTCAACAGATCTAAATGCAACTGGGGAAATATATCACAGAATAGAACATTGTTTAATTGGATTTGGTAAAATAGAAGAAATTGATACAGTGTATTCACATCCACAAGCATTAGGTCAATGTAGAAATTTTATTGAAAAAAATACTATGAAAACAATTCCCACTTATGATACAGCAGGAAGTGTAAAAATTATCCAAGAATTAAATAAAAATAATTATGCGTGTATTGCAAGCAAAGAAGCTGCATCAATTTACAATATGCCCGTAATTGCTGAAAATATTGCAAATAATCTCAATAACTATACTAGATTTTTGATATTATCTAAAAATGAGGTTTTAGAAACTGGTAATGATAAAACTTCAATTATTTTTTCAATAAAGCATGAGCCAGGATCATTGTATAGAATCATAGAAAATTTTAATACAAATAATATTAATTTAACAAAAATAGAATCAAGACCTACAAAAGCAAATACATGGGAATATAATTTCTATGTAGATTTTGAAGGACACCAAAAGGATATGAAGGTTTTAGAAATGTTAAATAAAATTAAAGAAGAAACACTTTTCATTAAAATTTTAGGTTCATACCCTTCTGCAAAACTAAGCTAGAAGCCTTTTGGTTTTCTTAACGTAAAACCCAAACTAAATCCAAGAATAATTACTCCAGATATAATTACCATGAAATCAAATGTGATTCCAAATGGATCAGGTGTCTGATTAGTATTAGCTGTAATTTCTAATTCACTAGCACCTGTATTTTGAATTACAATTATTGTTTGACCATCTTCAGTATGAGCCCAATCTAGAATCAATTCTTTTTTGTAAGAAGTATTTGAAATGTTTAATCCTTCACCAGGACTAGTTAGTTTAACATCAAAAGCATCTCCAACAATCATCATATATTGTGGTGCATCTTTTGGTGCAGGAATTGAAAAAGAGGCTGAATCACCAGAACCTATAACAAAATTTTCATTCATAGAAATTGTTGGTGCTAAAGTATTAACTAACGAAAAACCACCTAGGCCAATAATTATACTACCAACAACTATGCCAATTATAGTTCGAGTAGCTAACATAATAAAATGATTTTAGATACTGCTTAAAAAATTAGCGAAATCCAGTTTATACCAGAAAATACTCG
>CAJQRM010000018.1 GCA_905612275.1 uncultured Candidatus Nitrosopumilus sp.
AAAATAAAGGTCTTTCATCTGAAACAATAGGAATACAAATTCCATCTACAAAAAATATTGATGAAACAATCATCTATGATATGAGTTTGATTAATGGATTAAAAATGAAATTTAAAGAATGGAAAACAGGTTGGAAAGAACAGCACTTAAGATCTGGAGATGAATTTGATGATGAAAATTACATTGAAGGAAATGAACCATTTTTTACAGATATTAAAAAATCAATTAAAACAAAAATTGTAATTTTATTGGATCATTCTTCAAGTATATCTTCAGATGCAATTGAATACAAAAAAGCAACAATAGCATTATGTGAAGTTTTAGCATTTCTTAAAGTAAAATTTGCAGTATATGCCTTTAGTACAGAAAATAGATCAATGGTATGCTGGTCAATAAAAGAAGAAAATGTGAAATGGAATAACATCACTGCAAAAAGATTAGCACAGATAGTTGCAAACGGATCAACACCATTAGCAGAAGTTTATGATAAAATGTTTTCAACATTACAAGCAAAACAACCAGATATTTTTTTGACATTAACGGATGGAGAACCATCAGATTCCAATGCAGTTAGAAAAATGACAAAATCACTAAAAGGCTTAGGAATTAACATGGTTGCTTTAGGATTAGGACCAAATACAGTAAGAGCTACCACCATAGCAAATAATCTCAAACATTTAGGATATGATAAAACTATGGCAGTAAGTAGGTTGAAAGATATTCCAAATAAAGTAATCAATCTTTTAGATGTATAAATATGAGAAATTTAAAAAATAAAATAACTTGATGTAAAATATAAGATATTTTATATGACCTTCTAAAAATTGGAAAATAGAAACAAATTTGGAACAAAATCAAGATAAAAATATCGACAAAGTTCTACTTGAACGCTTTGAGGAAGAAATTTGGAGTAAAGTACCACATTTAGAAAATAATGAAGAGGGTGCAAAGGTCATTAATGCAACACCGCTAGTAGACATTACAGCCGATTTTAAAGAATGTGCTAAAAAAATTTACAATTTAGAACTTTCTAATTCAGAATTACAAGTTTATGGAAAATTAGACTCCACATTACTTACAGGTTCAATCAAGATTAGACCAGCTGCAACCATAATTCATGATGCAATCATGACAGGAAAAATAAAAAGTGGTCAAACAATAATTGAGGCAACATCAGGTAATTTTGGAATAGCATTAGGAATGTTATCAAAATTAGGCTTACAAGTAGTAACAATTGTTTCAAGGAAATTACAAGAAGGAGTATTTCATGAATTAAGGAATATGAATATCAAAATAATGGATTTAGAAATGGATATTTGTCCTGCACCAGGAATGGAAGGAAAAAAAGATGAATTAGTTGCAAAAGCAACAGCTGCTAACATTCGTTCACAATTAACTCAGTTAGAATTTGATCCAAGTATTTTCGATAATTCAATTACTGAAATTGAATCATTATTAGCTAAACAAGATATCATCAATTTGGCAAAATTACTTTCAAAAATATACAATTGTTTCTGTCCAGAACAATATGATAATGATTTGAATGTGAATACACATAGAACCATAACTGGGGCTGAAATAGATCAACAATTACACGAAGATGGAAACTCACTTGAAGACTTTAACATTCTATGTACATTTGGTACAGGTGGAACTTCAGGTGGATTAAGTAGATATATCTCTGAAAAATATAATAAAAAAGGAGTTCACGTAATATTTCCACCAGGTGGCCAAGATGTTGCAGGAATTAGAACTCATAATAATGCAGATGGTTTAAAATATTATCAACCAGATAAATACGCTGGAGAATATGAAGTAGATTTTGAAAAAGCAAAACCACTTCTCAAATTTTTTGTAGAGAAAGGCCATGACATTGGAGAAAGTAGTGCCCTAGAACTCTATGCAACTTTACAATTAGCTAGTACAAATAAAGGAAGTAAATTTGTAGTAATGATTTGTGATGGAATAGAAAAATATAGAAAGAATTTAGAAAAAATTGGAAAAATTCAGCCTCCAGGACAAGTTTCACAGGAGGATGTAGTCTCAAATTCAGGTGATTATGATAAAGTTATTTGGATTCACACACAATATACTCCTCAAGAAGGAGGAATAGAATTACTTGCAAAATCTCTAGGTATTGATAAAAGCAAAATAGTTGTACCAAATGCAAGAACAGCACAACAACTATTATCAGGACAAGGAATTCCAGATGAAATTAATAATTCAATCCAAGAATCAAAAGGAAAAGCTCTAATGGTTTGTATGGCTGGA
>CAJQRM010000019.1 GCA_905612275.1 uncultured Candidatus Nitrosopumilus sp.
GATTTAATCAAACAAAACCCTACAGGTAAAGGAGTTGTACTACTTGGCTAATGGAAGAATCAACAGACCTGCTGGAAGAAATTCAAATACGTCTAAACAAGAAATAGTAATTAGAACAGATAGGCCGGTTGTAGTAGATGGAACAAACCACATTGCAGGTAGATTAGCATCAAATGTTGCAAAATTACTATTACAAGGACAAAGAGTTACAGTTGTAAATTGTGAGAAAATTATGATGAGTGGAACAAGAGCAAATCAAATTAAAGAATATAGAGAATTTTTAGAAATTAACAGTATTATCAATTACAAACACGGACCTGTCCACTACAGAAGACCTGATACAATTATTGCAAAAATGATTCGTCAAATGTTACCATTTGATAGAAAACCATCAGGTAAAACAGCATATGCAAGACTTCGAACTTACATTGGTGCACCAAATGATACAAAACCAATTAAAAAAATTCAATTTGAAAAAGCATTAATCACAAGAGAAGCATCTAATTATACATCAATAGCAGAGATATGCAGAGTAATAGGATGGACTGAATAATGATTCCAAAAACTGAAATTTATTTTGCAACTAGAAAAACTGCAAGTGCACACGTATACATCACAAAAGGTGTTGGCAAAGTTAGAATTAACAATGTTCCAGTAGAGATGATACCACAAGAAACTGCTCGTGAAGTTATTTTGGCACCACTTGAAATTACAGGGGACTTGAGAGATAAAATCGATATTTCAGTCAGAGTAAGAGGAGGGGGTTTCATGGGACAAGCCAGTGCAATTGCAACTGGGATCACTAGAGCACTCATAGGTTGGACAAAATCTAAAAAAGAGCCAAAGGATCACCCATTCCCAAAATCAACTAGAGAAGACCTCAGAAAACGAATTGATGATTTTGATAAATATCTAGTAAGCGGAGATGCCAGACAAAAAGAACCAAAGAAATTTGGCGGACCTGGTGCAAGAAGAAGAAAGCAGAAATCATACCGTTAGACCGTGAAAGCCATAATTTTAGCAGGCGGTAAGGGGACTCGAGGAAAACCATATACGGAATATTTTCCAAAAGCAATGAATCCAATTAATGGAAAACCAATGATAGATTATGTTGTAAGATATCTAAAATCATTTAATTTCATAAAAGAAGTGATCATAATATCAGATTACAATGGTTTAGGAGGCCAAATTAAAAACTACTATGGAGATAGAAAAGATATCAAATTCATCCAAGATTCACAAAGTGGAACTGGAGGAGATTTACTTCATATTGAAAAAGAACTTAAAAATGAATCAGAATTTTTACTATGGTTTGTAGATAATTTATGTGCAATAGATGTAAAGAAGATGAGAGAAACATTCAAAGAAAAAAATAGTTTTGCATGTATTGCAACCAGAACAAAAAGAAAAGAAGAAACAGGTTTTGCAATTGTAGAGGATGGAATAATTAAAGAATTCAAAGAAAAACCAGTAATGAAATTGCAATTATCAGAATGTCTAGGAATTTACATGTTAAGAAAAGAAATTATTCAAAAAATAAAGAAGAAAAAACAAAAACAAGTTAATCTTTCATATGATATCTTACAGGAATTATCCAAAGAAGGAAAAGTCAGTGCTTATGATATAGCAGATAAAGAGTGGGTTGATGCAGAATCACCAATGATTTTAGAGAGAAACAAGAAATTGGTAACGAAAATCATAAAACAGATGGGACTGTAGATTTTTCTTCAAATTCAGATATTTTATCTTCAAATTGAAAAGTTTGTGCAATATCATCCAAGCCTTCTAAGAGAATTTTTTTCTTATGAGAATTAATTTCAAATGATATATCTTCAGAAGAAGTTTTAATTATTTGATTTTCTAAATCTATCTCAATTGGACTAGTTTCTTGCAATAACTTTTCAACGATCTGGGATTCTAATGAAATTGGTAAAATTCCATTTTTGAAACAATTACTAAAAAAAATATCTGCAAAAGATGATGAAATAATTACAGAAAACCCATAATCATCCAAAGCCCAAACAGCATGTTCTCTACTAGAGCCACATCCAAAATTATCACCAGCAACTAGAATTTTTGAACCATCATACTTTGGATCATTTAAGATAAAATCAGATTTCATATTTTCATTCTCATCATATCTCCAATTAAAAAATAAAAATTTTCCAAATCCAGATTTTTGAACTAATTTTAGAAATTGTTTTGGGATAATTTGATCAGTATCTACATTTACTTTATCAAGTGGGGTAACGATGCTTTTTACATTTTCAAATGGTTCCATGTTAATTCAAATCCAATTTCCTTACATCTACAAAATGACCATTAATTGCTGCAGCTGCAGCCATTACAGGGCTAACTAAATGAGTTCTACCACCATTGCCTTGTCTACCTTCAAAATTTCTATTTGATGTACTAGCACATCTTTCACCTGGAGACAAAATATCAGGATTCATACCTAAACACATGCTACATCCAGCCTCTCGCCATTCAAAATTGGCATCAATGAAGATTTTATCTAATCCCATTTCTTCAGCTTGTCTTTTTACCATTTGAGAACCTGGAACCACCATAGCATTAACACTTGATGTAACTTTTTGTCCTTGAATAATTTTTGAAGCCTCAATAAGATCTTCTAGTCTTGCATTAGTACAAGATCCAATAAACACCCTATCAATTTTAATATCTTCAATCATAGTTCCAGATTTAAGATCCATATATTCAAGGGCTTTTTCAGCTCCCTTCTTTTGATTAGCATCACCATTAGAATATTCATCAGGGGATGGAATTGGCTCATCTACATCACAAGTCATTCCAGGATTGGTTCCCCAACTTACTTGAGGGGCAATATCATTAATGTCTAAAATAAATTGTTTATCAAAGGTTGCATCAGAGTCTGTTTTGAGAGTATCTTTCCAAGAATCTACAAGGGATTCATAATTTTTTGGAGTGTATTCTCTATCCTGTAAATAATCAAAAGTTTTTTGATCAGGTGCAATTAATCCTGCACGAGCTCCTCCCTCAATAGACATATTACAAATTGTCATTCTTTCATCCATAGAAAGATCATTGATTCCTTCTCCACGATATTCAATAACAGTACCAGTTCCACCAGCAGTTCCAATGTTTTTGATAATTGATAAAATAATATCTTTTGCAGTTACAGCATGAGGATTACTTCTTTTTCCTTCAACTCTAACTTCAAATGTTTTTGGTTTTTCTAACCATAACGTTTGAGATGCCAATACATGTTCAACTTCACTAGTTCCAATTCCCAATGCTAATGCACCAAATGCTCCATGAGTTGAAGTATGGCTATCACCACAAACAATAGTAGAACCAGGCAAAGTTATGCCTAATTGAGGGCCTATAACATGTACAATTCCCTGATTTGGGCTGTTAATATCAAATAATTTAATTCCAAAATCTTTGCAATTAGTTTCAAGGGTTTTAATTTGAACAGCAGAAGTTTGATCCAATATTGGTAAAGAACGGTCACTGGTTGGAACATTATGATCCATTGTAGCAATTGTCAAATCAGGACGTCTGACTTTTCTGTTATTCATACGTAAACCATCAAATGCTTGAGGAGATGTTACCTCATGTACAAGATGTCTATCAATGTAAATTAAATCTGGTTCATTTTGTTTTGTAACAACAATATGAGACTCCCAAATTTTTTCAAAAAGTGTTTTACCCATTTTAATCCTGATCTGGTTTATACTTGAATAATCCGCCGGCTGCAATTATTTTTCCAATAATTTCAGAGAATGGTTTCATTTTGTATGTTTGATTTTTTGTGATATTTTTTATTTCATTTTTTGAAACATCAATATCAATTTCATCACCTTCAGAAATTCCATCATATGCATCTTGATCAATTTCAATAGGTAACAAAAATGCACCATCTACAGAATTTCGATAAAAAATTCTTGCAAAAGATAAAGCAAGAATTGCTTTTACCCCACAATGAGATAATGCAATAGGAGCATGTTCACGAGATGAACCACATCCAAAATTCTTTCCAGATAAAATAAAATCACCTTCTTTTACTTTAGAATGAAAATCAGGATCTAATCCCTCCATGGCATGGGTTGCAAGTTCGGCATAATCGTGTACTTTGAGATATTGACCAGGGATTATTACATCAGTGTCAATATTATCACGAGCATATTTTATTATATTTCCCTTCATATCAAATCCCTTGGGTCAGTAATTTTTCCAGTAACTGCAGAGGCTGCTGCAACCATTGGAGATGCAAGATAAGTTTGAGATTCAACATGACCCATTCTGCCTGGGAAATTTCTATTAGTGGTACTAATACAGATTTCATCTTTTGCCAATACTCCCATGTGGGCACCACAGCAGGCACCGCAAGTAGGTGGACCAACTGTAGCACCAGCATCTAAGAAAATTTTCAAAAGACCATTTTCCATAGCACGTTGATAAATTGAGATTGCTGCTGGTAAAATTTCAGTTCTAATCTTTACTTTTCTTCCTTTGAGAATTTTTGCTGCAGCTTCCAAATCTTCGTATTTTGCACCAGTACAAGAACCAATGTATGATTTATCTAATTCAACAGAAGGAGCTTCACTTACAACACATGTATTATCAGGTGAGAATGGTTTTGCAATTATTGGTTCCATTTCAGAACTTTCAAATTCAAATATTTTAGAATATTCGGCATCAGAATCACCAGTAACTAAATTAAGATCAGTAGCACCTCTTTGAGAAAGATAGTCAACTACTTTTTGATCAGGTTCTACAATTCCGTTTTTAGCTCCTGCTTCAGTTGTCATGTTACATAATGTCAATCTACTTTCAATAGACATTTCATCAATTCCACTTCCACCAAATTGCATGGTCCTATATGCACCACCATCGTTTCCAATTTCTCCAATAATTTTTAGAATCAAATCTTTTGCCATCACATGATCAGGTAATTTTCCATTAAGTTTGAAATAGTAAGTTTCTGGAACTTTAAACCAAATATTTCCATTTAACAAAACATATGCAATATCAGTATGACCTAAACCACATGCAAATGCTCCTAAAGCACCAGTTGTATTTGTGTGAGAATCACCACCAACATAAACATCACCAGGCATTACCATTGCTTCTTCATGAGATAGAGTATGGCAAATACCATACTGACCCATTCCATATTTGAAGTGTTTTTCAATACCATAATTTTTTGTGAAATTTGATAATTTTACAATATTTTCTGCAGATAGTTTATCAGCTGATGGTACAAAATGATCTTCAGCTACCCAAACTTTGGTAGGATCCCATAATTTATCAACTGAAATTCCTTGTTTCTTTAATTTATCAAAAACCTTGATCACACCAGGTCCAGACACATCATGCATCATTACTTTATCAACATCAGCAAAAATCACATCATCAGGTACTACTGAGGATTTGCCTGAGGCACGTGCAAGGATCTTCTCAACTATATTCATGATTCAAAAAGTTCGCTCTTGGGATTAAAAGCTTTTCAGAACAATAAAAAAGAAATAGAATCTATACAATATTGTGCAATTAACAGTATTACCACTACTAGCAGAAAAAATGGAAAATGAATTTGATATTTTTGAAGCATTAGAAAATACTTTGGAGAAAAATGAAACAAGATTACAAGAAGGAGACGTTATAGTAATTTCAACAAAATACATCTCAAATTCACAAGGAAGAATTGTAGATTTAGAGAAAATTAAAGCATCAAAATATGGTATGAAGATTGCAGATGAATATCAATTAAACCCAGGAATTGCAGAAATCATCATTAGAGAATCAGATAAAATTTTTGGAGGAATAGGAGGGTTTGTCATTACATCAGCAGATAATATTATGGCACCAAATGCTGGAATTGATAAATCAAATGCAAAAAAAGGTAAAGCAATCCTATATCCAACAGATCCTTATCTAATTGCAGAACAAATTCGAAGAAAAGTTTTCTTAAAATTATTAATTCATGTTGGAGTGATTCTAGTAGATAGTAGATTAATGCCAGCAAGAATTGGAACCTCAGGAGTTGCAATATCATGTGCAGGAGTAGAACCAGTTTTGGATATGAGATCCAAAAAAGATCTAGATGGGAATCCATTGAAAGTTACATTTCAAGCAGTTGTAGATAATCTTGCAACAATTGCAAATCACAAAATGGGTGAAGGTGCTGAATCAAAACCATTTGCAATAGTAAGAGATTCAGGTGCAAAACTTACAGATAGAAAAATAAATTCTTCAGAAATGGCAATTGCACCAGAACAATGCGTGTATGTTAGAGGCCTTGCAAATCCCCCAAAAAACAAGGGTACAAGGTAAGTTTTTTTTAAATAGAGGAATTTGAGATAGAAAATATGGAATATTTGACAACATATCCAAAAACGATCTCATTTATCGATGGATTAAAGCACAAAATCCATGTAGATAACAAAGAAGGAGTAGAGCAACTCCATATCGTTGTCAAAAAAAGTTTTGAAGAATTAACTAAAATATTTAGAGCAGAAGGATTTACCAAAGTAAAACTAGAACATAAACAACCAGACCAAATTGGTAGCGGTCTAAATTTGAAATTAAAAAAACCATGGGAGATGCATGTTAGAATGGTAGATTTAGAAGACGGAAAAATTGGTATTCATGCAGAAGTTGAAGTATCAAGGGATTATCTTCAACATTTGTTTTCACAAAGAACTCCTGTGGTTTATGAAGTTGAAGAGATTTTAAAAAAATATCAAATAGATTACAATATCTGGCATGATAAAATAAAGAAAAACATTACAACAGTAGTAGATAATTATAAAGTTAAACTTGCAACTCCGGGAATTCCGGTATTTGCATGGAAGCCAATGTTATTTGTAATTGGAACGGTAATGGTATTGTATGGATGGAAGTTTTTCAATACCATTTAATAATAATTAAAAATTTAATTTACAAAAAAATTATCTAAACACCGAGTGTTTCTGCTTTACTTAATTCAAGAAATACTTTATCGCCAACTGAAAGACCCATCTCTTTGTATTCATGCATTTCAAGTTTTAATTGAGTAATTCCTGATTGCATTCCCATACCACCACCACCACCACCAGCACCAGACATCATCTTGTTGAGGTCTTTCATCATATCATTCATGTTTGAAAATCCCATTACCTTTGGAGAGCCAAAAGCAGCAGGGGGATTTTGAGTTCCTTCCTTTAGATCTTTTAGTGATGATAGTGAAAGTACAACATATGGTGCTCCATCTGGGGCAGAATCAATGCTTTTTACAACAAATTCTTTCTTCATAAGTGACCTAGAAAGTATATCTATATAATTTTAATATTTTGAAGCTAAATTTAGATGAAAATTGAAGCTTTAATTAGAAATTTGAATAGTTTGTAATATTGTCTGAGCCTCTAGAAACAAAATTAGAATATTATGGTATCTCACCTTGGGAAATAGAAGTTCTTTATGGATTTCTACATTCTAGATTTACAGTACTGCAAGAAGAAATAGAAAATAATGATGAAAAATTTGTAAGTTTTCTAAATATCGACATTCCCCTAGAATTTAATGAGGCATTTTTCAAATGGTTTGATTTTAAACGTTGGGAAAAAGTAAAGGATGTTTTAAAAGAATACAAAAGAAGAAGGGGAAGTCGTAATGCATTAAAAATTAAAATCAATTTTGCAGGAAATCCAAAAATTGTATTTACAGTGGATGTAGTGGATAGACAATGGTTTAACAATGCAGTAGAAAAAATGGATTTTGTAATAGAATTATTACCACAGCATCTTGATCCTAAAAAACTTCCAACAGGAGTTAGAGAAATTAATTACAAATTTGATGTGGAATCAGTTAGATGGAGATTAGATACAGCAAAATCAAAAGATAAAGAATATTCATTCAGAGGAGACATCTGGAAAGAAATTCAAAAAGAAGTCAACTAAAAAATAAAATTATACATCTAAGGAATCAAGAATTTTTGAAACATCAGTATTTGGTGATCCATTATCAGATATGATTTGTTTTGCTGGAGGATTTTCAAGGTAATTCGGAATCTTATCAGTTAATCTAGTACTGAAAGGTGAAACCAATTCATTTTGATAGAAGACTCCTGTTGGAATTTTATCTCCCCACTCAAGTGATTTTATCAAAGCTTGAGATAGTTTTTCATTAACTTCAACTTCTCCAGCATAATTTACAGTTGGATCAAATTTTGTATCTTCAAGTTTATAAATTCTAGAATGCCTCTCCATAGACTCTTGTGCTAAATCTACACCAGCATACCAATCTCTTGTATTAACATCATTGTAAGTAGGACAAGGTTGTAATACATCAAGAAATGCAAGGCCTTTGTGTTTGACTGCTTTAACGATTAAATCTTTAAGATGTCTTACATCATAAGAATATCCCCGTGCAACAAATGTAAAACCACTAGCTACTGCCAACCCAATTGGGTTTACATTAGAATTAGTATTTGGAGAAGGAAGAGATTTTGTTTGCTCCCCTAGTTTGAGTGTTGGAGATGCTTGTCCTTTTGTTAAACCATAAACACCATTATCAAAAATAATGTAAGTCATATCGACATTACGTCTACCAGCTGCAACAAAATGACCTGCACCAATTCCCAATCCATCACCATCACCACCAACTGCAACAACAGTCATGTCAGGATTTGCAAGTTTTCCACCTTGAGCAAAAGTTAGAACTCTACCGTGTAATGTGTGAACACCATATGTATTGATGAAGTGAGATGTTTTTCCAGAACAACCAATTCCTGAAAAAATTGTAGCTTTATCACGCTCAATTCCCATCTCAGCTAATGCCATTTGTAATGCATTTACAATTCCAAAATCACCACATCCTGGGCACCAATCATTATGCACATCTGTCTTGTAATCAGCAAGTTTAGGCGCCATGACTAAGAATCTCCCTTTTTCCAGCTTTATTTTCTACAATTTTCTTTAATGAATCATAAATTTCAGTACTTGTCATTCCTCTTCCAGTATATTTCAAAATATAATAATCAATTTCTCTAGTAAGATTTTGTTTGAAAATCTTACCGAATTGTCCTGAATAATTTGCTTCAATGTCAATCAATACTTTAGCATCTTTTAGAAGAGATGCAACATATTCAGTAGGAAACGGATGTAGCAATTTAATTTGAACAAATCCAATATCAATGCCTTCTTTTTTTAACATAGCTTGTGCATCAAGGATAGGACCCTTTGTAGAACCCCAAGAAATTATTGTGTAATCATGAACTTCAAATGATACTGCTTGTTGAATTATTGGAATAGATTCTAATACTAAATCTAATCTAGACATTCTCTTATCCATCATCTTAATACGAATTTGTGGATCTTCTGTGATGTGTCCATATTCATCAGACTCGTCACCAGTATTCCAAAATACACCATTGTCCATGCCAAGTTTAGAACGTGGAGATATTCCATCATCAGTAAAAGCAAATCTTTTGTATTCACCTTCAACTTTATCTAATAATTTACCACGATCAATTGAAATTTTCTTTGGATTAAATTTCTTGCAAGTTACAACAGAACTTGATAAAAATTTATCCATCATGTGAATTACAGGGATTTGGTATTTGTCAGAATAATTAAAACAATTACCAGTATCATAGAAACTTTCCTCAATATCCCCTGAAGCATAAACTATTTTTGGAAAATCACCACATCCAGCAAATACAGTAAAAAGTAAATCATCTTGACCATGACGAGTAGGCAAACCAGTTGAGGGTCCACTTCTTTGGTATAGAGTAATTACAACTGGAACCTCATTAATTCCAGCCCAGCCAAGTGCCTCAGTCATTAACGCAAATCCAGGACCAGAAGTAGATGTTGATGAACGAGTTCCAGTAAGGGCAGCACCAATCATCATGCCTATTGCAGAAATTTCATCTTCAGTTTGAATAACAATAGTAGAACCAGGTCTATTATTTTCAATTTCTAAAATTTCATTGGATTCTAAATAGACACTTTCATCAGAAGCAGGAGTAATGGGGTAATAAGACTGGAATCTACATCCTGACACCATTTTACCAAGTGAAGTTCCAAAGTGACCCTGAACAAGAATTGTGTCAGGTTGTTTTTGTGTACCAGTTAAAGTGTGATTAAAGTTTTCAAAATTATTTAATGCATAATTGTAAGAAAAGATTGCAGCTTTTTTATTCATTTCTGCAATTTTTGGTTTTTTAGAAAATATGTCATCAATAGAATCAACTAACGAAGTAGATGGCATGTTTATCAATCCTAAAGATAATGAAACTCCAAGTACATTGTACATTCTAACTAAACCACGCATTCTAGGATTATCAAGTTCTTCAGAAAGTTCTGTTAGCAAACTTTTGAAAGATACAGGAAAAAGTTTTACTCCATTTTCTTTAGCAGTTTCTAATACTCCTGCAATAGTAAATGGTTTATTTTTTGATTCCAGAAATTTATGTAATCTTTCTTTGAATGGTGCATCCAGAGTTCTAACTCTATCAGTATCTATATTTTCTAATTCAGAATCATAAATAATTCCACCATCAGATACAATTTCATCAAAATGACGAAATATTGTTTCAGCATCAAAAGACACCATCAAATTTACATCATTTACATTGGAATGAATATTTTCATCAGAAATTCTAACTGTAAAATAGCTGTGCTCACCCTTGATATTGGAATAAAATTCTCGTTTACCAAATATTTGATAGCCCATTTGTGCACAAACTTTGGAAAAAATATTTGCACCAGATTCTACTCCACTACCTTGCGGTCCACCAATTAACCAAGTAAAATCAGTAGAGCTCACAGATATTCACAACCTTTTTTCAAATAATAACCACATGGTAAAGAATTATTCAATTATCCACCTGTAGCTGCATCAAATAATGCACATTCACATTTATCACGTTCACCACAATATGGACAAACACATACACATTTTTCAATAGAATTACCACAATCCACACAAATAGCAAATTCTTCTTCCTCTTCAATTTTAGAAGACATGATAAAGATACAAAGAAATCGTATAAATGGTTTGAGATAAATCTGAAGACTGATGAAAGAAAAAATATTTCTTACAAGAATATTACATGATTTTGCATTAAAAGAGTTAAAAAAGAAATTTCAAGTTGAAATCCATACAGGAAAAATACCCATACCTCAAAAAACATTAAAATCTAAAATTAAAGAAGTAGATGGTTTAATCTGTTTTCCATATGATAAGATAGACAAAGAAATAATTCAATCAGCAAAAAATCTCAAAGTAATCAGCACATACAGTGTAGGGTATGATCACATAGATACACAATTTGCAAAAGAAAATAAAATTAGAGTTGGATATACTCCAGAAGTTTTAACAGATGCAACGGCAAATATGGCATTTGCATTATTACTTGATTCATTAAGAAGAATTTCAGAAGGAGATAGAATTATCAGAAAAGGAAAGTGGAAGCAAATCTACGGAGCATACGATTATGTAGGATTAGATCTTCAGAGTAAAACTTTAGGCATAATTGGTCTAGGTAGAATTGGAAAAATACTTGCAAAAAGAGCAAAGGCATTTGATATGAAAATAATATACCACAATAGAAAACAAATTTTGAAAACTCAAGAGAAAAAATTAGGTGTAAAATATACTACATTTGACAAATTAATTACTCAAAGCGACATAATATCAGTTCATGTTCCACATACAAAAGAAACCAATCAAATGTTTGATATGAAAATTTTTAAAAAAATGAAAAAGGCATCATTTCTCATAAATACATCACGTGGTAAAGTTGTAAATGAAAAAGATCTTGCAATAGCATTAAAACAAAAAATAATTGCTGGTGCAGGTTTAGATGTATTTGAGACAGAACCAATAAACAAAAACCATCCATTTCTCAAATTAGAAAATATAGTATTAGCACCACATGTAGGAAGTTCTACAAAAGAAACTAGAATAAAAATGGCAGAAATAACTACTAAAAATTTAATTTTAGGAATGAAGGGTAAAAAACCAATTTATTCTATTGGATATTGATTATCACGCGTAAGTTAGAACATACTAAAATGTTGAGTTTTTATATTGAAATTATAAAATAGTAACAAGTTGAAAAAATTCAAACATACTAACGAAGAATTAGAATTAGCAAAAATACAAACTGAAAAAGACAAAAAGAAAAAAGAATCAGAAAACTGATACTTTTTTGCTTGTCTTTTTCAGACAAGATTTTTTTTTAAAATTTAATTTTAGAAGAATATTTGTTGAGTAATGAATCATAGAGATCTTTTCTTACATGAACCAAATTTTTTGATTCATCATACATCTTTGTAAAAAATGCAGCCACAATACGCTCATCATTTTCATCAAAAAATCTCACACTAAAACTAATTTTATCAGGTCGTTGTTCTTGAAGAAATTCTGCAGATTTAATCATCTCAGAATTAATGTGCATGTGGGCTGGACCATCATTATCTCCAATTGTAATCCATTTTTCTTTTTGACGTATAGTAAGATGATTGCTACGAATTTCGCACGTTGCGCCAATATTTTTTGTAATTAATAAGACATCATCAACTTTGATTATATCAGATAATAGTTCAAAAAGCAATAATTATTTAAGAAAAGTGAATTATTATAATTTTTTCATATCAATTTGAACAAAATCATCAACATCACCATGAACACAATCTGTTCCTACTGATTTTACTGGAGTAAAACTAATTTTGCCACTATGTATTTTTCCTTCTTTTTGTAAAATTCCAAGTTTACCAGATACGACGGATTTATGTTTCTGACAAGTTAATCCAAACATGTATTCATCCTTACCATCAACAATCGATACAATAAATTCAGGAGGATTAACACATTGTTTTCCTTCTTCACTCACTGAGCATTTATCTGGCATCATAACAAAATTAAAAATTATATCAGATATTAATCTTAAGGGTTATAGATTTAATTTAATATCAGATAGCACAGACTAAAACTAATTGAAAGATAATTTTGATTTAATAATAATTGGAGGAGGTATTTTAGGAACTTCACTTGTATATTTTTTATCATTCCTAAATAAATCAAAAAAAATTGCAGTCATCGAACAAGAACATAATGTTGCACATCATACTAGCGGTAGAAATACCGGAAAAGTTCATGCGCCATACCTATACAATCCTGAAAAGAAAAAACTATTTGCAAATGCTGCATTTCATGGTTATGAAATGTGGAAAGAATATTCTAAATTACAAAATTTACCATTCAAAGAAGATGGGGTAATAGAAGTTGCACTAGATGAAAAAGGAATTAAAGTTCTTGAAAAATATCTAAAATGGGGAAAACAAAATGGACTTGAAAAAAAGGATATTGAATTAATAGATAAAGCAGAACTTAAGAAAATTGAGCCAGAAATAAAATGTGAGGCAGCTCTTTATGTACATAGAGATGGTTCAACAGACTATTCCATACTAACAAATTCAATCATGAAAGATAGTAAAAAAAATGGAATTGATTTTCTTTTTGATAAAAAAGTAACTCGAATAAAAAAAATCAATGATAAATGGGAAATAACAATTAATGAGAATCATAAAATTTTTACAGATTTTTTGATTAATGCCGCAGGAGGTAAGGCAATTGATATTGCACACAATATCGAAGTTGCAAAAAACCTTACAGACGTACATTTTAGAGGAGAATATTGGAAAACTCCAAAAAAATATCACAGTTTAACTAAAACCAGCGTCTATTCGGTTCCAGAATTCCCAGATTATCCATTTTTAGATCCTCATTGGATAATTCGAGTTGATGGAAGTTGTGAAATTGGACCAAATGCAGTTCCAGTCTTTAGTCCATATGGATATGATACTGCAGAAAATATCAAAGAGTTCATACCAAAAGTATTTGAAATGCTTGGTTCAGGTGCAAGAAAAGCAATATTTGACAAACAATTTCAAGAACTAGCTTTTAGTGAAATACAATCATCAATGTCAAAATCAGTAATGATTGAAAGAGTAAAGAAATTCTTACCAAAAATTAATCCAAAAGAAATTACAGAAAAAGGAACTGCAGGAATTAGATCATCAGTAATTAATGAAAATGGAAAGTTTGTTCCAGATGTAATTTTACTTGAGGAAGAGACATCATTTCATATTTTAAATTATAATTCACCAGGAGCAACAGGAGCATTACCGTTTTCAGCACATGTAATAAATCAACTACACAAAAAGGGTCTATTTGAAAGTGAAGACATAGAGGCACAATGTGGACCTTGGAAATTTAACGATATTATTGAAAAATTAGAAAAATAAAAATGGCGCCGAGAGGGAGATTTGAACTCCCGTTCCCTTGCGAGAACGCGCTTTATGGTTAAACAATTTCCAGGCGCGCGCCCTACCAGGCTAGGCGACCTCGGCAGAAGTCTTGCGACAATTCTATTTCATAAAATGTGATTATAAATTATGTTATTACTAGATGAAAAAATTACTTCCAAATTGTTACAGTAGTTGATTTTTCTACATTATTTCCATCTACATCCATACCTTTAACAGATATTTTGTAAACACCATCCAACGCAATAGCACGATCATTTTTAATTTGATCCCATGAAAAAATAATTTCATCTCCAGGATCAAGAGTGGAAATTACTTGAGTAGATACAGGGGAATATATCAAGATTCCAGATAATCCAGTAATTTTCAAACCATATGATGAATCTGAAAAAGTTAATGCATTAGTTCCAGAATTTATAATTTTAATTTGTATTAATTCATCTTGTTTAAAATCAAATTTTTCAGTAACTATAGAAATAGAAGATCCCTCAACAAAAACTAATTGAGTTGTAGTTTTAAAATCAATAAAATAAACACCAAGTACAAATCCAGCAACTATTCCAACACCAATAAAAATAACGAGACTTTTTGCTAACACTTCTTTGAAAATAAATTTAGGATGTTTTAATCCTTCGGAGTAGTGGGTTTTGTTCGCCATTTTTTTGGATATGTATTTGGGGCCATAATTATTCTTTTTGTGACAAATGCATATCCTTTGGTAGCATCACGAATCTCTTCTTCATCCATTGTGGATTCAGCTAATGCAACAGCTTCACCTTTTTGTGTATAAATTCCAACAATATCACCTACTTTCAAATGTGAAGATATTTGTAAAACTCCAGGAATTGCAAGTTGAGCTCCATGACACATTGCATCAACTGCAGAATCACGGATTACTACAGATTTTAATTCACTTAGAGCAAATTCAACGGGTTTTATCATTTGCATTAATTTGGTATCATCTTTTTTTTCTTCCCAAACAGCAAATGCATCAGCCAATTCATGCAAAGTAACTAAACCATCTTTCTCATGAAATTGGTCAACTCTACTTCGTCTTAATTCAACCATTGTTGCTCCAGGACCTAAAACTTCACCAATGTCATAGTATAATTTTCGAATATAGGTTCCAGCTTCACATAAGATTCTAGTTAAGAGTAATCTTTCTTTTTGTTCAATTACTTCTAATTCATAGATAGTTCTAGTTCGAGTTTGTCTAACAACAGCAGAACGTTGAGGGGGTTTTTGAAAAAGTTCACCAGTAAACATTTGGATTATTTCAGATAATTTTTCCTTAGATGGTAATGAATGCAGTCTACCTAATGCATGATATTCTTTAGGACCATATAGTAGAACTCCTAGGGCTTTTGTTGCTTCACCTAATCCTAATGGTAAAACCCCTGAAACTTGAGGATCCAAAGTTCCACTATGACCAATCTTTTCAAGTTTCAAAATTCGTTTTGTCCATGCTACAGTTTCATGGCTTGTAGGTCCTGGAGGTTTATCTAAAAGAATAAGTCCATTGTTCAATAATTGTTCAATAGTTCGTTTATCATAGTATGTTCCATAAGCATCATCAGTAATATCCTGATCAATTTCAATTAGGTTCTCAAGTTGTTTGAGAGTCATAGTAGTTTTCTCACAGTTTCTGTTGTAACATCAATTACTTGATTTGCAGTTAAATTATCAGTATTAATGATTACATCAAATACGTCCTTATCTTCACCAAAACTAAAACCATATAGTTTTTTGTATAATGCTTTATTTTTATCAAAACGAGCTTTTGTTATCTCATATGCATTTTCTGAACTCATATTATCTCGAGATTGCATTCTCTTTGTACTACTTTCATGAGAACCTTCTAGCCATATTTTCACACCATTTTCAATTAACCAAGGTAATGTATAACTAGTAATCACCATGCCACCTTGATTAAACAAGTCAGTTAATTTTTTATCTAAATTTTTATCAAATTCAGAATTTTGTTCACGCTGATTTAAAAATGTCATTCCTTCAGGAGTATCCCACCAATCATCACCATCAGAATTAAATCCCTGTTCTTTGGCCATCTCTTTTAAAACATCTCCACCACTGAGATATTGAAAATTAAATTCTTTAGCTAATCCTTTAGCAACAGTTGTTTTTCCGACTGCAGGAGGGCCAGATATGACAATAGATTTTGTCAACCTAGATCCATTGTGGTTCTAGTAAGTCTCATAATGATTCCACTAAATGCAATAGAAGAAAGGAAGTACCAAGCCCAAAGCATTATATGATTTTCTTTACCATAGCATATGTTTGTTGTATCTAAAGCTTGTTCTGCAGTACAAGTTAGTTGGAACATATCTCCAGGAATCACATTAAGTGGTATTGGAGAAATAGCTACAGTGTAAGAGAATAGTACTGGTAAAACAAGATAGAAGATTAGAATTAAAGGTACAAAGGTAATCATCATTGGTCGCATATTCATTTGCATCATCTCCATAGACATTTTGTTCATGTACGAAGATTTTTTTCCTAGTTCTGCAGATTTTGCTTGATCTTTAGATCTCATTGCAGCCATTCTTGCTTTTTGCCATGCTTTAGTTTCTTTCATGATTCTTTTTAGTTTAGTTTGATCAACCATTTTTCTTCTAACTCCGGAATTGAAAACATTAAGCAAAATACCAAATCCAGTTACAGCAAACATAGTAAGAATCAAACCCTTAACCATAGGGTCATCACTACCAAGTGCCATTCTACCTTCACCACCTAGAAAATCAGGTAGTTGGAGAAGTGCTGAGTCGATAAAGAGTAGAATAAAGTTGAAATCCATTTTTTACAGTCCTATTGCCTTGATTATCTTATCTGCTGCTTCATCAATCTTTCCCTCACTATTAAAAACATGTCTGACTGGGGAGCCTGTAATTACAGCACATGCAGAAATCATACCAGTTTGATAATCAAGCTCCTTCTTAATATTAGCTAGTGTTATTTTATCTCTATTTCGAGTGTCATCTTTCATTCGTCGATTATAGATTTCTTCAGGTTTTGCTGATACTGAAACAAAATTGCTAGGTTTGATAATTTTCAAAACATGTTCAGGTAGTCCAGGGTAGTATCCTTCTGGAGAGTTGATAAATGCATGAGTGTCTATAATTACAATTTCTTCATCATGAGTAGCAATTGTTTCTGCAGCAAGTTTTTGAAGACGTTGTTGCTCAGATATAGATAATTTTCTTAAATCATCTCTATCTTTTAATCCATTTTTTGTAGCAACATCAAACATTAAACTTCCATAATTAATTACAATTACATTTTTTTTATGATTCTTTAAGATTTCAACCATTGTTGTTAACAAAGTACTTTTCCCAACACCTGGGATTCCAACCATGAGAATTTTTTTATTTTCTTCCAAGTAATTTACCCAACCGCGGCATAACAACTTCTACTTGTTCTCTAACTAATTGTGTGTAATAATTAATCATAATATCTACCATAAGTAAGATTCCAATTCCAGATCCAAATACACCAAGAACATCAGATACTCCTGCTAAGAGACCCAAAATACATGAGCCAATAATTGTAACAGATGGAATGTACTTGTTTAGTAATGCTTCAACTGGTTTGTTTGATCTTCTAAATCCAGGAATTTGTACATCTGCATCAAGTAAGTTTTGAGCTGCACTCTTTGGCGATAAACCACCAAGTTCAACCCATAGTTTACCAAATACAACTACAATTCCAATCATAAACAAAACATATCCTACTCCCCGCATTGGATCTAATGCTGCAACATCTAAACCACGAGGCGGTGTTACATAGTAAATAAGCCCACCAACAGGGGTAGAAGGACTAGTAGGATCAAATTGCGCTATAAAATTCACAAAGAAATTATTGTTACGCGGGTTAAAGTTTGACCAAATCATTTGGAATACAAACACAGCGTTTGCAGTTAATGCAGATGCTAAAATTACTGGAATGTTAGAAACATACATCATTTTGATAGGATATACAGCCTGAAATCCTCTATATTTTGTAGAAACGATTGGGATTTCAATTTTCATACCTTGAGTAAATACAAGTATCAAAATTATCCCAGCAGTAAGACAAAGTCCAAAAATACTCGGCAGTTGATTTGAACGGAATAATACATTTCCAAGATCACCACTACCAATAAGAGATTCTATAGTATATGGAATTATACCAATCATTCCACCATCACCCGCAGGTAATGGACTAAACAGACTCCAAAGAATTTGTTGAGCAACACCTGCCATAATGAATAAACTAATTCCACTACCAAGTCCCCAGCCTTTTTGGATTAATTCATCTAAGAACATAATCATGATCGACGCTACCATCAGCTGCCCTATAATCACATACAGAACAAACGGTTCAGATGGGCCACCATAAACTGCTACAGCATAGACAATAGATTCAGCTACAATTACAATGTAAGTTACCATTTTTGTTGCAGTTTGAAAAATACCTCTTTCTTCTGGTTTCTTGAAATCAAATTTCAAAATATCAGAACCCCTCAACAATTGCATCAAAAGTCCAGCTGTTACAATAGGCCCAATTCCTAATTCAATTAAAGTACCTTGTTGGGATGCAAAAATAACTCTAGCAAATGCTAGGAAATCAAATTCAGGGGCTGTTGCTCCAAATAATGGAGTTTGTCCCATTACCATGTAGATAAGTAAACATACTCCACACCAAAGTAATCTAACTTGTAGAGGGATTTTCTTTTTTGGTTTTGGAACTTGGGGTAAGTATGGTTCTGCTTTGAAAACCATTTTTCTAATCATAGAAGTTAAAGTACCTTCAGCCATTTTCAGTTACCTAAGCCTCAGTGATTTTTTCTTCGGATATAGATTGAAAAATTTCACCGCCAACAGATTTTAATTTTTCTTCAGCAGATGCAGTAAATTGTTGAACTTTGACAGAGTATCCATTAGTAATTTTTCCACCACCGAGAAGTTTTTCGTATCCTGCACTTTTAAGATCGACAACTTTCTTTCCACCTTCTTCTTTACCAAATTTGGTGAACAAGTCATCTAAATCTCTAACACTAGCCCATTTTTTTATAATATTTTGATGAGGTACTGCAGGAGGTTCATGACCATAATGGTTTGGATCTTCTTTTATCATAGTACTTCTATGATGTTTCTTCATACCAGTAATTCCAAGACCACCTTTGTGACCACTTGCACGATGTTGACCTACTTGTCCCCATCCCATGTGCCTGCCACCTCTAAGTCTTCGAGTCTTTCGTAATCTAGTTGCCATGTTAAATCATTCTCCTAACTATAGTATCAAGTTCTTTGTTAGCACCAAGAACACCTTTTTGACCATATAATTTCTTGGTGCTTCTTTTGAATCCATGTACTGGAGGTGCCAAAGCAAACCAAGGTTTTAGGGGAGATAATTTTGATAATGTAGCTTTTCCCTCAGCCAAAGCAGTTCCAAGTTCTGCAGCATTTGCAAATCCAAGTTCTTTTAGATCCTCATCAGTAATTTTTTGATATCCACCTTTTCGTGCTTTCTTTTCAATTAATTCTTGTGCTAATGATGCATCAATTTCAATCCAAGAAACATAGTGTTGTACTTTACGTAACATTCCCAAAGTATTATCCTTGATAGGTAAAATTGTTGCACGATATTTTTTATCTAATTTTAATAAAGTCATAGTAGTTGTTGCCCAATAGGGACAATCTGCTTGACCTTTAATTCTAACAACAAGATATGCATTTGCCATTTTTATCATCCTTGACTGAATGTCTGTCTAAGACAATCCAGTACAGCTTTTGAAGTTGAGGTCATTGTAGGAGTAGAACCTTTTGCGGTAGTCCATGCATCCTTAAGACCTGCTAATTCTAATAATCGTTTAATTTTTCCACCTGCAACAAGACCTAATCCACGAGGTCCAGGAATAATTTCAATAGTTACACTTCCACCTTTTCCTCTTACTTTGAATGGAACAGAATGATGTTGATCACATCTACATTCCCAACTACCACATCCCATTTTGATTGGTTGGATATTCAGAAAAGCTTGACTAGTTGCTTTTTCAATAGCAATTCTCATTTGTTTAGATTTACCTTGACCAATTCCCAAATAACCATTTTCATTTCCTGCTGCAACAATTGCTTTGAATCTAGTAGATTGACCATTAGAAGTCATTTTTTGAATAATACCTACATCAACAACTTCACTTTTTAAATCAGGTAACAATTTTTTAATAATTCCAGATTCTTGAATTCTTAATCCAGATTCTAAAATTTCTTCAATAGAAGTAATTTCTCCAGAATCAACTTTTTTTCCTAGAATAGTTTTTGGTACCCAAACTTCTACTTCAGGTTCTCTTCGAGGTCTTCTAGGACGTGCATCAGCAGCTCCAGGTGGGCCACGTCCATATATTGGAGGGCCTCTACCTCTTCCTCCTTGACCAGGTTTAGATTGTCCAGGTTTAGATTGTCCAGGTTTAGATTGTCCAGGTTTAGATTGTGCAGTTTGACTCATGTCTATTTGACCTCACTATCTATAGTGGATTTAATTTTAGAAACTTCATTTTTAACAGTAAGATGTTCGCCATTGATTCTTTCATCAGCAGGAAATGATTCAGAGTCAGCAGGAACTTGAAGACCAGCATCAATAACTCCTTTCAAAGCTGCTGCCATTCTTTGTGTATATCGTTTAGTACCAGTATACATAATTGCATCTTTTGCACCTTTACCTAATGCTTTCTTACCTGCCAAATAGCCAGTAAGATATGCTGCAGGTACACTTTTTCTAGAACCTTTCCAACCTTTTTCAAGTAAATATCTAGAATGTGCAGATGCAATAACAGTATCACCAGTCATTCCAGGGGTAAGGATTTGAACTTGTGTATTCTCATTTGAAATATTTACAGTAATGAAATCACGCTTACCCATCAACATGGTACCACGTTTTCTATAATTGGTCTTTTCTTCTCTAAGTCGTCTCAATATTTTTGAATAGGCCATCTACAGGATCTGATTTTGAAACTGCCATTATATACGTTAAGCGTGAAGTAATGCACAAAGCAAAGCTTTCTGAGTATGAAGTCTATTTTCTGCCTCGTCCCAAACTACAGATTGAGGTCCATCTATTACAGATGAAGTAACTTCTTGATCACGTTTTACAGGAAGACAATGCAAAAAGATCGCATTTTTCTTTGCAAGATCCATGATTTTGTCATTAACCTGATATTTTGGAATAAATTTTTTGATTCTTTTTGAATCGTCATTATGAATTGAAGAATAAGTATCAGTTACAACTACATCAGCATTTTCAGCTGCTTTTAGTGGATCAGTAGTTAATTCAATATCAGTTAAATTTTGAGAAACTTTTACAGTAGATTTATCAGGTTCAAACCCTTTAGGAGTTGCAATAGACATTTTAGCACCAGATAAAGCTGCACCATAAATCATTGAATTACATACATTATTGCCATCTCCAATCCAAGCAATTTTTAATCCCTTGAGGGTTTTTTTCTTTTCTTTAATTGTCATAAAGTCTGCTAAAATTTGACAAGGATGAAAAGAATCAGATAGTCCATTAATTACAGGAATACTTGCATGTTTAGATAATTTATCAAGTAAAGTATGATCATAAACACGAGCCATTATGCAATCAGTATATCGTGAAAGAGTTTTTGCAGTGTCTTCAACTGACTCACCACGAGATAGTTGTGTATCATTAGAAGATAAATTAATTGTATGTCCACCTAACTGATACATTCCTATTTCAAAACTTACACGTGTTCGAGTTGAAGGTTTTTGAAAAATCATCGTTAGTGTTTTATTTTTTAAGACGGGTTTGTTTCCGCCTTTTTTTAATTCTTTTTTTAATTTAATGGAATGATCAATTAGTCCTAAAAATTCTTTTGGAGTTAATTCCGCTAATGTAAGTAAATCTTTTGTTTTAATTTTCATTTTTTAAACCGTCCAAATAATCCTCGTTTCTTTTTAGATTCTTCTTCTTTATCTTGTTTATGTATCTCTTCTTCGTCATTAAATGAAATTACTTTAGATTCTCCAGGTTTAGGTTTACCATCTTTAAGCCATTGACGAATTTTATTGCCTAACTTGATGGCTTCAGCATCAGATTCTGGTGGAGGTATGTCAAATAAATCAGAATATTTTGCAATTTCATTATCCTTGATTCCATAAAATGGATCATCAGAAATAGGTTCGGGTGTTGGTTCAGGTTCTGGTGTTGGTTCAGGTTCTGGTGTTGGTTCAGGTTCTGGTGTTGGTTCTGGTGTTGGTTCAGGTTCTGGTGCAGATGCATCAATTTTTTCTATTTTAACATCATTTAATGAGCCAAATACAGTTTCCAAAAAGATATTTTTATCAAAATGTTTTAAATCAGAATATTCCTGTCCAGTTCCCAAATAAAGAACAGGAGTGGATGTAACTTTTACAATAGATAATGCAGCACCGCCTTTTGCATCAGCATCACTTTTAGTCAAAATGGAACCATCAAACTTTACGTATTTATAAAATTCACGTGCTTGATTTACAGTATCATTACCAGCTAAAGAATCACCAACAAAAATAGTCATATCAGGATTTACAACTTTAGTAATTTTTTCAATTTGCTCCATTAAATTTTTACTTGTTTGCATTCTACCTGCAGTATCAATTAATACACAATCTGTTTTGTGAGATTTTGCATATAGAACAGCATCACGAGCAACTGCAGCAGGGTCAGACTCATAATTTTGTGCAACAA
>CAJQRM010000020.1 GCA_905612275.1 uncultured Candidatus Nitrosopumilus sp.
TATCTTGTTCATTGACTTGAGAAATTTGTTGCATTAATGTAGGATCTGCTGCAACTGCTGAAAATGTCATATGTGTAGTTCCAATGAAATTGGCACCTAATCCCTTGAGACCTTTCCACAAATCTACAATAGCATCTCTATTTGGAACGAAATCTCTACTGTCACATCCATAAAGTAACATCTCATCTGAATGTAACCAAATTGAATCAAATCCATAATCTAAGTTAGTTTTTGCTTCATGCTGCAGTCTATCTAGCGGCAAGTCTTTTTTTGATCTTTTATTGACATCACAAAAGTCACATCCTCTTCCACATCCTCTCATTGCTTCAATTAATGAGTTAATTGTAGGACCTTCAATAACTGGAATATTTTCTAAATTTCTTACAAAACAATGCATTAATTCTGGCGCATCATTTTTTTCTAAATCTTGAAATAAATCAACTGCTAGTTCATCTGCTTCTCCAACAACAACTGTATCAATTCCGTGAATTTTCATTCTGTCTGATTTTGCTAATTCCCATGCTCCATTACCTCCAACTACTACTTTGAAATCATATTTCTTTTTGAGTTGAATAATATTTGCACACATTTTTTTAAATTTCATTGCTACATAGGATAATTTTTCTGGTGACATTGTTGTAGTAACTGGGGCCATTCCTAGAGGATCCATTACATTAATTCCAACAACTTTGGTATCTGGTCCAATTGATTTTTGAAGCATTTCTGGATGTGCCATGAATACCTCTTCTTTTTTGTATCCTCCTTGAAGTAGTGAACTTTCAATTCTTCTTAATCCAACTTGAGCTACTTTTACTTCTCCAGTAATTGGGTCAGTTTCTACTGATGGACAAAATACTTTATCAAAAACCCATTCTGGTAAAACTTCGTATGGACCACATGCGATAAATCCATACAAAAAATTTCCTCTATAATTTGTCATTAAACTACGGTCTGCAGTAAGAACAACACGTTTACCGGCCAACTATCTCCAATCCTTAAACTATCTTATATATCATTTACGAGCACAGTAAACCTAGTTTTATTATTATTTGGATATTTTTCTTTTTTCTTAATGGTCAACAAATATTTTCACAATCTTAAATATTACAAATTGAGTTTAAGAATTAGTGAAAACTCTATTAATGATTTTTACACTATTTGGAATTTTAATTACAAGTGTTGGGACTACAACAGCTTTTGGCCAAAACGAATCAATTATTCTGAATATAGATAAAACATCCTATTTGGAAGGAGAGACGATTTCAATATCCGGTGAAATCAAAAATATGATTGCAAGTAATCAGATTAGCCTAATAATTCAATCCCCTAATGGAAATTTAGTTGCACTTGATCAAATGACGATTGGTTCAGATAAGCAATTTAGTACAGAAATTAAACTGGGTGGAAAATTAATGAAGCAAGAAGGAACTTACACAATTAAAGTTCAATATGGGGAGCAGTCAATAACAACATCATTTGAATTTGGAGGAGTTATAGATATGCCTGAAAATGCATTAGAAGAAACAATAGTTGAAGATACAGTTGAAGATATAGTAATAGAGGATCCTGCTATTGTGGATTCAATTGTTACTGCAACCACTCTCACAATTCAAGATTCTACAGATTTAATATTATATGAAATTACAAATGGAAAAATAACAAATGTAATTCCAGACCTGGATGCAGTTTCTTTACTAATTGATATTGAAGCAATAGATGATGGCTCAATAACATTAACAATTCCAAGGTCAGTGTTAGATTCAACAATTAATGATAACGACGATGAATTTTTTGTATTAGTTGATGGTGAAGAAGTAGACTTTGAGGAAATAACAACATCAACAGATAGAACATTAACCATTGAATTTTTAGCAGGATCTGAGCAAATTGAAATTATCGGTACCTTTGTAATTCCAGAGTTTGGTACAATTGCAGCCATGATTCTAGCAGTAGCAATTATCTCAATAATTGCAATTTCTGCAAAATCAAGACTTAGCATACCATCAAGATATTAAAGTTACAACTTTTTTTCATGTGTTATATATACATAAATACCGAGGTATCCTGATTTCAACTAGATGAATTTCAAAAATTCAACACGATCAATTAGTCTAGTCCTAATGGCAGTAGCATTAATGTCAGTAACTTCGGTTAATCAAGACGTCTTTGCAGTAGACTCTGGAATGTCATTAACAGCTACAGCAGAGGACGGATCAAACACCATCTCATTCACTGGAACAACTACCTCAAACACACAATACGTTTCGTTTGTAGCAGTTAGTCCAAATGGACAAAATGTTGTTAGCGTTGATCAAGTAACACCAGATGCAAATGGCGAATTTAGTACAGAATTCAATGTTTCTAATTGGAAACAAGATGGAATGTATAAAATAACAGCCAGTCATGGACAATCAAATCTATACACCATTACACTTAATGTTGAAGTAACTGGTGGAGCAACTGCAGAAACATCTACAAGCGATTCTAGTATGGTAACGAATCAATCTAACTATGATTTATCCGACCCATACGCCACAGTAGCAGAAGAAGATGCACGTGGATTATCAATTGCAGCAAATGCAATGGAAGGATCAGATACTATTGAGATAACTGGTGTCACCAGTAAAACCTTTGAAGATGTTGTATTCACAGTAACAGCACCAAATGGAAATCTAGTTAGTGTTGATCAAGTATCACCAGATTCAAGTGGTGACTTTGCTACAGACATTTCAGTCGGAGGACCTCTATGGTCACAAGACGGGGCATACACAGTTACTGCTCAACAAGGAAGTGGCAATAGTAATTTCATAGATTCAGTAGAAGTTGACATTGCAGATGGATTAGTAGTTCCAGAGTTTGGTACAATTGCAGCCATGATTCTAGCAGTAGCAATTATCTCAATAATTGCAATTTCTGCAAAATCAAGACTTAGCATCGTTCCAAGATACTAAAATTACAACTTTTTTTCATTTTTTTCTTTGTTCATTATACATAAATAGAGATATTCCCGTTTCCCAAATAACATGAATAGCACCACATCGTTAATGCTAGTAGCCCTAGTAGCAATAGTTGGTACCATGAGCATAGCTTCGGAAGCACATGCATCTGCCATTCCACTAACAGTTGAAGCAGATCAATCCGTATATGAGCATGATACTAAAATTACAGTTACAGGACAAGTAGCAAACGTAATTCCAGGAGATGTACCAATCACACTTACTGTGGTTAATCCATTAAATTCACTTGTTACAATTGATCAAATCAATGTATCAAATGATGGAAGTTTCACAACAAGTGTAAGTACAGCTGGTAATTTATGGAAATACGATGGTACATACACCATTAGAGTAAACTATGGCAGTTTAGACAATAAAGTCACAGTTGAACTAACTGGTGGAGTTTCAACTGACGCAAAACACACAGATCATAGTGATGAAGAAATGCATCACGATGGTGTTGAGTGTGGTTCAAATGAAGTAGCAATACTTGATGCATGCACATCATATGATATTTCAGGTGGACACGTAATCAGTGCAACAGTAAACACAAATGATAATTCAGTTATCATCAACATCGATGCCGATGATGATGGTACATTGACAATCAGTCCTTCAGAATCAACACAAAACGGTATCTTTATGGTATTAGTTGATGGCGAGGAATCAGACGATGCAGAGATTAACGGTAACACAGTTACTGTTCCATTCTTTGCAGGAACTGAGCAAATTGAAATTATCGGTACCTTTGTAATTCCAGAGTTTGGCACAATTGCAGCCATGATTCTAGCAGTAGCAATTATCTCAATAATTGCAATTTCTGCAAAATCAAGACTTAGCATCGTTCCAAGATACTAAAATTACAACTTTTTTTCATTTTTTTCTTTTTCATAGTAAAAGAGATATACAAATTTGTGTTTGAACTATTATGAAGATTACATTATTTTGTGTTTTAATGCTTTTAGCAGTAACTTCTATGGGAACTGCTTTTGCAGAGGGATCTTTAATTTCAGTACAAACAGATAATGGTAATTATGATGAGGAGGACACAATCGTCATTTCAGGAAAAGTAACCACATTGATAGGTGATACACAAGTTACCCTGCAATTATTCCAAGAATCAACTTTGATTGAAATAGCACAAATCAAAGTCGCACAAGATGGAAATTATTCAACTACAATAAATGCCTGGGGTCCATTATGGCAAAACCAAGGGACATACCTGATCAAAGTGACATATGGTGAAGATAATGTTGCTGAAACATCATTCAATTATACACCAAAATCAGAGATAATTGAAATAACAGAAACGATCGAAGTAGGTGCAGGAGATACCGGAACATTTGATATCAGGTATACCATTAGGGGAGGAACAATTGAGACCATAGACGTGGACCCTGAGAATTTGGGATTATTAGTAAAAATTACTTCGTTACATGATGGAAAACTTATTCTAGAATTACCTCGAGAATTTATAGATGCTGAAAAACAAAATGGTAAAGATGAAGAATTCATTATTATCATAAATGATGTTCAAACAACATATGAAGAATCATTATCTTTTTCAGAATTTAGAATCTTAACAATTGATTTTGACCAAGGAGATTCAGAAATTCAAATTATTGGAACATATGTTATTCCAGAATTTGGGACCATAGTGATGATAATTTTAACAATTGGAATAATGGCATCAATTTTACTAACTAAAAATAGATTTCAAATTAAAATTTAATTTTTAGAACCAAAAGAATATTTTTCTTTAAATGGGGAAACTGCGCGAAGTTCTTCAACTACCTTTTTGAGAATATCTACAGTTTCATTAATTTCCTTTTCAGTATTAAAAATTCCAACAGTTAGACGTAGAGAACCTGTTATTTGTTCAAGTGAAAATCCCATTGATTCCAAAACATGAGAGGCCTTTTGTGTATTAACTGAACATGCTGAACCAGTAGATGCTGCAATTCCATATTCATCAAGTTTGATTATGAGATCTTCACCATTAACTCCAAGAAAAGTAAAATGTGCATTATTAGATAGACGAGATTCAGAATGACCATTAAATGTGGTTTCTGGAATTTTATTCAACACTTTTTCAACCAATAAAGTTTGAAGTTTTTTAATTGATGAAATATTTTCAATTAAATTATTTTGAGCAATTTCACATGCTTGGCCAAATCCTACAATACTTGCAACATTTTCAGTACCTGACCTTAATCTAAATTCTTGCCCACCTCCCAAAATAATTGGATCTATTTTTACCCCATCTTTGATGTATAGTGCACCAATTCCCTTTGGTCCATGAAGTTTATGGGCTGAAATTGATAGTAAATCTATGTCTAATTCTTTTACATCCACAGGGAGTTTCCCTACTGCTTGAACCGCATCTGTATGAAAAAGAACCCCATTTTCATGACATATTTTTGCAATTTTTGCAATTGGTTGAATGGTACCAACTTCATTATTTCCAAACATTACCGAAACAAGGCTTGTTTTTTTAGAGATGATATTTTCTAAATCTGATGTATCAATCATTCCAAATTTATCTACTGGTAGATAATCAACGTGGAATCCTTTTGAATTCAGTTTTTTACAAGGCTCTAAAATTGCATCATGTTCAATGGATGATGTAATAATTTGACTAGATGGAAATTGTGATGAAATTCCAACTAATGCCGTATTGTTAGATTCAGTTCCACCAGAAGTAATTAAAATTTCAACAGGATCTGCATTAATTAGAGATGCAATTTGTTTTCGTGCTTTATGAATTGCTTTCCGGGTTAATCTACCATATCGATGTATTGATGATGGATTTCCATATTGTTCTTTAAGAAAAGGTAGCATTGAATTTAATACATCACCATGAATTTGAGTTGATGCTGCATTATCCAGATAAATCAATTTGTAACCACATTAATTTTTCCAGGTTTATACCCATCTTTATCAATTTCAACAGAAGTGAATCCAATTATTTTTAATTTTTCATTTAGTTGATTCATAATGTTATCATCAAATATAGAAATCATTTTTTTATCCACTTCAATTTTTGCCGAACCATCAAAATCTCTAACTCTAACCTGTTTAAGATTAGTAAGTTGTTTGACAAGAGTCTCTCCAAATTCAATTCGAGTTAACTTTTCAGCAGTTACTCTTTGACCCCATGGAATTCTAGATGCCAAACAAGAATTGGAAGGTCTATCATATACTGATAGCCCAACAGATTTTGCAATTTCTCGAATTTGAGATTTTAAAAATTTAGTTTCTACAAGAGGACTTCGTATCCCATTTTCTCTGAGTGCTTGAATTCCAGGTCTATAATCACCTAAATCATCAAGATTGGTACCATCAACTATGATTTTTACGTCATGTTTTTTAGCCAATTCAATTAGATGTTCACCTAATTCCATTCTACAATGAAAACATCGCTTTGAATCATTTTTTACAAATTCTTCATTTTCAAGTTCACTATAATCTAAAAGAATTTGTTCAATACCTATTTCAGAACATACTTGTTTTGCTGACAAAAGTTCTTCTTCAGATAAAGTTTTGTAATCTGCAGTAACTGCAATAGCAGAATTTCCTAATGCCTGAAAAGCAGCATATGCAACAACAGCACTATCTACTCCTCCTGACAATGCAATCATCACTTTAGTTTTATCTTCAAACCATTTTACTAAATTATTTAATTTATTCATCATAGGTCCTCTATTTTTTCAATCTCTTTTCTCAAAAATGATTCAATATCCACTATTGGTCTATCTAATGCATTTGACATATTTTTTAAATCATCAAATTCTATTTTAAAATGAGTTTTTCCCTTATGGGATGATTTTTTATAATTTACTTCAAAAGATTTACCATCAAACGTTAATGAGAAATTATGATTTGATCTAGTAACAATAAAACGATTAGAATTTGAAATTCTAATGCCCAACGTACCAGTTTCTAATATTAGAGTATCAATTATTGTATCAACTTTAACATCATCACAAATTACACAAACAAGATTTGTTGGTCTTCCTTTTTTTGTAATTCCTGGATAAATTGAAACATCTTTTGCACCTTGATCCATAATTTTTTCAATTAAATGTCCCAATATTTCACCTGAAACATCATCAATATTTGTTTCAAGAATTTTTACCGAATCCATCTCAAAGTTATTTTCATCACCTTGAATAATTTTTAATACATTAGAAAAACCCTCAAAATCCTTTTGACCTGCTCCATAACCAATTGATGTTATATTCATTGAAGGATAATATTCAACTGGACTATTTGTTAAATTTACCAAAATACACGCTCCTGTAGGTGTTGTTAATTCTTCTTTTGAATTGTTTCCTTGAATATTCAAATTAGAATTTTTAAAAATCTGGAGAACTGCACTTGCAGGATTTGACATAGTACCGTGTGAAAAACTAACAGTACCACCTCCAACTGAAACAGGTAAACAAACAATTTTTTCTTCAAATAATCTCAAATCATCCAATGCGATAGCTGTTCCCACAATATCTACTAGAGTATCTATGCTGGAAGCTTCATGAAAGTGAACTGAATCTTCAGAAATACCGTGAATTTTAGATTCTGAAGAAATTAAAGTACTAATACATAATTCTGTAAATGTTTTTGCTTTTGTTGTAAGATTTAACTCATTAACTGAATCTGATATAGCTTTTTTAATTTCAATACCTTTCCTTTTAGAAACATTCTCATCAATTTCTAAAATTAATTCAGTTGATTCAATTCCTTGTTTTTGAATTTTTTGAAAATCCATTTTTTTAATAGTGGAGTCTGAAAGAAATTTTTGAGATTTTATAATTCCCTCGATAATCTTATTTTTATCTGCACCTAAATTCACTAAAGATGACAAAAGCATATCTCCAGATATCCCTGCAATTTGAGGATCAATGACAATAACCATGATTAAAAAATATCAAAAATGCTTATAAATTCGTCTAATATGCAATTAATTTCATTAGATTTATAATTTCAAAATTAACTATAATTTTTATGATTACGATTATCGGTTCTGGTAAAGTGGGTGGAGATGCAGCATTATTCTCAGCACTAAAGAAATTAGATGATCAAATTTTGTTACTTGATATTGCTAAAGGTTTACCACAAGGTGAAGCTATGGATATCAATCACATGTTATCTGAACAAGGCATAGATGTAGAAGTAAAAGGTTCAAACGATTATGCAGATATGAAAGGATCAAATGTCGTTGTTGTTGTAGCAGGTTCTGGTAGAAAACCAGGAATGACAAGAATGGATTTGTTGAAAATTAATGCTACAATTGTAAAAGGTGTAGTAGAAAATGTAAAAAAATATGCAGATGATTCCATGATAATTCCAGTTACAAACCCATTAGATCCAATGGCATACATAACTCAGAAAGTATCTGGATTTGATAGAAGTCGAGTGTTTGGTATGGGAGGTATGTTGGATTTATCACGATTTAGACAATTTATTCATGAATCTACTGGTCATTCTAGAGATTCAATCCGGGGATTAGTAATTGGTGAACATGGAGAAAACATGCTTCCATTACCGCGATTCTCTTCTGTATCCGGTATTCCATTATCCACATTTTTACCAAAAGAAAAACTAGATGAGATTGTTCAAAATACAAAACAAGTTGCAGCTAAAGTAATTGAACTAAAAGGAGCTACAGTACATGCACCAGGAAATGCAATATCTGCAATTATTGAAACTGTTGTAAGAGATAGAAAACAAGTCATTCCAGTAGCAACTTATCTTGATGGTGAATATGGTCATTCAGATGTTACAATAGGAGTTCCTGCAGTTATTGGAAAGAACGGAGTAGAAAAAATTATTGAATTGGATCTAAATGATGAAGAAAGACAAATGTTTGATAAAGGTGTTGCAAATGTTAAAGATGCCATTTCAGGTATTGAGATCTAAGCCTTTTAGTATTCATACAAAGTAAGAAGTCTATTGAAAATTAATAAAATTTTAGAATCATTGAAATCTGGTAAAATTTCTACAAATAATGCAAAAAAACTTCTTACACTATATTCAATTGAAGAAGTAGAAAATTTTGCAAAAATTGACATCAATAGAAGTAAAAGGAGAGGGGTTCCAGAAGTAATTTTTGCAGAAACCAAAGAATTAGAGGATATTAAAAAAATTATTAAAAAAACTTTGGATAAAACAAATTTCGTAATTGTTTCAAGAATTAAAAAAGATGATTACAAAAAAATCATGTTATTTGCAAGGAAATTAAAAGTAAAAATAAAAACAGGAAAAAATTCATCCTCCATATTATTATTTAAAAAACCAATTAAGTTTCAAGGTGGAAAAGTTGGAATCATGACTGCGGGAACTTCAGACATTGGAGTAGCTGAGGAAGCAAGGCTCATGTGTGAAGCCATGAATTGTAAATGTATTACAAGTTATGACGTTGGAGTTGCTGGAATTCAAAGAATATTTCCAATTTTGAAAAAAATGATTAAAGAAGATGTAGACTGCATAATAGTTGCAGCAGGGATGGAAGGAGCTTTGGCAACACTAGTTTCAACAATGGTGGATATTCCAATTATAGGACTTCCCACATCTGTAGGGTATGGATATGGTGGAAACGGTATTGCAGCTTTGGCATCCATGCTACAAAGTTGTTCACTGGGATTATCTGTAGTAAATATTGATAATGGTATTGCTGCAGGTGGAATTGCTGGAAATATTGCAAATAGAATAAACGAAAAAAAGATCTCTTGATTTGAAGTTTCAGATTAGATATATATTAACCCGAACGTGATTTTTTTCAGTTTGTGTGTATTATTTGCTATTACATTTAATGTTCGATCTGGAGGCTTCTTAAATGGCAATTAAAAAAAATCAAGTGCTAGTCCCTGATCATATTTATGTTCCAAAACATGAAATTATTCCAAAAGCAGAAGCTGAACAAGTTTTAGAAAAATATAATTGTAAACCAACTGAATTACCATTAATTTTTGTAAATGATCCTGCTATCATGGGACTTGGTGTTAAACCTGGAGATATGATAAAAATTACTCGAAAAAGTCCAACAGCTGGTGAAAGTCTTTACTATAGATATGTGGTGGAGGTCTAGATTTGGTTCATCCTTCTAACAAGCGTTGGCCCGTAATTCAAGATATTTTAAAAAGGGAGGGTATTGCAAAACAACACCTAAACTCTTTTGATGAATTTTTAGAAAGAGGATTACAAAGTATTATCAAAGAAGTTGATAAAATTGATATTGAAAATGCTGAATATCCATATAAAATTCAATTAGGTAAAGTTAAACTTCAACAACCTAGAATGATGGAACTTGATGGTTCTATTACTCATATTACTCCAGCTGAAGCAAGATTGAGAAACGTTTCTTACGCTGCACCTGTTATGATGGAAGCCAGTGTTATAGAGGATGGAAAAATTTTGGAATCTCGATTTGTACACATCGGTGACGTACCAGTAATGGCAAAATCTAATGCATGTATTTTAAATAATTTCTCTAATTTAAAATTAATTGATTATGGTGAAGATCCAAATGACCCTGGTGGTTATTTTATCATTAATGGATCTGAAAGGGTAATTGTTGGTTTAGAAGATCTTTCTTACAATAAAATTATTGTTGATAGAGAAACTTTGGGTGGTAATATTGTTTTCAAAGCCAAAGTATACTCATCAATTGTTGGTTATCGTGCAAAATTAGAACTTGTAATGAAAAATGATGGATTAATTGTTGCTAGAATTCCTGGTTCTCCTGTTGATATCCCAGTTGTTACTTTGATGAGAGCACTTGGTTTAGAATCTGACAAAGAAATTGCAGCAGTAGTTTCCTTAGTTGATGAACTTCAAGATGAACTAGAAGGATCATTTGAAAAAGCAGGAGACGTTCCTACAGCCAAAGATGCTGTTGTTTACATAAGTAAAAGAATTGCACCTGGAATGCTAGAAGAATTTCAAATTAAACGTGCTGAAACTTTACTTGATTGGGGTCTATTGCCTCATTTAGGTAAACATCCTGAAAATAGAAAAGAAAAAGCACAATTTTTAGGTGAAGCAGCTTGTAAATTATTAGAATTAAAACTTGGTTGGATTACTCCTGACGATAAAGATCATTACGGAAACAAAGTAATCAAATTTGCAGGACAAATGCTTGCTGATTTGTTTAGAACTGCATTTAGAAATTTAGTTAGAGATATGAAATATCAATTAGAGCGTTCTGGTCAAAAACGTGGAATTAATGCAGTTGCTGCAGCCATTCGTCCTGGAATTATCACTGATAAATTAAACAATGCTATTGCCACTGGAAACTGGGGTCGCGGTCGTGTTGGAGTTACACAATTACTTGATAGAACCAATTATCTTTCAACAATTAGTCATCTTAGAAGAATTCAATCACCCCTTAGTAGAACTCAACCAAATTTTGAAGCAAGAGATTTACATGCAACCCACTTTGGAAGAATCTGTCCTAGTGAAACACCTGAGGGCTCAAACTGTGGTTTGGTAAAAAATCTTGCATTATCTGGAATTATTTCAGTAAATGTTCCTTCTGAAGAAATTATTGAAAAACTTTATGATCTTGGAACTGTGCATTTCTTTGATGCAAAAGATGATTTGAAAAAAGATGGAACTAGAATATTTGTTGATGGTCGTTTAATTGGATATTATAAAGATGGACTTGAATTAGCTGAATCTCTTAGAGATCTTAGAAGAAATTCAAAAATCCATCCTCATGTTGGAGTTTCATTTCATAAATCTGATGAAAATGAAGATGCAACAAGAAGATTATATGTAAATTGTAATGCTGGACGAGTTTTAAGACCCTTAATAATTATCAAAGATAACAAACCATTACTTACTCAAGATCTTTTAGATAAAATTTCAAAGAAATTACTTTCTTGGACTGATCTTTTGAGAATGAGTGTTTTAGAATTGATTGATGCTAATGAGGAAGAAAATTGTTATGTTACATTAGATGATAAGGATACCAAGAAATATACTCATCTTGAAGTATTTCCACCATCAATTTTAGGTGCAGGTGCTTCTATTATTCCATATCCCGAACATAATCAATCTCCAAGAAATACATATGAATCTGCAATGGCAAAACAGAGTTTAGGATTTTCAACACCAATGATGAACACTAGTACATATGTTAGACAACATCTTATGCTATATCCACAAGTTCCTGCTGTTAATACAAAAGCAATGAAACTTTTGGGATTGGAAGATAGACCGGCAGGTCAGAATTGTGTGGTTGCAGTATTACCATTTGATGGTTATAACATTGAGGATGCAATTGTTCTCAGTCAAGCTTCTGTTGATAGAGGATTAGGAAGAACTTTCTTCTTTAGAATTTATGATGCAGAAGCAAAACAATATCCTGGTGGAATGAGAGATAGTTTTGAAATTCCAAACGCTGAAGATAATATAAGAGGTTACAAGGGTGAACGAGCATATAGATTACTTGAAGAAGATGGTGTTGTAGCATCTGAATCCCCTGTTAAAGGTGGAGATATTTTGATTGGTAAAACTAGTCCTCCTAGATTTATGGAAGAATATAGAGAGTTTGAATCATCTGGTCCATACAGAAGAGATACATCAATTGGTGTAAGACCATCTGAAACTGGTGTTATTGATACTGTTGTTATGACTCAATCTAATGAAGGTGGAAAAATGTATAAAATTAGAGCAAGAGATATGAGAATTCCTGAAATTGGTGATAAATTTGCATCAAGACATGGACAAAAAGGTGTAATGGGTCTTTTAGCAAAAGCTGAAGATTTACCATATACTGCAGAAGGTATGTCTCCTGATGTTTTGATTAATCCTCATGCATTCCCATCAAGAATGACCGTTGGAATGATGATGGAATCTATATGTGGAAAAGCTGCATCATTTCGTGGAAAGAGATTTGATGGTTCTGCATTTGTTGGAGAAAAAATGGATGAAGTTAAAAAAGTAATGGATACACATGATTTCAAATATTCTGGTAAAGAAATAATGTATGATGGAAGAACTGGAAAAGCATTTCCAGTTGATGTCTTTATTGGTGTAGTATATTATCAAAAACTTCACCACATGGTTGCAGATAAAATACATGCAAGAGCACGTGGACAAGTTCAGATGTTAACTAAACAACCAACTGAAGGAAGAGCAAGAGGTGGTGGATTAAGATTTGGTGAGATGGAGAGAGATTGCTTAATTGCTTATGGTGCTTCAATGATTCTTAAAGATAGATTGTTAGATGAATCTGATAAATCTGATATTTTTGTATGTGAGAGATGTGGACTTGTAGCATATCACGATGTTAAACAAAGAAAGTATGTTTGTAGAGTTTGTGGTGATAAAGCTAAAGTATCTTCTGTATCTGTAGCATATGCTTTCAAATTACTCTTACAAGAAATGCAAAGTCTAAACGTTGCACCAAGATTGTTGATAAAGGAGAAACTCTAAGATGTCTATTCAAGCGATTAAAGCAATTGATGGAATTCGTTTCTCTGTATGGTCTCCAACTGAAATTAGAAAATATTCTGTTGCTGAAATTACTGCACCTGAGACATACGATGAAGATGGAATGCCAGTTCAAGGAGGTCTTATGGATGGTAGACTTGGTACTCTTGAACCTGGACAAAAATGTTTAACTTGTGGAAACACTGCAGCTAGATGTCCTGGACACTTTGGACATATTGAACTTGCAGAACCAATTTTACATATTGCATTTATTGATAATATTTACAAACTATTACAATCTACATGTCGTTCTTGTGCAAGATTAAAAGTTCCTCAAGAAGATCTAAATACATTTCAAAAAATTAAGGATAGGGGAGCTGCATATACTGTAATTTCTCAAAAACGTATCCCTGAACAAATTATTGAAAAAGCAAAGAAAGCAAAAGAATGTCCTCATTGTGGAAAAACACAATATGAATTAGTATTTACAAAACCAACAATTTTTGTTGAAAAAACAGAAATTGGTGAACATAGATTATTACCAATCACCATTAGAGAAAGATTTAATCAAATTCTTGATGATGATTTATCTTTGTTAAATTATGATCCTGTAACTGCAAGACCCGAATGGTTTATTCTTCAAGCCTTACCTGTTCCTCCTGTTACTGTTAGACCTTCAATTATTCTTGAAACTGGAATTAGATCAGAAGATGATTTGACCCATAAAATGGTAGATATCATTAGAGTAAATCAAAGACTAAAAGAAAGTAAGGAGGCTGGAACTCCACCATTAATTGTTCAAGATTTAGTTGATTTGTTACAATACCATTCAACTACTTATTTTGATAATGAGGTTTCTGGAATTCCACAAGCTCACCATCGTTCTGGACGTCCTCTAAAAACACTAACTCAAAGACTCAAAGGAAAAGAAGGAAGATTCAGAGGTTCATTATCTGGAAAGAGAGTTGATTTTTCTAGTCGAACTGTAATTTCTCCTGATCCTAACTTGGATTTGTCTGAAGTAGGTGTTCCTGAACAAGTTGCAATGAAATTAACAATTCCTGAAATTGTAACTGAATGGAATATTGAAAGAATGCGAGCTCTAGTAATTAATGGACCTGAAAAATTTCCAGGTGTCAATTATATTGTAAGACCTGATGGTGTTAAAATTAGATTAGACTTTGTTGAAGATCGTTCAATAATTGCTGAATCACTTGAAATTGGATATTTGATAGAAAGACATCTTGCGGATAAAGATATTGTAATGTTTAACAGGCAACCATCACTTCACCAGATGTCAATTATGGCCCACTATGTCAGGGTACTTCCAGGAAAGACTTTCAGATTACACCCATCTGTTTGTCCACCATACAATGCAGACTTTGATGGTGATGAGATGAATCTTCATGTTCCTCAAAGTGAGGAAGCAAGAGCAGAAGCAATTCTATTGATGAGAGTTCAAGACCAATTAATTTCTCCAAGATATGGTGGTCCAATTATTGGGGCACTCCGAGACTTTGTTACTGGTGCATATCTTCTTACTAAAGATGATACAATTTTATCTGTTCAAGAATTTTCTAACTATGCAATGCTTGGTGGATATACTGACCCACTTCCAAAGCCTGGAACTAAAACAAAAGATGGTCCTGCATATACAGGAAAACAATTGTTTTCATTATTCTTACCAAGTGACTTTAACTATACACTCACATCAAAATGGTCAAAAGGTACTGGTGGAAAAGTAAATGATGTTGTAATTAAAAATGGTGAATTAATCAGTGGTGTAATTGACAAAACATCAATTGGTGCAGAAGAACCAGAAAGTGTCTTACACAGAATTACTAAAGATTATGGAAATGCTGTTGGAAAGAGTTTCTTAAATTCAGTTTTAATTATGGTAAAACAATTCATCACCCATTATGGTTTCAGTTATGGTTATGGTGATCTTGAAGTTCCAGAAAAGAATGTTCAACAAATTTTGGATGATATTCAATCAACTTATGATACTGTAGCTGACTTGACTAGTCAATATAACAAAGGAACATTAAAACTTACTAGAGGTATGAAAGCTGAAGAAGCATTAGAAGCATACATTGTTAATGAATTAGGTAAAGCAAGAGAAAAAGCAGGTGCTACTGCAAATAGTTCTTTAGATGATAGTAATGCTGGAAAAATTATGGCAACCACTGGTGCCAGAGGTTCAGCACTTAACGTAGGTCAGATGGCAGGTGCATTAGGTCAACAATCCAGAAGAGGAAATAGAATGAGTACTGGATATGCAAACCGTGCATTAACTCACTATAAACAACATGACAGTAATCCTGATGCTCATGGATTCGTAAAATCAAATTATAGAACAGGTCTTTCTGCATTAGAATTCTTCTTCCACGCAATGGGTGGTCGTGAAGGACTTGTAGATACTGCAGTTAGAACACAACAAAGTGGATACATGCAACGTAGATTGATTAATGCATTAGAACACATTAGATTAGAATATGATGGAACTGTAAGGGATCCACACGGTCACATTGTTCAATTCCTTTATGGTGAAGATGGAATTGATGTACAGAAAAGTGATCATGGTGAGGCATTTAATCCAAGTAGATTAGCTCAATCCCAAACTATGATTGATTCTGGAACAAAAGCAACAAAAGGTGAAATTGAAACACTTGCTAAAAAATACACTAAAACATTCAATCCAAGACTAACTAAACTTGTAATTGATGCATTAAACAAATCTAATCTAAGTAAATCTGGTGTTGAGATAGTATGTAAGAAAGGTCTTTCACTTTATGACAAGGCTCGTGTAGAACCTGGTCAAGCAGTAGGAATTGTAACTGCACAATCAATTGGTGAGCCTGGTACTCAGATGACTCTAAGAACTTTCCACTTTGCAGGAATTAAAGAAAGAAACGTTACATTGGGTCTTCCAAGATTAATTGAATTAGTTGATGCAAGAAAGAAACCAGTTACTCCAACTATGGATGTCTACTTAAATAAAGATATTAAAACTAATAGAGAAAAAGCAATTGAAGTTGCAAGAAATGTTTTACAAACTAAAGTAAGTGCATTAATTGCAGATACTGAAACTGACTACAAAACCAATATTAAATTAATTTTAAGTGAGAATAGACTTAGAGAGCGAGGTTGTTCTGTTGCAGAAGTTGAAGCAGCACTTTCATCAAATAAAAAATTCAAAATGGAGGTAACTGGAGAACTAATTACTTTGAATCTAGTTGATGAAGCAGATACTGCAATTGCAATTGCAATTAGAAATAAAGTTCTTAATACAACTGTTAAAGGAGTTCCAGATATTGAGCGTGTAACATTAGTTCAAAAAGATGATGAATGGGTAATTCAAACTACTGGTTCAAACATTGCAAAATTACTTGAAGTCAAAGGTATTGATAAAAGAAATGTTAGAACAAATAATGTCTTTGAAATTGCAGGAACTTTAGGTATTGAAGCTGCAAGAAATTCATTGATCAATGAATTAAATCATACTTTGGGAGATCAAGGTTTGGAAGTTGATAATAGATACATTATGTTGGTATCTGATTTGATGTGTTCTAGAGGTTACATGCAACAAATTGGTAGACATGGTATTGCTGGTACTAAAGATAGTGTACTTGCAAGAGCCGCATTTGAAATCACTGTACCAACTATTGCACATGCTGCACTTCAAGGTGAAGTTGAAGCACTCAAGGGTATTACTGAAAACGTAATTGTTGGTAGCCAAATTCCAATTGGAAGTGGTACTGTTGACTTATACATGCAAGTAAGTAAGAAAAAATCTGATAAGTGATTATTATGGCTGATGAAATTTCTACAATGATGAGTAGTTGTCAAGGGAAAACTGTTTTACTTCGTTTAAGAAATTCAACAACAATTCAGGGATCTTTAATTGATTTTGATATTCATATGAATTTAACATTGAACAATGCTGAAGATATTACTGATGAAAAACATCTTAGTCTTGGAAAAATTTTATTGCGTGGAGATAATATTTTAGCAATATCTTTACCTACTGATAAATCTTAAAAAATAATCATCAAACATTAAATTTAATTTCAGTATATTAAAAAAAATTATTTAAAGCTTATTTTTTAATATATACAAATCTTTTTTCAATAAACCTATAAAGCCCTGACAAGACGATCGGAATAAGGAAAATACATGAGTAAAATACTTGAAAAATCATTAAAAGATGCCCGCAAAGAGAACAAATTAACTATGGGCAGTAAACAAGTTTTGAACTCTGTAAATAATTCAAAGTTGATTGTATTATCTCAATCAGTAAGCAAAGAAATGTTTGAGAAAATTGAATCTGATGCAAAAAAACAAAAAGTACCTCTGGTAAACTTTCAAGGAACTTCAGTTGCACTAGGTAGACTGTGTGGCTTACAATTTAGAATTTCAACAATTTCATTTACATCAATCGATGAGGGAAATATCAAATCAATTTTAAAAGATACTGAAACTGAGGAAAATAATGTCTAACCTAAGTTTAAATGAGACATTTTTAGTTTGGATATAAACAGGAATTATTTTTATGCCACAAGCCATTAAACTTTCAACTGATCAAATGCGAATGATGTCCCTATTTCAAAATGTAACTGGCGCAGTTGCAAGAGATTGTATTGAGGATGAAAAACAAGATAGAATAATTTTTGTAGTTAATACTGGTAAGATGGGACTAGCAATTGGTAAAGGTGGCATGCATATCAAATCATTACAAAATATGGTTAAACGTAATGTTGAACTTGTAGAATATGATGAAGATCCAGCAAAATTCCTAACTAATCTATTAAATAATAAATTAATTTCTGAAGTAAAATTAAGTACACGAGCAGATGGGACAAAACAGGCAATTGTTATGGTAGACCCAAGAAAGAAAGGAATTGTAGTTGGTAGAGAAGGTAGAAATGCTGAAAAAGCAAGATTATTGGCAAAAAGATATTTCGGTATTACCAGTGTATTAATTAATAGTCCTGAAAGGGCAAGAATGGAGTTATAGAATATGAGAAAATCACCTTTAGGATTATTTGCTGGTAGAGTATTAACCACTAAGAAAAAGAAACAACGCTGGGCAATTTCTTCTTACAAAAGACGAAAACTTGGTATTGACAAAAAATCAGATCCATTAGGTGGCGCACCACAAGGACGTGGTATTGTTTTAGAAAAAGTTGGTATTTCAGCAAAACAACCAAACTCTGCTATTAGAAAATGTGTTAGAGTTCAATTAATTAAAAACGGTAAATCAGTAACAGCATTTTTGCCAAGAGATGGTGCCATGAATTTCATTGATGAACACGATGAAGTTACCATTGAAGGAATGGGTGCAACACAAGGCGGTGCAATGGGTGATATTCCTGGTGTTAGATTCAAAGTTTCTAAAGTTAACGGTACATCACTTCATGAATTAGTAATTGGAAAGAAGGAAAAACCAAGGAGATAGAAATGGCTGAAACAAAAAATTTACTATTATTTAGAAAATGGGATTTATCTAATATTGAAATTGTAGATCCTGGATTAAAAACTGCCATCTCTTTAAGAAAACAAATTTTACCTTATACTTTTGGTCGTTCTGCATTAAAGAGATTCAATAAAGCTGAAGTTAACATTGTTGAGAGACTAATCAATAAATCAATGCACTTTGGAAAAAAATATGCAAAAAATACTGGTAGGATGACTGGCAAAAAAACTAAATTAGTTAATACAGTAAAAACTGCTTTTGATATTATTGAATTAAAAACTGGACAAAACCCAATCCAAGTTTTAGTTAAAGCAATAGAATTTTCTGCTCCAACTGAAGACACCACTAGAATTGTTTATGGTGGTACTACATACCATGTATCAGTTGATGTTGCACCAATCAGAAGAGTTGATATGGCTTTGAAATTTATTGCTGACTCTGTTAAAGAAGCAACATTTTCTAATCCTAAACCCATTGAAGAGCATTTAGCTGAACAATTAATTCTTGCAGCAAATAATGATTCTGCTTCTCCATCTGTTAAGAAAAGACACGAGTTAGAACGTATAGCCCAAGCATCAAGATAGAATTCTTTCAAAACCATTTTCACCAAATCATTATATTCTAAATTACTTGAATTACTTTCAAGTAGCCCGATAGTCTAGTGGTCAAGGATTCTGCCCTCTGGATCTCAAGAGTGGATAGGCGGAGACGGCAGTTCGAATCTGCCTCGGGCTACTGTAAAATTATTTTATTTTAACTTCATGTATGGCAGTTGCATAATCGCACTTTGCCCTTAATCGCATGTATGGAATTAATCTGTAATGAATTGCATACGTGTCATTTTCTCTCAGTAAAATTCCTTTTAGCACCAATGAAACTAATCCCCTTGATGCAATTGTAATTGTTGTATTTTTTTCCTTACAAACTCTTTCACGTTTTTCTTGAAATTGTTTTAGTGTGAATGTAATATCATTAATTTCTAAAATTAAAGGCCAAATAATTTCTGCCCAAACAAATCTTCTGTTTTCTGTAGCTGATGCATATTTTCCTTTTTCACTCAACATTAATAAGATCTGCAAAAGCGGTTATAACTGAATACTTGTCTCAAAAAGAAATTCAAGAATCATTAGATTTGTTAGAAAAGGATTGGGATTTTGATCCTATCTTAAGAAAATTTGTACTTGGTAAAATTACTGATGTATCTGATTTTGCAATCAAAGTCAAAGATGTTATTTTTCATGTTCCTTATCTTAATTCTGAAAAAAAATATATTTTATGGAAATGTTTTTGGCCTGATTGTCACAATTGTTGTGACAGACAAGGTAGACTACCATTAACTTCTGATGATTTAATCACAATTGGAAAAGGTTTGAAATACAAAAACACTGCTGATTTTATTAAAAATGAAACTCTAACTGTAACATATGATGAACCTGGTCCATCTGGACAAATGACTACAATGACTACAATTAATCTTAAAAGAAAAACTGATGAAACTGCTGAAGAAGATGGAACTCACATCTCATGTAGATTCTTAGATGATGCAGGTGCATGTAGCATGCATCCTGACAGACCTGGCGTTTGTTATCTATACCCATTTGCAAGCTGGCTAGAAAATGAAAAAGGTAAAGCACGTGTGCATGCAACTTATCAATTTACAGGTGATTGCCCTGGATTCTACCTTGCAGATAATTTAGATCAAATGAAAGAAGAACTACAAGCATATTCAACAACGATTTACGATTATAACATGGCATCAAATCGAACTAATAGAGAAGGATTTAGTGCTGTTAGTTTTTCTTAGAGAAAAACATACTCATTAAAAGAAATGACTACAACACATTTCTATGGAAAATATTACAATTAGAGAATCCACTTATGATGATATACCATCACTTCTTGAATTATTGGATGAACTTGGAAGGCCAAAACCACAAAAAGATAATGACCTTGAGAAATTTACAGCATTACTAAAAAACTACATGCAAGAAGATGATAAAAAAATTCTAGTTGCTCAAATTGATAATTCAAAAATTATTGGTATGATAAGTATGGTATTTCTATCTAGATTGAATCAAAATACATCTGAAATGTATGTTCCTGAACTGATTGTTTCACAAAATTATCATTCTAAGGGAATTGGCAAAAAACTGATTAACTTTTCAATTGAACTTGGAAAAGAGAAAAAATGTCATAGAATAAGACTAGAATCTGGAAATCAACGTATTGAATCCCACAAGTTTTACAAGCATTTAGGATTTGAAGATTCTAGTGTTTTCTTTACAAAAAATCTTTAAGCCAATTATGCTTTGGCAACTTTTAGTAAATCTGAAATTTTGATTTTCATTCCAAATCTGTCTTCGTTTTTCTTCATGTAACGGAAAATTGCAATAAAGTCTGGTAGTGCTTTGAGAAAGCTAAAGTTTTTCTGAATCTTTGCATGTACAAAATTAAAGACTTTGGCATATACCTTGTAGTGTTCCTCAACTGCTTTTTCATATGCTGCAAAGTCATGCATATTTTTAAGAAATATGTCTACACACTGCATTGATGGAATTATTCCTTCACCAAGTAATGCGTATACTGTACCAATTGATTCTCCAACTCCTACTACTTTACCTGAATAGTATGGTTTGCATTTATTTGGAGTTGCTAATCTAATTGGGCGACCTTTTGTTTGAATGATTTTACCGCCGTGTTTTTTCAAAAATCTATCTGTTGCTTTTATGTGGTCTTTATTGTAATCACCTGCACCAATATGTGCAAGTTTTTCACCTAGTGGGAAATACCAAAAGTAACCTGACATTCCTGGAAATGGCTCAATGTAAAAGTCATCATATGGAACTTTGTCTTCGTACTCTATTTTGTATTCATAAGTTGGTAAAAAGAAATCTTCTTTCATTTTTGGTAAATACATTCTGCTAAATCCAGTACAATCAACAATCATGTCATATTCCTTTTCTAACTCTTCAAGTTTTAGAGCTTTACCGTAAATTACTTTTGAATCTTTAATGAAATCTTTGATTAATCCTAATTTGTTATACGTACATAATCCCTTTAAGCCAATATCAAATTTAACATTGTCATTCATTTTTACATGCATTTGTTTTCCATCATGAATTAGAAAGTCATCAAAATCCCTTCCAGTCTTTTTACAAAATTCTATTAATTCCGATTTTATTGTACCCCATGCACAAATTGAATCATGTCTTTCCTCTATGCTTCTCTCATAACCTGTAACGTCATGTTCTGAGTCTTTTAGTCTGGCCATTAGATAACTTCCAGCTACACCCATTCCCATTACAGCAATCTTCAAGATGTTTTTTGAATCCTTGAACTCTAATAAATAGACTATCTGAAACCCATTTTTGTGGCACTAGTTACCATCATTTACCACTAGTACAAATTATGAGTGCGCGTTATATACAAAAATTAACTTTACATAATTACAAGACTAAGTCTGTCATCTGGAACACTAGTTTCAGATCTTAAGACAAAATCACTGTCGTTAGAAAAATGGACACTTTCTAATCTTAAGTGACATGGGCTTTCATCGGATCACCTCTTTGGTATTGATCTTAAGCCCACCGGTCTTATTTTTTTTTAACTTTGAAAAAGGGATAATATCTATGGGTAATATTGGATAATGATGATTAAGGAAAACCCAAAAGATTTGGTTCCTACATTTTTTACCAATACTTCTAATTCATATGATGATATAGTGCATTGGACTACTTTTGGAAAAGACTCTCTTTGGAAACATAAGATTTTAGAACAATTATCTGATCAAGAAACAGTATTAGATCTTGCATGTGGTACTGGAATCCTTACAAAACAACTTGCAGAAAAATTACCGCAAGCTAAAATTACTGGTGTAGATATTACTAAAACCTATCTTGAAAAAGCAAAAAAAAAATTAATCTCATACCCAAATATCTCTTTTGTAAATCAAGATGCTGAAAAACTTAATCTAGAAAAAAAATTTGATTGTATTACAACATCTTATCTGCCAAAATATTGTACAGCTAAAATTTTGATAAAAAATTGCATTGAACATCTGAATGTAGATGGGAAAATAATTTTACATGATTTTACATATCCAAAAAATTTCTTTGTACAAAAAATGTGGAATTTGTACTTTAAACTACTTTATTTTTTGGGATTTTTTATTCCTAACTGGAAAAATGTGTTTGTTGATTTGCCTTCTCTGATAAGGGCCACAAATTGGGTTAAAGAATATGAAGAAACTATGAGAGATTATGGAATGACAGTACACAGACAAGATTTGACTTGGGGCACTTCAGCTATTATTGTAGGAACCAAGACTGCCTAACTTTATTTCTTCAATTATGGTAAACCAAACTACTTCATTATGAATAATTTGATATTCTCTTAATGCACTATTTTCATCTTGATTTAATGACAGCATTTTTCTGGTGGCTTTGATGTTATTCATATTGAGAATTGTTCCAATTCCTCGTTTTTTCTTTAAAAGATCTGTAATAATTACTTCAGGTAAGACTGCAGAATCAAATTTTACGTTGGCCTTTATGACTAGAAATTCTTGTGCCATAATTGAAATATTTCTCACAAATTGGCCTGAAGAATTTTTATTTTGTTCTATGACTTGTAATTTAATATTGCAATTTAGTGCTTCACCTAAAATCGTTACAACTTGACCTACAGGAGCATCTAATATTTTATTTAACAAACCTTCAATTTTATTCAATACAATGTAATGTGTTTTAATGAATTAAAGGTATCTTGCTAAAAAAAATAAAACTGTACCAATTATCACAGTAGATGTTATAATTTTGAGCATTGTTTCTTTTTTATAATACATTTCATAATTTGCATTTTGCTGTTTTAGAATTTTATATTTTCTTGATGTGATGATTAGGATATAGCTTGCAAAACCTGCAACTGCAGATAAAATTATGGTTTCAATTGATATTGTGTTTGATTGAATTGCAGCTCCTGCAAAAACAGGTAAAATTCCCCAAGATATAACAAATGATGTATCGTTGTGAAATTTTCCCTTAAATAATTCCAGATTATATGCAAAAAGGAAAAATCCTTCAATGATTCCTATTGGAAATAATAACCATGAATCTAAAAACGCATAATGCAATCCAATTGAAAAAGATATGGCTAATGAAATTATTGATACAATCCAAATTTTTCTATGTGATATGTGACCCCACGGCTTTTTTTTACTTCCCAATGCATCAAGACAATGTGCTGCTATTCCAATTGCAAAAAAGTAGAGTAAACCAATAGCTACTATTCGATTAAGATCATATTCTACTGAAAGAGAACCCCATATTGCAAATGACACCACCATTCCAGTATAGGGTAAAAACAAAATTCCTACTGATAATCTAAAATTTCGTGAACCAAATTTTGGGACAAACCATTCAGATAATCTGTCATTTTCCATTATTTTTTTTAATAGAAATAATCCCTAATAGGCAGTATTATTGTCATTGTTCCATTTGTGAAAGGACCATTATCCCCACCACCAAAATCTCTTAGTTACTTTGATTAGTGATTTGATATTTGCAATGTTTTCAGAATTCAATTCAATTTCTTTGTGTTCTGCTAAAACGTGTTCTTTAACCATTGACATTAATTCCTCATCATCATTTCTTGTTGATTCTGCTGACCAACTACAATCTTTGCCTGTAAAATTACAACTAATTGTTTTTGTCATAATTATATCACATCCCCAACTAATCAAATATCAAGTAACCCTTTCCTTTTTTTATGAATAAGAGTTGAAATATTGGCCTATTCTTAGGCCTGATATCATGGAAAAAATATCAGAAGAAGAAAGAAAAATGAGAATAGACTTTATCAAGAATTTGATTAGAGATAATAAAACAGATCTCACAAGATTAGAAAAAGAACTTCAAGAACTGCTAGATTTAGACCCTCTCAAATAGAAGAAGAAGAGCCTACAAAAAAAGACACTCCGCCCTAAAATCCGTAACGGATAGAGAAAAGCCCTTTTTTAAAATCAGAACTAATTTCATAAATATCGGACATAATTGAAGATGATATTGAAACCTGTATTCATTATTGCAATAGTATCTGTTTTTTCACTTTTTATAGTATTTCCAAATGTAGATGCAGCTGGTATTGATTTTCAATATCAACACAAAGAAACTTGGAAAAATGTAGGTGAATCAACTCCCCCAATGTTGGGTGGAATAGTAATTGATTCTAATGATAATCTATATGTAATTGATTCCAATCAACTCAAAAAATTAACTACTGCAAATGAAATACTGTGGACTGTAATTTTTGATTTTAATTTATCTGGAGAATTATTTTTAAATCAAAATAATGAGATTTTTGTTGTTGTATCTGATGAAGAAATAAGAAAATATTCTCAGTTGGGAAAACTTGTTGAAACTTGGAGTATAGGTGATTTTACATCATTAGATCATTCATCATTTATCTATGTTGATCAAGAAGAATATGTCTATATTTTTGAGTATGATCCAAGCACTGCTAAAACACAAAACTTGGCCACCATGAATTCTGGACGTGATTCTACATACATGATTGGAACAATAAAAAAATTCGATTTATCAGGTAATCATCTAAAGACATATGAACAAATGGGATTGTTAAAATTAAAAGATAATCTGGGAAATCTTTACACTACCGAACCTGGAAAAATTGTAAAATATGATGTCGATGAAAAGAAAATTTCTGAATTTGGAACACAAGAACATCGTGGAGACGCAGGAACATTTTTTGGCCATGCTGACACAATAATTGTAGATTCTAATGGAATAATTTTTGCAACAGGTGGAGTGTATGGACCAATCAACATTTTTGATGAAGAAGGTAATTTTTCTGGAATTGGTGAGTATGGATGGGGCTCAAAATCTTATGGGCATCCAATGGGAATAGCATTAGACTCACAAAACAATGCATATGTTACAGATCATAGTAAAAACTACATTCTTGTGTATGAAAGAATCTCTCTAGAAGCTGCTTCTCAAAATAACTCCTCTCAAACTGAAGGTGGTGGTTGTCTCATTGCAACAGCAACATATGGTTCTGAGCTAGCACCACAAGTTCAACAACTTCGAGAACTTCGTGATAATCAATTACTACAAACAGAATCAGGAACTGCATTTATGGGAATGTTCAATGATGTCTACTATTCATTTAGCCCAACCATTGCAGATATGGAACGTGAAAACCCATACTTCAAAGAAGCAGTAAAGCTTGCAATCACTCCAATGATTAGTTCATTGTCACTAATGGAGAATGCAAATTCAGAATCAGAAGTTCTAGGACTTGGGCTATCTGTAATTATGTTAAACCTTGGAATGTATCTAGGGGTTCCAGCTATTGTAGTAATTGGAATTAGAAAGAGAATTTAAAATCAGAATAATTTTGGCGATTCCTTAAGTTAGAAGCGCACAAAGATGTTTATTTTATTTGACCATATCTAATCTAATTATTCAATTAGTATTGCTGGTTTGAATGGTCTTGCATGTCTTGCCTTACCTTTAGGGTCATAGATGTCCTCATCAGTTGCTGCATATACCTGGATATCAACACCAAACTCTTTTTTTCCAATACTTGCCAACTCTGTAGATAGGAATTGTTTTTCATCAAACTCTTTTGATTCTAATTTTATTGCTTTAATCTCTTCAGATTCTGAATGCAAGTCTTTGATTACTTTTTGGATATAGTCTGGCATTTTTTTAGCATCTGTAGTTTGAGGATCTGCAATTAGTTCTTTCATTACTACTCCCATGTTGTTTTGACCTCCTACCATAATTTCTAAAATTTTTCTATAAACTTTAGATTTGAATTCATCCGAGTTTACATAGATTACAATTTTTTGTGGAGTAATTTTTGTAATTTTTAAAATATTTGCAATGTCATCAATTGTTGATTTTAGTAGTTCCTCGGATTGAATTGATGTGGCATCTACGTCTTCTTTTGAAAATTCAGGCCATGCTGATTTTGATGCAAGTTCAGTGTATCCTAGTTTTTCCCACATCTCTTCAGCTACATGTGGTGCAAATGGCGACAACATTGCAACTCTGGCTGAATTAATTTTGTGTAATATTCCTGAAACATTATCTCTTCCTTTGGCATCTACTCTCTTTGCATACCAACTCAAATCAGATTCAAATGAAAATAGTATGTCCTGAAGACCTTCACGTAGCCTCATTTTCTCAACTGCTTCTGTAACTTGGGCAATCATTCCTTGAGTTTTTGATAAAATCCATCTATCTTCAGCCTCCAAATCCCCAATTTGTGCTGCTTTGAGGGTACTGCATTCTTCTAAAAGTGACTCAAGCTTGTTTTGAATACCTGAAACTGATTCCATGTTAAAGTCCGCATCTTGGAGTAGTTCAGCTGATGAGATAATTGCTAATCTAATTGGGTCTGCACCATAATCTTTGATTGCAGTTCTGAGTGGAATAATATTTCCCATACTCTTACTCATTTTTGCACCATCCATCATTACAGAACCATTAACAACAATTTCTTTTGGCCATAATTTTTTCTCAAATATCGCAACATGGTTTAAGACAAAAAATGACAAGTGATTTTGAACTAGGTCTCGTCCTGAATGTCTTGAATCAACTGGATAAAAGTATAGGAATTCTTTTTTGACCATACCCATTACATCTTCAGATAATTTTGATGTACTAACAGCTAGTGTGATGTCTCCTTTATCTAATAAAACATAATCAAAGAATTCTTTTGTAAGGTTTTCAGGTTTTAGTGTTCCATCATTTACAAATCTTGACATTGTGTAGTATGCCATGTAAATTACACTGTCTGACAAACTCTCAACAATCCAATCTTTATCCCACGGTAGTTTAGTTCCCAATCCTTGTTGTCTTGCACATGCTCTTTCGTGTAGCCAATCAATTACCTCTTTGAACTCTGTTGTAATTTTACTTGGTAGAATATTCATTTCATCAAAACAATTTCTTGCAGTTTCTTTCCATTCTTCATCTCCGTAATTCAAAAACCATTGATTGTTCAAAATTTTAACAACACATTCTGTTCCACAACGACATTTTACTGGAGCATTTTCAAGTACTGGGAATTTTTCTAGATGTTTATTTTCCATTAACCAATCTCTAACTTTATTTCGTCCAAACTGAACTTTCTCATTTTGGAACTCTCCACATTTGTCATTTAGTTTTCCATCAGTGAATTCCTTGAGGTATAGCTCGTTTGTTGCTTCTTCCAATTTTTGATCAGATTGGTCTGATACTCCCATTTTCTCACAAATCTCTTTTGCAGGAATCTCTCCGTATCCTTCTGTGGTAATGATTGGAATAGGCTCAATTTTTAAGGCTAATTCGTGATTTTTAGCCTTGAGGTCCATTAATGCCTGGTAGTCCTTTGGTGCGTGGGCTGGAACTGACATGACTAGACCTGTTCCAATGGCAGGTTCTACAAATTCTGCTTCTAAAATTGGAATCTCTTGATTGCTGTGAATTACTGTAGCATACTTTCCAATTATCTCAGTTCCTGCAATGTCTCCCTCAATTGTAATTTCTTTTCCAAAGAATTTTATTTTATTTGCACATTCTTCAGACACAATCCATTTTTCATCGTCTGCTTTGATTTTTTTGTAAATGGTATTTGGATTAACCCAAAGATTAGTTATGCCAAAAATTGTTTCAGGACGTAGTGTTGTAACTGGAAATATGTATTCACCAAACTTGAATTTGACTAGATGATTCTTGTCATCAATTTTTGGTTCAACGTCTCCCATTGTATCGTGTTGGGATACTGGGTTTTGATCACGTGGACACCATCCTACTGGATGTGAACCTTGAATTATTTTACCATTTTCTTTTAGAGTTGTAATTTGCCATTCGATAAATTTCTGATAACCTGGAACAATTGTAGTAAACTCTCTTCTCCAATCAATGGAATACCCCATCTCAATCATTCCTGCTTTGATTTCTTTATGAAAATAATCTGCAATCTTTATTGGCTCAACAAATGTTTTGATATCTTCTTCTGGAACATGGTAAATGTTTCGTAGTCCGTCAAGAATTTCTTTTTCTTGGGATTGAATTCTTTTTGCCATTCCCAAAACAGGAGTACCAGTATAGTGAAATCCCATTGGAAACAATACATTGAATCCTCGCATTCGATAAAATCTTGCATGAACATCAGCTAGAGTGTATGTTCTTCCATGTCCAATGTGTTGTGGTGAGTTTGGATATGGATAAGCTACTGTAATGAATTTCTTTGGTTTCTCATTTGGATTTGTCTCAAAGTCTTTTGACTCATTCCATTTAGCTTGCCATTTAGTTTCAATTTGGTTCCAGTTAATTTCCATTTTTCATTTATCCTAAAATCATTGATTTTGCTTTTTGTATTGCAGCGTCTTTTTTAGATGTGTCTTTACCTCCACCTTGAGCAAATTTAGCATCACCGCCACCAGAACCGCCTAAAATTGAGGCTATTTCCTTGGCAATATCACCTGCATTTACGCCTGATTTCTCACCTGCAAATATCATTACACGTATAGTTGGACCTGCTTCAAAAATTCCACAAAATGCTGCAGTATCGTCTTTTGCAACTAATTTCTTTCCAAAGTTTTGATGGAAATAATCATCATAATTTTCATCTGCAGTAAAGAAGAGTTTTCCTTTATTGTTAATTCCTTCAGATTCTAATGATTCTCCAGATAACACTTTTTCTATGAATACTGGAATCTTTTCTCTTGCTTTATCTTTATTTTCTTCTCTTGCTTTATCTTTGATTTCTTTTTGTGCTGATTCTTCTTTGTTTTGTGTTTGAATAATTTCTTGTTGCTTTACATATTCTTGTGCTGTTGGTCCTGAAACAAATTCTAATCTGACCACCCCATCTTGAATTCGTTTTGTTCTTGTAATTTTGATTAGTTCAATATCTTTAGTTTGCTTTACGTGAGTTCCACCGCAAGCTTCTACATCAAAGTCTTCAATTGATACAATTCTTACAGACTTTACTGGAACAACTCCGCCTTGGTAAATTTTAAAACCATACTTTTGTTCAGCAGTTCCTCTGTCATAGTTTTCTATAGTTACTTGCATGTCTTTTGCAATTATTTGGTTTGCAGTTTTTTCAATATCTGCCACTTCTGAATCAGTTAATGATGAGTGATGAGTAATATCTAATCTGGCGTGATCATCTTCTTTGAATGCAGAGTGTTGCCATATCCAAGATCCTAATATTTGTCTAGCTGATGAGTTTAGAATATGTGTACTGGTGTGATTTTTTGTAATGTTTGCACGTCTTACTGAATCTACTTTACATGATACTGTATCACCTTCAGATGGAATGCCTCCTTCTAATTCGTGTAAAATAACTCCGCCATGTTTGTTGACATCAATCACTTTGAAGCCTGCTATGGTTCCGTGGTCTGGTTCTTGTCCACCACCACGTGCATAAAATGATGTTCTATCTAACACAATTCCTTTCTCAAAGACTTTGAGAACTTTTGCCTCAAACTCCATTGGGTCATCTTTGTAAAACAACATGTCAGTTTCTGGGATGTTTTCTAAGGAAAGTTGTTCCATTACTTTTTTCTTATCTGATTGGTGCAAATCTGATAATTTTGCATAAAATGATGATGGGATTTCAGAAATTACATCTACTTCTTTGAGGTATTCAGGTGTAATTCCATCTGATTCGTATAGTGTGATTAATTCATCAACTGATGGTGCTCTTCCTTTGTCTTTGAGTTTGGTTGCCATCTTACCCATTCTTGACTTTGATTCCACATACCTTTGAGATTCTAACTCTAAGATGGTCTTGACATCTTGTCTTTTTGATTCAAGTTCTGGATAGGTATCTTTGAGATAGTCAATGTGCATGTCAATTAATTCATCAATGTCTAGTTTGAAATTCATTCTGTCTATTGTTCCATTAATTCGTCTTAACATCATTCGAAGATTATATCCTCCACCAACATTACTTGGCAATGCTCCATCTGTAATTGCAAAAATCAAAGTTCTCAAATGATCTGCAATCAAATACATTCCTTCAAGCGGTGTGATGATTCTGTTAAGTTGGTCTTCAGTTAACCCTGTTGTCTTGATAGTTTGTTTTCTAACTTCTGTCAAGTCATCATAAATTTCTAAATTCTTTGCAATTGTTGTGAAATAATTTCGAAGCATTTCTGAATCTGAATCAATTCCAATTTTCTCCATTAGGTGATTAGTTATTGGACCAAAGCAGCAGTCATATGCAGTAGGGGTGCCTGTTGTAATCCATGCAAATCTTTCCAACCCTGCCCCCATATCAATAACTTTTTGATCAAGTGTTGTGTGTTGTCCCAGCTCCCCTTGAAATTCTGTAAATACTGCATTTCCAAGTTCTAATCCTTTGACAAAATATTCTAATGATGAACCAAATGAACCTCCACCTGCCCATACGTCTTCAACAAATACCACTTCTTCTTTTTTAATTCCAAATTGTTGTGTCAATAATCTAAAATCTAAATCTACACATTCATCTTTCCAGTATCCTCCGTTTTCTGGAATACTGTGTTGTCCAATCATACAAAAACTTGAAAAGTGTCTGCCCGTAACTCCTACGTTTTCTAAATCTTTGAAACGTAAACATGTTTGTGGAACTACTAGTGGATTTGCAGGAAATTCAAATACTACTTTGGAACCCATCACTCTTTGAAAATCTACTACTGATGCAATTGTAAAATACAAATCATCACGCCATCTGCATACTACTGGATACCTGCTAACTGAAGTATGGTTATTTTTTACAAAAAATTCTTCAACTTGTTTCCAAGCTTGTGTGTAATCAAATCGTTTTGTTGTTGGTGGTTCTCCAATGAATGAGTATGTGTCAGTTCCATCATCTGGACAAAGTGTTCTGTTTGCATCCAAAGTCCAAAAGAATCTGCCACATTTTGTGCAGCCCTTTCTGATAAATCCTTGTTCTTCAAATAATTTGACTTTATAGTATCTATCAGGATCTGCTGAAAATTCTTTTAAAATCTGATTTTTGTCCAACGTTGAGGCATGCTACTTTCTGATATTAAGAATTGTCGATTAATGGTTACATTAAATATAATCAATCTTTTATTCTAATCATGTTTGGAAGTAAACCTACTCTCAAAGAAGGAACTCATATTTTCTCAATTAAAAAAAATGGTGAATTTAATGACTTTATTTTTGGTGTTGTAACTGGCATTGATGATAGAAAAGTAGGTGTTAATGGTGTAATTGTTAATCCAATTGGTCTCAAAAATAAGATATCTCAAGGAAAAACTGGTGAAAGATCTAATGAGATCCTTAATCACCCAACTCCTGATAATGTTGTTTTAGCATTGGTGTATAGAGTAGAATCTGAGAATTTTGCTGAAGTTTTAGATCTTGATGTTGATAAATGTGATATTATTCCACCAAAAATTTATCTAATGCTTGATGGTTGGATACGCGAATCATTACCTGAATTCATTAACAATGTTTTGTCTTTGGCTCCAGGTACTGAAAGAGATGAAGCAAAACGAATTTTAAAAAATAGAATGGAGACTTTAACAGATCCACATCTAAGACGAACTTTGTATGCTGTTTGTAGAAGTCTTAAAATTCTAAATTAAATATTTAATTTTAGGCGTAACTTCTCCATAGTTTTATATTATGCCCTAAGAGATTCATGGTACAATGGAATATGTTTACGCTGCTTTACTTCTTCACAAACTAGGCAAAGAAGTTAACGAGGCAAACCTCAGTTCAGTTGTTAAATCATCTGGCGCTGAAGTTAATGAAGCCCAAGTTAAATCCTTAGTCGCAGCCTTAGCCGATGTTAACATCGATGAGGCAGTTAAAGCCGCACCTGTAGCAACAGCAGCAGCCGCACCGGCAGCAGCAGCAGATGCACCAGCAAAAGAAGAAAAGAAGAAAGAAGAACCTAAAAACGAAGAAGCAGCCATGGAAGGATTATCATCCTTATTCGGCTAAGCAACTTTATTTTTTCAACTTAATTTTATACTTATTTTTATTAATCTTAATTACTCTGTGTACTGTCTTTGTATCTGTTGACAGAATTTTCTTTTAGTTCTGAATTTTTTATTTATGTTTTAGATCTGTTTGGTACTGTAGCATTTGCAATTACAGGTGCCTTTAAGGCAATTGAGAAAAAATTTGATGTTGTAGGAATTTTGTTACTTGCAACTATTACTGGTGTTGCAGGTGGCACGATTAGAGATGTAATTTTAGGTAGAGTTCCTAACTCTATATCTGATCCTACTTATGTTGTGGTAACAATCGCATCTGGAATTGTAATTTTCTTTTTGTATTCTCGTTTGAAAAAACATTGGAATCTATTTTTGAAATTTGATGCTATTGGATTAGGAGTGTTTACAATTATTGGAGCAACTTTTGCATACAATATTTTTGGATTAAATTTTTTGGCAATTTTATTGGCAGGTATTTTGACTGCTGCTGGAGGAGGTATACTTCGGGATATCTTTGTTAATCAAATTCCTATAGTTTTTGTAAAAGAATTCTATCTTTCTGCAAGTTTTATTGGCATTGTAATATTTTCTATTATTTTGTATTTTACAGATGAACTATACTATGCTACTATTGTTGGAATAATTCTAACTACTTCTTTGAGGTTAATTGCAATGAAGTATAATTGGAATTTACCTAAGGTAAAAAATACCGATTGATTAGGCTGGTGTGTAATCTTTTGCTTGGCTTGCTACGCCTTTAGCTTGTGCATCTGCTTTTTGTAAAATTTGCTCTTTTGTTTCATCTGTCATGAAACCTGATTCAACAGATACTGAGCGTGCAGATTGTGCTGCTTTTGTAAGAATTTGTGTAATGTTATCTGCAGTGATGTACCCTGCCTCAATTGATAATGATACTGCTTCTTGGTGGAATTGTGCAAATGCATTTCTTGTTTTCTCAACATCTACTATCATTTCTTCTTCAGTGTATTTGAGACCATCTTCAACTGCTGAATAAAGTGAAATTCCTGCTTCTACTGGTTTGATATCTAATTTACCTAAAATTGATGCTAATTTTTCATTAATTGTTTCGCCCTTCTTTGCTGGTGTTGTATCTTTTGCAATCCAAATTGTTCCTTGATCAATTTTTGTTGGAATTTTTGCATCTTTGAATTCTGTAAGCATTGGTCCTGGTGCAATTCCTGTATTTTTAGCAGGTACTACAATATCGATACTTGCAATATCTCCAGCACGTGCACCCATCATGACTTTGTTTTTGCCCAATAGTACGTTTAGTTTGAATGGTGACATGTTTGTAAAAATGAATATCAGTTGTTCTTTTAGTTCTAGGGATATTTCTTTCATTCCTGGAATCTCTAATGTTTCAAGTGCTTTTTTTGCAATGTTGTTTTTAACACATACAAATTCTACTTCCCCTTTCAAAGTTTTTCTTAATGGTAAAATTTGTGTAGAACGAACTTTTTTCATTTTAATTATTGAAATGGTTTTGTATTTTTTTGGTAACTCTATTAATTGCTGATACATTTCTGTTTTTCTTTTTGGATATGTAGTTCTATTTTCATGCATGTTTC
>CAJQRM010000021.1 GCA_905612275.1 uncultured Candidatus Nitrosopumilus sp.
ATGAATAAAGTATTTTCCATAATTTTTTTCTTCAATGTATTTTCTACATGCAAAATCAACATCTTTACAATCTATATTTGGTTTAACAGATTGAAGACCTAGTTTTTGTGATTCTTTAACAATTTCATATGCTTCATTAGCTTGTGAAGAAATTTTTCCCAATGCAAATGTACGAGTTGCATCTGAAACGTATCCTTTGTATCTTAATGTTAGATCAGTAACTACAAGATCACCTTTTTTGAATTTTCTTTGACTTACTTGAGCATGTGGAAGTGCACCATTTGGACCTCCAGCAATAATTAAAGGATTGAGTGTAGATGCATAACCAGTATCAAACATTCCTTGTTCCATTGCATATGTCATCAAAATTGTTTGTAATTCAGATTCTTTTTGTCCAACTTGCATTTTTTTAGAACAAATTGTAAACATTTCATCAATAATTTTAGAAGCTTTTTTTAAGATTCGAATTTCTTTTTCATCTTTTATAATACGAGCATTGTAAAATGGCTCTGTAGTAGATTTAATGTGTAAAATTGATTTTTTTAGGCTTAACATAGTTGAATAATTTTGGCAATCAGTACAAACATGATTTTTCTTAATTTTCTGTATTAGTGTAGAGATTAATCCAGATCCACGTTCAGCAGTAATTACATCACAATCTTCTGATTCACTTATTGCTCTTCCAACCTCCAATTCTGGAGCAATAATGGTAGTTTTTCCATTTTTTTCAAGTAATCCAATAGCCTCACCCCAAAAACCAGTCATGTAAAATAAATTCTCAGGTTCAAATGTAACTAATGTATCACAATCAATCTTTTGAGCATGCTTTAGAAGATTTTTTCTTCGTTGCTTCATACCAAAATATTGTATATTCTTAATTTATGTATGATGTAAAGTTTGTATAAGGAATTTAAAAAAATCTAGTGTGGCAGAAGAAAAGAAGAAGGTAGTTGCATTGCTTTCTGGTGGTTTAGATAGTCAACTTGCAGTAAAAATGATGCAAAAACAAGGATTCGAAGTTTCTGCTGTTGCAATTAAAACTCCATTTTGTGATTTTGATTGTGGAAGAGGATGTGGTTTTGAAATTAGAGAAAAAGCAGATGATCTTAATGTAAATCTAAAAACAGTTTATCTTGGTGATGAATACATTGAGATGTTAAAACATCCAAAGCATGGAATTGGTGCAGGATTTAATCCATGTGTTGATTGTAGAACAATGATGTTTGATGCTGCAAAAAAACACATGGAAGAAATTGGTGCAGAATTTATTATTTCAGGCGAAGTATTGGGTCAACGTCCAATGAGTCAACATGCACCATCGTTACATATTATTGAAGAAGAATCAAATTTGACTGGAAAAATTGTTAGACCATTATCTGCAGGATTATTACCAGCAACAGATGCTGAAAAAAGTGGTTTGATTAAAAGAGAAAATCTTGGAATGATTAAAGGAAGACAAAGAAAAATTCAGATACAAATGGCTAAAGAATATGGTATTGAAAATCCACCAAATGCAGGTGGTGGTTGTTTGTTAACTGAACCACAATTTGGAGTTAAAGCTAAAGATTTGTTTGATCATATAGAAACTCCAACAATTAATGAAATTGATTTGTTAAAAATTGGAAGACACTTTAGATTAGATGAAGAAACAAAATTTGTCATAGGAAGAAACAAAGATGAAAATGAAATGATTAAAGCATTAGCATTACCTGGAGATATTTTACTTGAAGCTAAAGATTACGTAGGACCAATTTCAATTTTACGTGGTAAGAATGCAAAGTTACATGTAGATTTTGGATCAGCTGTAACTCTAAGATATTCAGATGCACCAAAAACTGAAAAAAATATTATTTCTATTAAAAATGGGGATTTAACAGATGAAATTAGTGTAGAATGCGCAGAAGAACAATCTTATCTTAAATTTAGAATGTAGGCGTAAAAAATTTAAAAAATTAAAGAAGAGTTTTTGAGGGAGTAGATCTTTTTTCAATTATAATGCAAAAGCAAGAAAATCCCACATATCTAAAGGCAATTACAATTAGGGATAGCAGTGATGTTCATTCTATAAAAGAAGATATCAAAAAAGGGATTATTCTAATTCTTAGAGTCACACCATTAGCACAAAAAGATGTGGATCAATTACGTAAAGTAGTTGAAGAGTTGTATTCAATTGCTAAAGCAGCAGATGCAGATATTGCAAGATTAGGTGAAGAAAGAATTATTGTTACACCATCCAGTATTAAGATCTGGAAACCAGAATACGATTTAAAATAATTTTATTGCTTCTTGAATTTGAGGGTAATGAGCCGCAAGTTTGTACGTTCGTCTAATATTCATAGCAAGATTTTCTGATTTTGAACGTTCACCGTGATTAACTAAAACACGACGAAGTTTTGGTCTTAATCTTTGTACAAATGACATTAATTGATTATAATCACTATGTCCACTGAATCCATCTAGTTTTTCAACACCACAATTAACAGAAACAACTTCAACTTTGCCCTCTTTTCCTAACATAGAACATTGTTTAGAGCCATCAAGAACTCTTCTGCCCATAGTTCCATTTACTTGGTAAGAAACAAACAATACTTTATTTTTCGTATCTGGAGCAATATTTTTGAAGTATTCTAAAACAGGGCCACCTTCTAACATTCCAGATGTTGCTAAAATAATACATGGTGAATTTTCTCTCATTGGTTCTTCTCTAGCATCTGCATGTTCAATATTGGTAAAATATTCAGAATCAAAGGGATTATCATCTGTCTCTAAAATTTTCTGTTTTAATTCTCTTGCAAGATATTCAGGATAGGATTCATGGATAGCTGATGCTTCAGAAATCATACCTTCAGTAAATACTGGTGCCTCAACCATTTCTCCAGATTTCATATAATGATCAATTACCATCATAATTTCTTGTGCACGTCCAACTGCAGGAATTGGTATCAAAACTTTTCCTCCGTCTGCTAATGTGTTGTTTACTGCATTGATAAAAGAAGATTCTACTTGCTGTCTAGTTGGTTGAACATCTTCTTTAAGACCATAAGTACTTTCAATCAATAATGTTTCTACTCTTGGAAAATTCCAACTAGCAGCTTCAAACAAAATACTTTTTCCAAATTTAATATCACCGGAATATACAAAATTATGATCACCATTTCCAATATGAAAATGACATAATGCTGAACCAAGAATATGTCCAGCATTAGCAAGAACCAATTTAATATCAGGAGAAATATCAGTTACAGTTCCATATGGTAAAGTAATTGTTTGTCTCATTACTTGTTTTACATCTCTTTCAGCATAAATCGGAGTTCTACCTTGAGCAGCTGCGACTTTAATTGCATCTAATTGAATTAAATTCATCATAGGTAATGTTGGTTCACTGCAATAAATTGGACCTTTGTAGCCATATTTGCATAATGCTGGTAAGAATCCAGTATGATCCAAATGAGCATGGCCAATAACTACAGCATCAAGGTCATCTAATGTAATATCTAATGAATCAAGTCTTGGATATGCATCCATTGGAGAACGGGCACCAGGATTGATTCCACAATCAATCAAGATTTTACTTTCCGATGTCGATAATAACATAGAAGATCTACCTACTTGCCCGAAACCACCAAGAGTATGAAGAGATACTTCAGTTCTTTGAGATATTCTAGGCCTAAAAATATCATCACCAACTTGTTTCATTTGTTTACTTCTTTCAGTGGAAGCTTGTTTTAGAGTTGAGTTGATTGTTTGAATAGTACGTGATGGTATAGTAGTAGCTTTTCGAATTCTTAATCTCCATCCAATTTTTTCAGTTAGATCAGCATGATTGAATTCTTTTGCATTTCTTTGTAATAACCAAGGTCTTTTTGCCTCAATTGAAACCTCACCAGTTGATGTATCAAACAAAACTCCTTGTAGATTTGCTTCCTTTGGAACATGTTCTGCAATAATTTTTCTACATTCATCTTCTGGTTTTCTTATAGATTCATCAGTTCTAATTACAATTCGTTTTTTAATTATATTCACAAGATTTGAAATTGTTTCATTATTTTCTAAGAGATATCTAGGAGAATTTGTATAAAGTGCAATTCTTGGTCCTTCATATTCTATTTTTGTAATACTTGCTTCTTTGGGCATACTTTGCAGTATGGTTGCCATTATATTCTGGCTACTAGGAGGTAATTCTTTTGGAGGTTGTTTCTTTTGCATTAAATCACTAAAGTTCGATAACTGCTTTCTTTTGTTCATCGGTTAATAGACGGAATCCATCTTTGTCCATTACTGAGATGTTTATTCCATCACCAGTACCAATGTTTCTAACGATTGCAGCTTTAACAGCTCGTAAAGCTATTTTTTTTGCCTCTTCAACTGTGAGGTCATTTCTATATTCTTCTTCAAGTAAACCATAAGCTACTGGTGATCCACTACCAGTTGTAACATAAGATTTTTCTTCAACAGATCCAAACATATCAACATTAAACAATGCAGGTCCATTTGCATCATAACCACCAAGTAAGATATCAGCCATGAATGGATATCCTCTATTTTGATGAAAAATCAATGAACAAAGTCTTGCTAAAGAATGAATAGATATTGAATTTTGTTTATCAACTCTATGTAAATTAGAATGATATCGTAAAACATCAACAATATTTTGTGCATCTGCAACGCCTCCAGCCAGGGTTAAGCCTGCATGCAAATCAATTTGTTGAATTTTCATAGTATTGTTATTTGCTATAAAATAGCCAGCACTAGCCCTCATATCTGCACATAATACAACGCCATCCTTAGCCTTGATACCTACAGTGGTAGTCCCATGCAAAATTTTTTCTTCAACGTTATTTGACAAAATACACCTTTTAAGATAAAGTACATGTCAGGTCACCCTTTTAAATAACTTTTTGATCCTCTGAAATGATAAATAATGATAAAAAATGAAGATCGCATGCAATCACACACAATGGAGTTACCTAGACTAATTGAAATTGGTGAAAAAAATATAGGTGACTTTGGAAAATTTCTAAATTCATTAAATAAACCAAAAAAAGTTTCGCTGATTTGTGGAGCAAATGTTCAAAAAGTGATAAAAATTAAAGTTGAAAAGTCATTAAAAATTAAAAAAATTCAATTTATTTGGCATACATCAATAGATAATCAAATTAAATCAATTAATAAAATTGAAAAAAATGTTAAAAAAGATAATTCAAATTTAATTGTAGGAATTGGTGGAGGTCGTTCTGTAGATACCGCAAAATTAATTTCATATAATCTATCCATACCATTTGTAAGTTTACCAACTGCTGCATCACATGATGGAATGGCAAGTCCATTTGTTTCTATAAAAAGTGAAAAACCTCATTCAATTATAGCATCTGCACCTATGGGTGTTTTTGTAGATATTGATATAATTAAAAAAGCTCCTTCAAAATTGTTAGCTAGTGGTTGTGGAGATCTTATTGCAAATATTATAGCTGTAAAAGATTGGCAATTAGGTTATAAAAAGAAAAAAGAATACTATGGAAGATATGCAGCTGATTTAGCAATGATGAGTGCTAAAATTGTAATGGAAAATTCTTCTGAATTTGCAAAAAAAGGATTAGATGCTCGTGTAATTGTAGAAGGGTTGATCAGTGCTGGAGTTGCATCATGTATTGCTGGAAGTAGTCGTCCATGTTCTGGTGCAGAACACCTTTTCTCACATGCACTTGATAAAATTGCACCAGGTATTGGACTTCATGGAGAAAAATGTGGTATTGGATCTATAATGATGGCAAAATTACAAGGGCAAAATTGGAAAAAAATAATCAAAACATTAAAAGATGTTGGAGCGCCAACTACAGCAAAAGAAATTGGACTTGAACCTAATGTAATTATTCAGGCTCTAATTATTGCACAAGGGTTAAGACCAGAACGATACACAATTTTAAAAGAAATTAAAATGACTAAGAAAACAGCATTAGATCTTGCAAAAATTACTAAAGTAATTTAATTTAAACAGTTTTTTGTTCAGAAGTTTTTTCTTTTGTTTCAGGTTTCTTTGCAGGAGCTTGTTTGTTGATGTGAGTTTCAACAAAATTTATTTTTTCTAAAGTTTTAACAAATTTGAAAATATCTAGTTGAATAAAATGTTTCATTATCTGTAGACCGTCAGCACGTAAAATTTCTTCAGGAATTGTAATACTTGCTTCCTTATCTTTCAAGTCAAAAACAATTTTTGTATCTTCTACTGGAAGTCTTTCTTTTAAAATTGCATCCACTTTATCATTAGGAGAATCAAGTGATTTGAGTACATTAACATCAAATAGAATTGTTTTTCCTGCATATCTATGATTATAATCCATTTGCACTCTACCAGAGCCAATATAACGAATAATTCCTCTCTTATTATCAACTTCAATTGTATCACCTACTGAAACTTTTTCAGCATCTTCACCTAATTTTCTAATAGGAATCATTCTAACTTTAGTAGAATCCCTTTCACCAAAACCTTTGTCAGGAGTTACTTCAACTGTTAATTTATCACCAACAGATGTTTTTGCTAGTGCTTCATCAAATCCTTTTAGAACAGGATATGATGTCTCACCAATAGAAACTAATTTTGGATGATACTTGACATTTTCTTCATGAAGTGAATGTTTTTTTGCATCTGCTTCAATAGTAGTATCAAAGACATCACCACTATCTTTTACTTTTGCAGTATAATCAACTAAAATTAATGAGCCTTTATCAAAAGTCAATGTGATCGTTTTCGAATTTCCTTATATTAGTTAAACGTTCTCAAAGTTAAGAAGGGTTAGGGAGAGCTTTTAGTTTATCTTCTGCTATTTTTAGACCGGCTTGTAAATCAGTATCATATCCCATCATGGATAATGTTGATCCAATTCCAGAAATACATCGCATAACATGAGATGCATTAACTTCACCCATACATCCAACTCGGAAAACTTTACCTTTTAGATTACCAAATCCACCTGCAACTAAAATTCTGAATTTTTTAGCTAGTGTTTCACGGAATATTTTATCCTCTAGTCCATCTAGATAATTTAATGCGATAACTACAGTTGAACGTGAATCTTCTTTTGCAAATGGTGTTAATCCAATTGCAGACAATCCTGAATACAATGCCTCAGAACAAATTCTATGACGTTGAATTCTTTGTTCTATTCCTTCTTCAAACATGATTCTCATTGCTTCTCTATATGCATAAAGAATAGGCAATGCAGGAGTGAATGGAGTATGTTTTGCTTCATCATAATATTTGAAATATCTTGGTAAATTGAAATATGTTGTATTTGGAGGATTTGCCTCCATGTATTTTCTAGTTCTTTGATTAACACAAATTGGTGAAATTCCTGGTGGACATGCAAATGTTTTTTGTGCACCAGTCATTGCAATATCAATTCCCCATTTGTCCATGTGAAGTTCTTCTCCACCTACAATAGAAACTCCATCTAAGACATAGTAAGAATCATTTCTTGAAGTTAGATCTTTAATTCTATCAAGATAATTTATCATTGTTCCTGTAGATGTTTCATTCCAAACACAGTAGAATGCTTTAACATCTTTGTTATTATCAAAAGCCTCTTTGATTTGATCATATGTAGGAGTAACACCTGGTTCAGTTTCTATTCTAATTGTTTGTCCTCCAGCCCATTCTATTGATTGAGCTAAACGAGTACTAAATTCACCATTTACAGGTATGATTACCTTGTCATCTTTTTTAATTAAATTTACAACAGAACATTCTACAGCACCAGTACCAGATGCAGATAAACAAACCGCATCACCTTGAGTATCAAAAACTTTTTTTGTGTTATTTACACATTCTTCGTAAAGTTTTACAAAATCATCACTTCTGTGATTAATAGATGGTTCAATCATTGCTCGAGTAACACGTTCAGGAACATTTGTAGGACCTGGTAACATGACTAAATATTCCAAAATATCTTCAAAATTAGTTGGGCTCAGGCTTATTTATAAT
>CAJQRM010000022.1 GCA_905612275.1 uncultured Candidatus Nitrosopumilus sp.
TTCCAATTCATTTCTCCATGATGGTTTTAATCTTTTAATGATATCAAAAATAATTGGAGTTAAAAAATAAATTCCTGTTACTGCTAAATTTGTTGGAGGATTTTTTGGTTTTTCAATAATTTTTTTAATTTGTCCATCTTTTATATCTGCAATTCCAAATCTACTTGGATTATCTACTTCACATAAAAGAATTGTAGCTGCATCATCGGATTTTTCAAATTCACTACTAAATTTACTAATTGATTTTTGAATAATATTATCTCCTAAAAATACTAAAAATTTTTCATTACCAATAAAATCTTCACATAGACTAATTGCATGTGCTATTCCACGTGGAAAATCTTGTAAAATATAATTAATTTTTATTCCAAATTGGTCACCATTACCATAATATTCTTTAACTTTTTCTGATCCTATTCCTCCTATAATAATTACAATTTCTGTTACCCCTGCACTTTTCATAGATTCAATACAATACTCAGACATCGGTTTATTGGCAATAGGTAATAGTTGCTTTGGACCTGTATGTGTTAGTGGTCTCAGTCTTGTTCCATGACCTCCATGTAATAAAATTCCCTTCATATCTAAGTTTCTTTATATCTTGGTATAATATTCAATCTAGCTTTTCCATTGAATACTATTTAGAGTTTTTATATCTGCAATATCCTTCCACCATTCTTGATTTTTTAAATACCATTCAACTGTAGTTTTTAGTCCCTCTTCAAAACTAACTTTAGGACTCCAATTCAATTCTTTTCTAATTTTAGATGAGTCTAGGCTGTATCTAAAATCATGTCCTGGTCTATCTTCTGATAATTCATAATTGGAAATATCTTTATTCATTATTGAAAGAATTTGCTTAATTATAGTTAATACATCTATTTCATTAGATGCTGAAATATTATATGATTCTCCTTTTTTACCTTTATGTAAAACTTTCATAATTGCATTACAATGATCATCTACAAATATCCAATCCCGAATACCTTTGCCACCATTATACACTGGAACTGGAATATTATGAACAGCTAAAATTATTGCTTTTGGAATTAATTTTTCTAAAAATTGTTGGGGACCATAATTGTTTGTACATCTTGTAATAACTGCGTCAATATCATGTGTAGCTACATACGAATTTATCAAAAGTTCTGAAGAAGCTTTTGATGCAGAATATGGACTTGAAGGATTGAATCTATAATTTTCATCTGCACTATCAGTTTCTAAACTTCCAAAAACTTCGTCAGTTGAAATATGAACTAATCTTTTTTTCTGATTCTTTAAAATTTCTAATATTGTAAAAACTCCAATTATATTTGAATCTATAAATGGTTTAGCATTTAATATACTTCTATCTACATGTGATTCAGCTGCAAAATTAATAATTGCATCACATTCATTAATCAACTTTTCCATCAAGACACGATCGGTGATATTTCCTTTAACAAATTTGTAATTATTAGAATTTTCAAAATTCGATAAGCTTTTGTGATTTGAACCAATCAGCTCTGCATCTATATTCACAATACTATGATCTTGATAATTATTTAGAATATGAATGATAAAGTTAGTACCAATAAAACCTAAACCTCCAGTTACTAACAGTTTCATAATTTATTACAAAATTATATTCTTAAAAGGATATGCAACTTACTAAGGAAAACGTAATCAAACTTTTATTGCTCAAATTGAGTACTTTTATAGATGCAAAAAAAAGATTTTTCCGTATTTCAATTAGAAAATCATGAAACTAAGGATGTTTTAGACTCACATATCAATGGGGAATTAACAGTAATCTGGAGAAACTGGGATGAAATAATAAACAAACCCGAGATGATTTATCTAAATTCAGTCAATCCCGGAGAGATTAAAGGCCCTCATAGGCATAAAAATAGAACAAGTTACTTTTTTTGTATTCAAGGCGAAATGATTATTTTAATTCAAGATAAAAATGGAAAGTATCATGAAATAGAAGCCAATTCAGGAAGTTCAAAATTAGTTTCAGTTTCAAATGGGATAAGTGCAGCAATAATTAATCCATCAAATGATATTTCAAAAATATTAGTCATGGCAGATATAGCATGGAAACCAAATGATAATGAGATGGAAAATATAAAATTTGATGATTATAATTTGAATAAATGGAAAGAATGAATAACACAATAATTATTGTGAATAATATTGACAATGTTTCAAAGATACAAGAAATAATTTTAAAGTATCCTAATTCAAAAATTTTTTCATTAAATTATTTTACTCATACTAAATTAATTAAAAATTTTATTGAACATGAAGTAGGTGATAACTATCTTACGAATATTGATAAAAACATTATAGATACACAAACAATAGAGACTACATCTAATTGGTATCTAAACCAAAATTTTAAAAATTCCTTAATGTTTGATGGAATAAATTTAGCAAGTCTTATTGAAATGGAGTTATTTGATTACTTCTCTAAAGTATACAAAACTGTACTTACAATAATAAGAATAATTGAAAAAGAAAAACCAACTAATTTAGTAGATATGACTGATTATGGTGATTTACTACAATCATTCTGTAAGCAGAAAAAAATAGATTATATACAAATTCATGATATAAGACAAGCATCAACATATTTTGATAAAATAAATATAAAATATAATATAGGT
>CAJQRM010000023.1 GCA_905612275.1 uncultured Candidatus Nitrosopumilus sp.
AAATTGTTGAAACTGTTAGAACATTACAACAAGAAAATTGGAATACTGAAGAACTAAAAAACCAAGTTACTGATTTACTTAAAATTCATGATGAATTAGTTGACAAAATGAGGTCACCACATGGTGATGACCCTTCATGTGATTGTGGTCATGATCATGAATAATTAGATATTTTTAATATGCTTCATAATTCGGCAATGCTCATCATTTTATCAGTATAGCTTAGAGAGTTTGATTAATCATCAGCAACCACTTTGTGATTATTCTGTTGTATATTGTTATGGTATCTATGCATTTGTTGTGTATGGATTTTTGTAATATTTTTATCAGCTAGTGTACTGACATTAGTATTGGTTACCTCGGATCAAGACCCTGATAGATATGAAACAATAACGATTGAATCAAAAATTAGAGAAGGAGTTTTTCATAAAGTCGTTAAAGACTTGGAAACTGGAAAAGCTGTTTCTTGTTCTTGTAAATGTTGGAGCAAAGGAAACAAGCAATGTGCCGCCATGAGAACTATTGGTTAAATTTTGTTCCTGAAAAATATAATCCACAAAAGCTATCTGTAAATTGTTATTGTACTTTAAATCAGAACCTTTTTCATATGTGGAATCAACTTTCCACTATGGCAAATTTTGAAAAAATCTACAAAAGAGTGGCTTTACAAATAATCAAAAGATGTCACGGTGCAATCAAAATTACAAAACATGGCAAAATTATTGAAGTTTATGACTTAAAGCGTCATATTTGGAGTGATGGTCTTGCGGGGCTTATCATTAAGGAAGAATGCAAAATAGCTGATTTGAAAGAATGGGAATTTGCCAATGTCCGAAGTTATGTGATTAAGGAATTACTTGCAAAGTCTAAAGATCAGTAAGTGACTTTTCGAATTAAATGTGGCTCTTTTAGCATAATTGTATCTCCTTTAATGGATGATAATTCAACTTTAACCAAATTATTAGCTGTTATTACAATCAATGCTTCACATCTTGTGCATAGAATTGTTTTTCCACATGATCTCTCTTCTCTGATCAAATCTTTTTCTAATTTATCCTCTTTTTGACATGTTGGACAAAGTCTTGGTTCTTTTGCTATGCTTATGATTTCTTTAATGAATATCATTTTACTCATATTTTTTATTCATTAATTCCCCACAATAAAGTTTGTAATGTTAATTGGTATCAGCAATCCATTTCAGATGTCAAACCGCTTTAATCATCTGAAATTAGAATGAAGGGTATTCAACATATTTCCCTATCTAACCAATTAACAAGAGAGTTTTTCTCCGTTCTAAATATAGAAGTTATCACTATCATTGGATTTCATAGGCATGAATTAATAATAAAAATTACATAAAATTAATTATTTATTGAAATAATTATATAATAATAATAAATAGTTGTATGTCTTATAATAAATGATGTCGTTAGTTCAAAAAACTAATGAATAACTTGCGTAGCCCCGCAGAACGAAAAAAGGCAATCAGGCGTTTAGACGACTGACCACAAGAGGAAATCTCTTAATGTTCTGCAATTTAGTGGGCTTACGCCTCTTTATTTCTATTAAATTATATTTTTTTTAAATTTTATGTAACTATTTCATCTAATCTGTCTTCTTCTTGTGCTCGTTTGATTTCCATTGCAATTCTTCTTCCAACTCCAAATGTTTGACCGTATTGATATTTTGTATATGGGCTAGTTGTTGCAACTATTGGATTTCCTGGAACTCGTAGTGATACATCATACACAATTAATTCTAAATCTTTTGTAATTACACTTTGAAGTGAAAATGGTCCAATTATGCCTGGTGCATATTCTTTTTTGACAGCTGCCACAAATTTGTCTCCCATTTTAATCACTTTTTCAAGTAATGACTCTCTAATACTTGCAGGAGTGTGACCCACCTCAATATTTTGTAAATCAATATCCATTTCTAATTGTTCTTTTGCTGGCAATGCATTATAATCATGAATATTTGTTTGAAGCCTTCTTTCAATTCCAATAAAATCAACTTGTTTTGAAATGGGGGTATGGAAGAAATTGAAATTCATGTATGTTCCTATTGCTAATTCCTCTATGCTTGCTTTTTGTAAATCCTTTCTTGCAATTATGCCTTGTTTAATTTTTACTTCTGATTTTTCTTTATAGTCCTTGTATGATGATACTGTAAAAAATGCCCTTTCTAACGGCCTCTTTTTTTCCTGAACTTTTACAATACATGGTTTATTGATTCTTTTAGGATCCTTGAATAATTTTGGATATTTTATTCTAGCCTTCTCTAACAAATAATACTGTCCTTTCTTTGCAGTTCTTTCTTCAGCTTGGAATAATTTTCTATTTCCAAAAATTGGAACTTTAAATGAATCTTCAATTGTTTTGTATCCTAAATAGACTGTGAGGGATCTATGTGGAACAACTATTGTATTTGAATCCCTTAACATCTTTTGATTTTTTGCAGATGCCATGTCTTTGAATTTATTCAAAATTACTATTTGATCAGCAATTCTGTTAAATCTTTGATACGGTCCTTCTCTGCCTTTTTGACAAAAAACAGTTGTTTCAAAATTTTCATCTTTTGCACCATCCATAATTTCTAAGGCGGAATGACTTCCTAGTACCCCTATTTTTACATCTGAATAATCATTAACTATTTTCTTGATCTCAGAACTTTTGATCATATTATGCCTAAATGTTGGCATCTAATATATGTAAAATTTTTGATTTGATAGATCGTAATTGACCACAATGTTTTTTTCAATTGTTATCTATGAAAAATCATGTTTTACTCTTTTGAGCTTCAAATGGCAGGTGTAATTTTACTTACGGCTATGCTTGCAGGTGGAATTTCATTATGGCTAAAACGTAGAAAATTAGAAAAAGAATCTAATGAATCCCTAGAGCATGATGTTTCTGAAGATATATGATCCTGTTGTTATTTTATATTAAAAATTTATTTTTGAAATAGGCTAGGATTCTTTTTATTTACAATTACTACGCATCTTTTTTGATAAAATTTTAAACCCTGTGAAGTTATGCTCATATCTATTTTTGTAATTCATAGGCTTAGTTTCTATAAAAAAAATATTCAAGGTAATTGGTCAAATCTAGTATCGATCTCAGCCTGCTCTGAATTAATTTACTTGAACATCTTTTTTTATATTTTGTAATTTATGACTAATAATCATGCTATTTATCTGATAATTATTGTACATATGATGAGGGGGTACTGAAAAATGTCGCATGATAATTTTAAAAATTGTTCTGATCAAAAGTCTATTGTAAATACTACTATTTTCCAGAATAATCAATGAAATTAATTATTGGAATTACTGGTAGTACCGGTGTAATTTATGGTGTTAGAATGCTTGAAACATTAAAAAAATTAAACATTGAAACACATTTGGTAATGTCTGAATGGGGAGAAAAATGTATTTCCATGGAAACGGATTATACTATTGAATATGTAAAATCTCTTGCTACAAATATTTCTGATGAAAAAAATATGGCTGCAAGTGTTTCTAGTGGAACTCATAGAATTAATGGTATGATAGTTGCTCCATGTAGTATGAAGACGTTGGCTGCAATTGCAAATGGTTATGATGATACTCTTGTTGCAAGATCTGCCGGTGTCACAATAAAAGAAGACAGAAAATTAATTTTAATGGTTAGAGAAACTCCTTTGTCTGCAATTCATTTAGAAAATATGTTGAAGCTCTCTAGATTGGGTGTGATTATTTTACCCCCTGTTACAGAATTTTATACAAAACCAAAAACAATAGATGATATTGTAAATCATGGAGTTGGAAAATGTTTAGACCAATTTGATATAGATCATGATTTATACCCTCGTTGGGGTAGTTTCTAAAATACCATTGACTGCATTTTCTTTAGAAAAAATAATTCATGCAAAACGAAAAGATGTTTTTAAGATTTTTTCAAATTATGAGGATTATGAAAAATTAATTCCTCAATATTTTCCGTCCATTAGAATTCGCTCAGTTAGGGGTAACACTGCTGTAGTTGAAGAGCATCTGAAATTAGGTGATTTAGAATTGGTACTAATGTCTAAACATGTTGCAACACCATTTGTTTTACATGAGGTTTATGTAATTGGTGGAAAATCTAAGGGCAGTTACATCAAACAGGAGTTTGTTGAAATTCCTGAAGGCACTAAAATTTTGATTGATGTGGATTTGAAATTAACTGGATTGATGAAAATTCCAAAAGTACTTGACAAATCAAAATTAATTGAAAATTATTCTAATTTATTGAATGATTTGACTATTTTATGTGAAAATTAATCTGATTTTGCTTCTTTGGTAACGTTGTCTTTCTCAGCATTATCTTTGGTAACGTTGTCTTTCTCAGCATTATCTTTGGTTACGGTATCTTTGGCAGCATTATCTATTTCGCCTTTAAAGTCTTTGAGTTCTTTATCTCCTTGAATTTTTCCTTTCTCAAATTCTCCTTTGGCTTTACCAAATGTTTTTGCAAGTTCTGGAATCTTTTTTGCACCAAAAATTAGTACGCCAATTACTACCACTAATACGATAATCTCAGTACTTCCTAACATTATACTCACACTTGTCTGATTTCAGATTTAAATGTTCAACTTTTTTCGTTGTTTACGCTCGATGAATAACATGCCTACAAAATACAATCCTATCATTGGACCTGCAACAAGCATCATTGTTACACCTGTTCCATCTGGAGTGATGACTGCTCCAAAAATTATTATGATAACAATTGCGTATCTTGCATTTTTTCTCCAAAAATCTTTGTCTACCATTTCTGACATTGATATTGCATACATTACAAGTGGAAGTTGAAATGAAAATCCAAATGCCAATAAAAATTGTAATACAAAAGTTACAAACTCCATTACATTTAGGAATGTAATTAATCCAGCTGATTCCCCGTATCTATATAAAAATTCTAAAATAAATGGAATCACAAAATTATATGAAAATATACAACCTGCAATAAATAATCCTAAAGCCGGTAATGAAATATTTCTACTAACATTAATTTCATTTTCCTTTAATGCTGGTTTGATAAACCCTACAAACTCTCTGATAATAACTGGCATTCCAATTACCATTCCTACAAGAGCTGAAACATACAATTGAGCAAAGAAAGCTTGACCTGGAGCTGTTTGAATTAATTGGACTCCTTCTGGTACTAAATTTTGTTTCATATGGTTAGTAATTTGAGCTGCAATATTGTTTTGAGGTTCTAGCAGTGGGTAGTATAATGTAACTTCTCCTATTTCTATTGGTTCTGCATGACAAGTTAGAAGAACCATTGTAATTACCCCAATTACTAAAACAATTCGAAGTAACCTTTTTCTTAATTCTTCAAGATGTTTGTTTACACTTTCTAAATCTGCCATCTGGTATCGTTTTATCTGATGATATATGAAAATGTATATTTTTTGGAAGAATTTTTCTACTTTGGAATTGGTAATAGTTTTGCTTCTGGCAAGCCTAATTCTTTAAGTGCTTCAGCTGAAATATCTTCAAATTCTAAAGATATGATTGCTTTTGTGTTAAATTCAGTTTCCATTTCTTTTGCTAATGCTCCTATTTCTTTGCTTGAGAATATTTGTTTTGAATCTTTTAGAATTATTCTGTCTCCCTTTTCCATTTCTTTACCTCCAAATCTACTTTGAAGAAATTTGGTAATTTTTGGAAGTTCATTTCTATCTATGTTGTTGTAAAAATAACATATTCCTTTTACTGATTCATAATCATATGCTGTTCCCTTTCTATACATGAAAACTCCAATAAAATGTGCTTCCTCTTCAGGCTCTCTGATACATTTGATTTCCCAATTTAGTAATTTGCTTTCATCATAATCAAAATTATCTGTTTCCTCTGCAGTAACTTTCCAATATCTCATTCTTTCTTTTCTTGCCATGTTATATTCAGTTCAATTATTCTGATATAACTATCTAACCCTAATTTTGTACTCTAGAAATCTAAATTACTGACCTAATCAAATACTTTAGAATGGATATACGAAAATCTGTTCGTGCACAATATTTGAAGTTTTTAGACAGAGAACCTAATTTAGATGATTTGGATTATTATTCTAATGAATTAGAAACTAATCGAATAGAATTAAATGATCTAATTCTGATTCTCAGAAATTCCAACGAATCTAAAGAATTACTAAAACATCAAAAAATTCCTGAACTTGAAACCTGTTCTATTGATACTTACAATGATATCAGAATAAAAGGAAAAATAATTTCATCTGGATATAGAAATTCTGAAAAAAGATATAATGAAATATTCAAGTTTTGTAAAAAATTTAATCGCCCCATTTCTGTTTTAGATTTGGGGGCAGCTGAAGGTTATTTTACATTTAGATTATCTGAGGACTTTTCTGGAGTTTTTATCGCTGTAGAAAGTAATCCAGAACGAAAATTATTGGAATTATGTATAAAAAACGATAATCGTAAAGTACTTCTTTTAGACAAACAAATGAATTTAAAAAATTTAAAAAATCTCAAAGAAGTTCAACATTTTGATGTTGTCTTAGCCTTGAATATCATTCATCATTTTGATGAACCTTTTCAAGATGTCCTTGATACTCTGGTTTCAATGAGTTCATTTTGTTTTCTAGAGCATCCAAATCCTTTGGAAAATAAGTCTACAAAAAATTCTCAACGACTTGAAACCGAAAAATTGAATCTTGGTTCTTTTGACCCTATTTTATTAACCAAAAATAAATCTGGTCTTGGTAATTCTTTTAATCAAAAATTAGAACGAAATCTTTGGTTACTACAGAATCTGCAATCCAAAACAATTGATCGTGGCTGGAGAGGTGCTAGTAAATATGATGAAGAGTTTGGTCCTGGTAATCACATAAGTATAAAATCCAATTTTGATAAAATTGACATTGATTATGGTTTGAGAGATGAAAAAAGAACTTGGATTCAAGGTATTGATTTAAGAACTTTCTTAGAAAATAATGGCGTGTATCCTACAAATAATGAAATAATTAATTTAATTGATAATTTAAAAATTGAAAATGCTAAAGATCTTGGACCTCATAATTTAATATTGAATGGAGCGCGTCTTTTTGTTATTGATCAAGATGATAAATTTGATGATGTGAATACTAAAGAAAAATTAAAAGATTTTTTGAAACAAAGTGGATTATTGTGATATACAATAAAATTATTCGGAAGATAGATTAACCATTATTCTAATTTATTGATCATAATGGTTGATTATTGTGTCCATGTTACGATAGAAAATAAACCTGGAATTAGTGATCCTGAAGGAAAAACAATTTTGAATGATTTAGTGTTAAAGGGAACTCACCAAAATGTATCTAAAATTAATACTGCAAAAATGTTAAAATTCACAATTACTGAAAACAATAAAGAATCGGCACAATCAAAGGTTCGGGAAATTTGTGATGAATTACGTATTTACAATCCCATGGTCAGTGTAGTTACAATAGATGCATTTGATGCTTAACTTGACTGACAATTCTAATAAAATTTGTATCTGACTGGCTCAAATTAAATAACTCTAAATCTAAAAATAATTGTGAATGTTGGAGTTGTAGTTTTTCCAGGAAGTAACTGTGATCGCGATATGTTTCACGTATTATCTGATGTCTTTAATCTAAATGTTCATTATTGTTGGCATGCTAAACCTCTTCCTGAAAATCTTGATGCTGTGGTTTTACCTGGGGGATTCTCCTATGGTGATAGACTTAGAGCCGGGGTAATAGCTGCCCACAGTCCAATCATTCAAGATATTAAAAAAATATCTGAAAAAGGAATTCCTATTTTGGGTGTATGTAATGGATTTCAAATTCTTGTAGAATCTGGATTACTTCCAGGTGTTTTACTCAAAAATGATTCTCTTAATTTTATGTGTGAGTGGACTAATCTAACAGTTGAAAATAATAAAACTCCATTTACAAATCAATTTGAATTAAATCAAAAAATTCCAATTCCTATTGCAAATGGTGAAGGACGTTATTTTGTAGATGATGAAACTTTAGACCAACTTGAAAGAAAAAATCAAATTGTTTTCAAATATGATCAAGTTGTAAATGGCTCTTCCAATCAAATTGCTGGTGTTTGTAACGATGATGGAAATATTGTTGGCATGATGCCTCATCCTGAAAGAGCTGTTGAATCCGAAATAAATCCTCACGATAATAAACCCTCATCATTAATTTTTGAATCACTACTAAAAAAAATGGATGTTAATAATTGAATCTAGAATCCCATGAATTAGAGGAATTAAAATCAAAAATTGGTAGAGAACCCACTTCTACTGAATTACAAATTGTAGCTGCTGAATGGTCTGAACACTGCTCTTACAAATCATCTAAAAAACATCTCAAAATGTTGCCTATGGATGGTCCTTTAGTAATAAAGGAAAAAGGATATGATTCTGGAGTTTTAGATGTGGGTGATGGATATGTCATAACTGCACACATTGAAAGCCATAATCATCCTTCTGCTGTCGAACCATATGGTGGAGCTGCAACTGGAGTTGGTGGCGTAATTAGAGATATTTTATCTGCTGGCACTCGTCCTATTGCACTTTTAGATGGATTACGTTTTGGTGATATTGAAAAAGATCAACATGCAAAATGGCTTTTTAAAAATGCTGTTACTGGAATTGCAGATTATGGTAATTGTTTGGGTATCCCCACTGTTGGAGGGGAAGTAGAATTTGATGAGTGCTATACAAATTATGCAATGGTAGATGTTGCAGCGATTGGATTTGGTAAAAAAGAAAATCTAATTAAAAATCATGCAAAAAAAGGTGATTTGGTGGTGTTACTGGGAGGAGCAACAGGTAGAGATGGAATTGGAGGTTCTCAATTTGCTTCTGATTCTTTAGAATCTGAAGATCGTTCTGCAGTTCAAATTCCTGATCCTTTTATTGAAAAATTAATCATTGAAGCAATTTTGGAAGCTAGAAATGAAAAATTAATTCATGCTATGAAAGATCTTGGTGGTGGTGGATTGTCTTGTGCAGTATCTGAAACTGCCGATTCTTTGGATATTGGAATTGAAATGGATGTTGATAAAGTTCACACTCGTGAATCTGATATGCATTCTGATGAAATAATGATATCTGAATCTCAAGAAAGAATGTTGATTGTTACTGATAGTGAGAAATTAATTAAATTACAAGATATTTGTAAAAAATTTAGAATTGATTGCTCTGTAATTGGTCATGTTACATTTGATAATAAAATGCATGTTAAAAAAAGTGGAAAAACAATTGCAAATATTTCTACAGACATTGTTGCAAATGCTACTCTTCTTGATTTACCTTCAAAAAAACCAATTTATTTAGAAAATATTGAAAATACAAAATCTTTCCCCTTGCTATCTGATTATTCTGAAATAATGCTAATACTACTTGCTTCTCCTAATATTGCAAGCAAAATTTGGGTTTATGGACAATATGATCATGAGGTAGGAATTCGAACTGTAGTTAAACCCGGTTATGATGCATCTGTTTTGAGGCTAGATAATGGTAAATTTCTTTCAATTAAGATTGATGGAAATCCTAAACAATGTTACATCAATCCACGTGAAGGTGCAATTGGTTGTTTTGAGGAAGCCTGTCGAAATGTTGTGTGTACAGGAGCAAAACCTATTGGAATGCTTGATCATCTTCAATTTGGAAATCCCAAAGACCCTGAAATTTTCTGGACCTTTTTAGAATCATTGAAGGGTTTAACTGATTTTGCAAAAGACTTTGAAATTCCTTGTATTGGTGGTAAAGTTAGTTTGTATAATGAAACTCCAAAAGGCTCGATTAAACCAACACCTGTAATTGGAGTACTTGGATTAATTGATAAGACACCTTTGAGGATTCAAAAAATTAATTCTGGTGATTGTTTAATCATGATTGGTAATACTAAAGATGAGTTGGGTGGTTCTGAATATTCTGAATATATTCATAAATTCATTGGAGGTAAATGTCCTGTTGTTGATTTTTCAGACTCTAAGAAAAATATGAATGCTGTATTGGAAATTATTAAAACTGAATTAATTAAATCTGCACATGATTGTTCAAAAGGTGGATTGGCAGTAGCAGTTTCTGAACTTTGTATGACCAATCTAATTGGTTGTACTGTGTCTTTGGAAAATGTCCCTGGTGATAAATTAGATAATGACAAAATTTTATTTTCTGAAAGCCATTCTAGATATTTAGTAACTTTTGAGAAGAAAAATCTTCAAAATTTAGAAGAATTATTAAAAAAACATAATGTCTCATTCAAAACTATTGGTGAATTTGGTGGAGAGTCAATACAATTTACTGCTGATTCTAAACCTATCCTTGATCTAAGCGTTGATAAGGCACAAAAAACTTGGTTAAATTCGTTAAAGGAGATGGTAATGCATGCCTAAAGTAAAAGAAAATTGTGGTGTTGTAGGAATTTACAGTCTTTCTGGAAAGAATGTTGTTCCAATGGTTTTTGATGCATTACGTGCTTTACAACATAGAGGTCAAGAAGCTTGGGGATTTGCAGTTCCCAATAAAACTCCATTTAAGAAAATGGGACTAGTTTCACATTCATCATCAGAATTTAAAAAAATTGCACAAGAATATTCCTCTCCTTGTGTTATAGGACATGTGAGATATTCAACAATGGGAACTAGTACATTAGAAAATGCACAACCCCTCAAAGTGAAAGATCTTTGTATTGCACATAATGGAACAATTGCTAATGCTCAAGAATTATCTAATTTAGTTGGTGGGTGCTCTTTTACTCCTCAAAATGCAAGTGATACTTTAGTTGCTGCACAAAGATTAGTTTCATTAATTTCTGAAAATGGTGAAATGGGAAAAGCGCTTTCAATTTTAAAAAATGAGATGGTTGGATCATACTGCTTTACTTTTATTTCTGATGATAATTCTGTGTATGCTGCACGAGACCCAAAGGGCTTTCGTCCAATGGTTTTAGGACATAAAGAATCTGATGATACTTATATTGTAACTTCTGAGTCTGCTGCTGTTACTGCAGTTGGTGCTACTCTTCAAAGAGATGTAGTTCCAGGTGAATTAATTAAATTAAGTAAAAATGGAATTGAAACTGAAAAATTTTCAGATGATAAATCTAGAGCACATTGCTCATTTGAATTCACATATTTTGCACATCCATCAAGTAACATGGAAGGACACAACATTTACGTTTCAAGGAAAAATATTGGGCGATTTATGGCAAAGAAATTCCCCATTAATGATGCTGATTTAGTAATACCTGTGCCTGATTCTGCAAGACCTGCCGCACTTGGTTATGCCCAAGAACTGGGAGTATCTTTTGATGAAGGACTACTCAAAGATAGATATAGCAAGAAAGGCCCATTGAGAAGTTTCATTGAACCTCATCAAAGTGATAGAGTGGAGATTAATCGTTGGATTATTCCAATTAGTGAAATAATTCGTGACAAACATGTTGTAGTTATTGACGACAGTTTAGTTAGAGGTACTAGTTCTAAAGCTATAATCAAAGCACTACGTCGTGCTGGTGCTAAAAAAATTAGCATGTTGATTACTTATCCTCAAATTAATTACCCTTGTTATGCTGGAATTGATTTCCCTTCTCAAGAAGAACTTGCAACATTCACTAATGGTAAAGATATGAGTACTGATGAGATTACTGAAATGGTTAGAAAAAGTATTGGAGTTGACTTTTTGGGATACAATGATGCTGAAAATCTTGCTAATGCAGTAGGAATGCCAAAGGACTCTATGTGCTTTACGTGTTCCTCTGGAAATTATGATTCACTTGGAATTAAACCTGATTTTACCAAACGTGAACAAGTAAAAGCAAAAATCTAGTTTAAGATTTAATTAAATATGGTTTGAATTAGCATAATAATATGAAAGCTATGTGGAATAATGTTGTAATTGCTGAAAGTAATTCCACTGAAATTATTGATGGTAATCATTATTTTCCATTTGATTCCCTAAAATCTGAATATTTTGCAAAAACTGAACTAACTACTGTTTGTGGTTGGAAAGGAAAGGCTAATTATTACTCTGTAACTGTTGATGGAAAAACCAACAAGGACTGTGCATGGTATTATGCTGAACCAAATGATGCTGCTTCTAAGATAAAAGGAATGGTAGCATTTTGGAATGGTATCGATATCCAGTAAATTCCTATTTTTTCTACATTATTTTCCTATCAGTTAAATTCTATTAAAATTCAATATAATTAATTGAAGTTTCTAACTAGTGGAAAAGTAAAGGATCTTTATGATGTGGATGTAAATTCACTACTTTTCCAATTTTCTGATAGAGTTTCTGCTTATGATGTAAAATTTAGTCAGGATATTCCAAAAAAGGGTGAAGTTTTATGTCGATTTGCAGAATTTTGGTTCAATAAACTGGATGTTCCAAATCATTTCATATCGCGTGAATCTAATACTAAAATTTTAGTTAAAAAAATGAAAATGATTCCTATGGAATGTATAGTTAGAGGTTATTTTTATGGAAGTTTGATTGGTAGATGGAAAGATGGTTTTATACAATTACCTGAAAATACTGATACAACTCTTGCAGCAAAATTAACTAAGCCACTATTTGATCCTACTACTAAATCTGAACATGATATTCCTGTTGACAAAGTAAAAGCTTTAGAGATGAATTTAGTTTCTGAAGAACAATACCATTGGTTGGAAAAAACATCAATTGATATCTATAATCAAATGGCAACCATTGCTAATAGTGTTGGTTTTATTTTGGCTGATCTAAAATTAGAATTTGGAATTTTAGATGGTGAAATTGTTTTAGGTGATTCAATTGGTCCTGATGAATATAGGTTATGGCCAAAAGACTCGTTTGCTGTTGGAAAAATTCAAGAATCTTATGATAAACAAATTTTACGTGATTGGTTGACTACTAATGGTTATCAAAAACAGTTTGAGAATGAAAGAAATGAAGGGAAGGAACCCACTGCACCTCAAATTCCATCTGAAATCATTGAAACAATTACTGAACGATATGTCATTGCATATGAAAAATTAACTGGACAATCTTTTTAATTTAAATTCTATACATAATGTTGACTATTAGTTAACTTTCAACTCGAATCATACTTTACATATTTTCA
>CAJQRM010000024.1 GCA_905612275.1 uncultured Candidatus Nitrosopumilus sp.
AAAAACTGCATCAATTTTTCCAGTGAACATTAGATCTGCTTTATTGTAATCTGTTAGTGATTTTACTGGTAATTTTACAACATATTCAGTTTCTTTTAATTTACAACCAGGGTGATCATTTTTCATTTTTTCTAAAGCATCAAGTCCATTTTTAATTGACTTTATTTCATCTTCATCAGTATAATCTTCCAGTTTTGCTTGACCCCTACTGATTGATTTCAGTGCATCGTGAATGATATTGCCAAAATCTAGTGCAAATGAGGATTGTGGCATTTTTACAATATTTTCCATCAAAAAATCACGTGGTTTTTTATTTACCTTAGACCACGAAAGCTCTAGGTCTACATCTTCAAAATATGAAAATATGTATTCTTTTAGCCATGTTTCTTTACTTTTTAGTAATTTTTTTGAATCTTCATATTTTTCGCCAACAAATAATGAATATGCTTCAGATAAACGAGTGGTTATTACACTTGTGCTAATTTCTTCATCTTTTTCTAATGCATCAACTTCTATCTCTGAAAGTTTTTCATGATGGAAAGTTTTTGCATTTTTTTCATCTGCAATAATAAATAATTTTTCTTTTGCTCTTGTAAATGCCACAAAATTAGTTCTTAGTGTTTCTTCTCCGATTTCTCCTTCTGTATCTATTTCATTTGCATCTAAAATTGATGTTACAATTGCATCAATGAAACTAGTTGGTCGTTTGGTAAATGATGGAACATATATTACAATATCAAATGCTTTACCTTTTGCTTTGTGTACTGTTGTAAGCATAATTGGAGCATTTTTGTTACGTTCAGTGTATGATTCTTCTCCAATTGCTATGTAGTCAAAAAGTCCATCAAACGTTGGAGTTTCATATGTGAGGTATTCATCAATTTGTTGTTTTACTGAAATTGCAGTTGAGAACCATTCTTCGCCTTTAGATACACAAAAGGGATAGATTTCATTTAAAAATAATTGATCAAGCTCATCTCTACTTAGATTAATTTTCCATGAATCTAATTTTTTAAATCCTGTACTATTTTTTTTGAATTCCTTGGAAAATTCAAATGCCTCTTGTAGTGAATATGGGGAAAATGGAGTAAATGCTGCAGATATTCTTTGTTTCAAATCTGTTGAAATTATTCCTCTGATAAAAGTAATAATTTCATCTTTTGCATCTTTAGTAGTTGATTGGGATGAAGTTGTTGTGTATTCTAAATTATGGTTATCTAGATGCTTTGAAATATCGATGATTTGACGGTTAGTTCTAGTAATAATCCCAATTTTCTTGCCTGGATTTTCTTCTATTAGTGATAATACTTTTGCAAAAGGTGCACCTGTAGAGAATATTTTTGGTATGGGACCTTTAGAAACTCCATCAAATTTTTCTAATTCTTCTTGATAAATTTTCTTATGTTCCGTTTCTTGAATAAAATAATGTTTAGAATAATCTAAAATTTGCTGTGTACTTCGTCTATTGGTAGATAACACTAATGTCTTCATTTGTTTTTTAAATTTTAGATAATTTTTGATAGATCCACCTTGAAATCCAAATATTGCTTGCTTAGCGTCCCCTACTAGAAATAAATTTTCAGAAACCATTTCAACTAATTGTGCTTGAATTTCATTCATATCTTGCATCTCATCAACTAGTACATGCTGAAATTTATCCCCTTGAAATTTTTTGATAAATGTTAGTAACATGTCAGAATAATCAATAGATTCACTTTTTGATTCTTCATAATACTTGTAAGCATTTACAAAATGTTTTAAAAATACTTGAACCTCTTTTACTGAAAAAGAATTTGTTGGTGTAAAGTTCTTTTCTATCAAACTTGAAGCTTTTACTATGTTAATTTTATCATATGTGATTCCAAAACTTTTGATATATCTTATGGCATTTTCTAGTTTTGACATAAGCTTTTCAATGATGTAGTCTTTTTCATAATTAAGCGCCTTGTTTTGAATCAAACTCTCTAAAATGGAATATCTTAAAAAATTATTTCCAATTATATCTGAAGATATGATTCCAGCTTCTGTTAAATAGTCAAATGTAAATCCGTGGAATGTGTGAATTCTTATTTTTAAAATATTTGCATCAGAAAATTTATCCAATTTGTCCTTGTTTTCTTTTCTTGCTTCTTGAGCCATAGAGTAAATTACATTAAACATTTCTTTTTTTGCTTTTGCTGTAAAGGTAATACACAAAATTTCTTCAGGCTTTACCCCATTTTCAAGTAAATCAATAACTTTTAACGCCAGAGTAGTTGTTTTTCCAGTTCCTGGATTTGAAATAACCATTGTATCTTCTTTTGAATCAATAATTGCTTGCTGTTCTACAGATGGTTTAAATTCCAAATTTTCATTAATTCCTTTATTCATATTTTACTCCATATTTTTTAAGTGTTGAATCCCAAATACTCCCAGCCAATTCTTTTGAAGTTATACGCAAGTCTTTACTTACATCTTTTTTGTTGTATTTTTTAAAATCAGAATTTTTTATATCATCAAAAACTTGTTTTGGAAAACCTTTAATCATAATTTTACCATTCTCCAGTCTCTCTCCAGTCTTTTTCATTTGACTTTTGTTGATTTTTTGTTGCTCCATCATTCAAGTTGTATATGATGGAATAAGTTGCACCTGATGGTGCGGGAGTTGTGATATGAATACATAGATGCTCATCGTCTAGTTTTTTTCTAAATTCTTTTAGTTGTTCATCGTATTGATCCCATTCATCTTCATCTTCGGGTTCCTCCACATCATCATAAAGTGAGAACTCAACCCCTTCATCCATACCCACGTATACTAAATGAGGACATTTAACAACTGAACCCTTAGCATCAGTCGTCTGTGTACCGCAAGTTATACAAAAAATGGGAGTGCGATAGTTTGTGGTGTCAATCTCTATCATTGTTGTCGCCTCATACGTCTTTCAACGGCTTTAATTGTTGGTCCCCAAACAGTCCAATTTGGGCAATTCTCATCACCACTGAAATACGCTTTTTCTTTGGAAACATCTCCTAAATTGTACACTACAAAATATCTTGACAATGGAGATGTAGGAGATGCGATGTTTAGGATCACATGTTCGTCGTCTACTTCCTCTTGAAGCATTTGTAGGAAATCCCCTCCTATTTCATGTAATTTATCAGAAAATTTACAATACATATCCTCACTAACCTTAAAGGGAATTAATCCATTTCCTAAATATATCAAATGTGGACAGATTGTGATTGAGCCTTTATTGATGAACTTAGAAACAGATGAAATTGTTTGAACCCCACATTTGATGCAATGTATCGGCGAGTCATATTTCTCAATTTTAATTTCTATCATTTCTGATTCTCCTTATTTGGTTAAAACTGCCTTCATTAATTCTGAAATTTGTTATGGGTTCGGAATATTCGTCATTGTCAAACTCATCTGGCAAGGGAACCCATGCGATTTCAATTGCATCTGAAATGTCGGAAATTGGGGCTGGCATTGATCTGATGCTGCTGTAAAAATTTTGATACATCGTTTTGTTTGTAAAGATCAGTAATTTTCTTTCTGAATTAATTGATCTGAGAATAAGTATTGCAGATAATATGCACTGAAACTTTCCAGAATTTATTTTGTCATGACATGTTCTGCACGGATTGATAATTTTTACAGCAATTTTATCATCCTCTGACATCAAATCAACAGTAAACATTTGATTCCCTACTAGAGTCCTAGATGTTTTGAACTCTTTTTTAAATTCAGAGTTGAGAATATGTGCTATCATGGTTTTACGTATTTGATTTCTTTTTTGCTGGGTCTCTCTGTTCTGAAAAATTGAATTACTATCTTTTTTCATTATCTCTCTCCTTTCTACATTCATCACAATTGCATTCTGGAGCAGAATATAGTCTCTCTAATGAATCGTCTAATGTCTTAATCGCATTGAGTAACGTTTGTGATAGGTCTCTTCTATCGTGATACTCTGATGACTTATTTTTAAAATCTTTGAGTAATCCTTGTATGAATTTTTTCATCTCTACGATTCCATCTGTTCTATCAAATATTGGTTCTAACTCGTGTTCTGTATCACAATTTTTACAAACGTTGGATTCATCTCGAATCCAGTCAATTCTATTACAAATTTTTTGATTCTGATCCATTTGGAGCATGGTGATTCTTGCGGCTTTTTCAGGTGTGGTCTCCATATCTTGAGAATCGGTGTAATGGAATCTATTCTTCATTTTAGTCATAATGTGCCTCCTGGCTTACTGGAAATGTAGGATCACAACGTATGCAGGAGTGGCTTCTATTTGCTACTTCCAGATAGCAGTGATTGCAAATCCCCTTGATTGGACTAAACAAATCATTGTTTTTTTCTAGGTCTAGCCCACATTGCGTGCAGGATAGACGTGATATGCCGTCTAGTGAAAAACTAGGCTCATCCAGTTCTAACTTGAAACAGTCATCACACATGCTGTCTTCTAATTGAGATGACGGATCAATTACACCATTGCTCCACTGATGTCCGACGTCTTTTGGATTTTCTCCATCTAGTGAAAGTTTGTAACAAGAATTGCACATGTGATCTTTACTGTCGTCCTCTACTCTTTTTTTAATACTTGGTATCAAATTGAAGTTTAATTCACCTAATGAATATTCATTGTAGACCTTTCTCAATTTCATATGTATTTTTAATTTCAACTGCTTTTCTTCTTTTGTGAAATTAATTTTTTCTGTCATTTCTTTACTCCTTTTGGTTTGTCATAGAACCCAATTTTTTCTAATTCGGAATCTATCTTATCATGTTGGCTTAACAATTCCTCTAATTTTACTTTACGAGTATGACTTTTCCATTGTGTTTTTTTGACCAAAATCTTTAGAATATGGATAATCGTGAAATTTAGATCTATTTCCTCAAGAATCAACTGATCCATTTGTCTAGTCAATTGCTTTTCTTCTCCTTTTGTTTTTAGAAACTTCTAGGGGAGCAATCATCATATTATTTGCTGAAAACTCTTCTTCGATTTGTAACTCAAAGCACTCAACACAATTGTAATTTAACACCTCTGCCAAGTCTGTTTCCTTAGATCCCAAAAACATATGACAGTTAGTACACTCTGTGTATTTTGGTACAATTTCAACTAGCCGCGGTGTTTCGGTCCTAACTCCTACAGTAGTTACTTTTCTTCCTTCAACAAGTCTACCAACATGATCCCTTGTTAGGATCATTTTACTTGGCTTTCCAGGTAACCTACCTTTACCTGATTTCTTATCTTTTTTTATAATACTCAAGGTGCAACTCCTGCTGTTACATCAACACAGTAATCATCTATCAATTTTTGTTCTGGATCAATTACTCCATTATCTAGGTTTTTTGTCAAAGAAAATACG
>CAJQRM010000025.1 GCA_905612275.1 uncultured Candidatus Nitrosopumilus sp.
CTGCAATTAATTTAAAATATAAGAAAGAAACCATATCTAAAATAAGAAAAGTAAAATTAACTACATATGATTATGATAGAGCACAAGAGCCACAAAATGTAAAAAATAAAGGTTCAACAATAGAGTGGGGCATTAAAAATGCAATTAAGAATTCAAGAAAACCACCAGACATAATTTATCATAAAGGGGATTTTGGAAAAGAGCCAATGATCATAGTATTTGCTGAAACTCCAGACATACTAATGAAAAAAATTATAAAAATTATTTAAAACAAAAAGACAAATTTATCCTTGAACATAAATACTCAAAATTGAAATGATGTTTGTGAAAGCAGTAATTCTTGCTGGAGGACTAGGAATAAGACTAAGACCATTAACCATTAACAAGCCTAAACCCATGCTACCTGTAGGAGAAAAACCAATTTTAGAGCATCTAATAGATTGGACAAAAAAAGGAGGGGTTAAATCAATAGTTCTATGTGTAAGTTATCTTAGAAAATCAATTCAAGATTACTTTGAAGATGGAAATAAATTTGGAGTTAAAATTGAATATGCAATTTCAAAAAAACCATTAGCTACTGCAGGACAGCTCAAAACAGCAGAAGAATTCATTGAGGATAATTTTGTTTGTATGTACGGGGATTCAATTTTTAATTTTAGTCTAAGAAATATGATAAAAGAACATTCAACAAAAAAGGCATTTGTCACAATGGGTCTAAATGAATATAAAACAAATTTGCCATATGGAGTAATTGAAACTTCTAAAAATGGCAGAGTAATAAATTGGAATGAAAAACCAGAAATAAAAGCAAATGTAAACATGGGTTGTTATGTTATGAATCCAAAAGTTTTCAATTTAATTCCAAAAAATAAACCATATGGAATGGATGATTTAATTAAAAAAGCAATGAAGAAAAAAGAGATAGTAAATAGTTTCATAACAAAAAATGGATTCACGGATATCGGAAACAAAGAATCATACAAACAAGCATGTGAAGAATATAAGAAGAGGCAGGGGGAATTTAGAAATGGATGAACCAATCATAAGAGAATTAGAAGAAAATGATTTCAAAAAGGGATTTCTAAATGTGTTAGACACATTAAGAGAAACTAGCAATATTACTGAAGATAAGGCATTGGAAATTTTTAAAAATATTAAATCAAATCCAAAACACATCATAGTTGTTGCAGAAATAAATGAAGAAATTGTAGGATCTACAACACTTCTAATTGAACCTAAATTTATTCATCAAGGAGGAATTGTAGGGCACATAGAAGACGTAGTAGTAAGCAAAGAGTTTCAAGGGAAAAAAATAGGTAAGAAAATTATCAAATATGTTTTAGAACTTGCAAAAAATCAGGGATGTTATAAAACAATTTTAGATTGCTCAGATGATGTCAAAGCATTTTATGAAGAAATAGGATTCAAATATCATTCAAATGAATTAAGATTTAATCATATCTAGAAAAATCGTTTTTTTGGATGTTTTTTTCGTTTTAAAATCAAAGATGCACCTACACCCATCACAGGTGCAGATAATATTATGAATAATAATGGCAGGTATTTTACAGAATCTGTAACATAACTATCTCTAATTGAATCTATCATTGAATATGAAACAACATTACCTGCTAGTAAAATTATTCCTCCAATAATTATCAAAGAACCAACTTGTTTGGAACCATAATTTCTAGACATGATAAAAGCAACTGCAGCTAAAATTCCAGCAGGTGCAACACCAATTGAAACAAATTGAATTAATTTTGGATCTGGTGAAAAACCTTGTGCAACTACAGCATCTTCAGAAACAGTATTCATAAAATTATAAACTGAAATCATCTCACCAGCAAACATTGCAAAAAGACCCACACTAGTAATTGCAAGCCATTTTTCAATTGCCATATTGTTAGCTAATTTTAGTTGATAAATAAACCATTCAAAAAATCAAACAATACCAACAAGATTAGCTAATTCTTTCCTACATGCACTTCCAAGTTTTTCAGCAGCATCCTCAGGAGAAACATCATTTACAAAAATGCCATACCCACGTTCTAGTCCTGACCATGATTTAGTAATTGGATAAATTTCAATGTGCCAATGAATTTGTCTAGTATTTTTCTTTTCAGGAGAAAGATGAAAAACTAAATTGTATGCCACATTTTTAACAGTATTTGAGAGTCCACCCAAAGTTGCTCTCAGAATCAAAGAGAGGTCATTAATTTCTTTTTGAGTAATTTTTGAAAAACTAGTAGAATGTTTTTTTGGAGAAATCCAAAACTCATAAGGATATGAAGGAGCCCAAGGTGAAAAAGCAATGAATCCATCAGTTTGAAGAATTTGTCTAGGTCCACTAAGTTCCTCATTTATGGTTTGACACATATGACAAACACCTTTTTCATTCAAAATTTTATGAGATGCTTCAGCCTCAGCCTCAATAGTTGGAGGAATTGTAGAAAGAGTGAGAATATTCAGATGAGGATGAGGATTAGTATTTCCAGCAAGATCACCATAATCACCATAAATTGAAACATAAGTTACACCTTTTTGAGTATAGAGCCACCTCAATCTATCTTGTACTACAACTAAAACATTAGACCACTGTTCAGGAAGAATTGTTGAAAAAGTGTCTTTGGGGTTGGGTGATGCAACAATGACATAATGGTATCCGTATGCAGGTTCACTGTAAAATGGTTTATCACTATAAGAATTTTCAGTGTCAATTGAAACAATAGGATTCTTACTTTCAAAAACACGGATTGACCAACCTTCAACATAATCATCTTCACTATCTTGAAGACGTTGTAACATACCATCCTTCTCAACAAGAGATAAAACAGAAGGGTTTGTCATGGATTCATTACCAGGAGCAAAAGGAGATTTCTTTGAAACAACTACCTTATCATCTTTTTTAGAGACAATCATGAAATGTTCAGAAACATAATCTTTACGCATATCACCCATAATGGTAATTGAAAGTAATTGTATGTTAAAACGTTTTCTTAAATTAAATGAAAAGAAAAAATGAATAATATAAAAAAAATAAAAAATAATTTATTGTAGTAAATCATTTAGAATTAAAATTTGACATAAAAAGAAAATGATCGCAAATACATTGCAAGATTTAAAACAGAGATCGAAAATTTAGATAAACAGGGTTTTAGATGGATAATTCTAAAGTACACATGATTTACGTTCTTTTAGATGGGGTAGGGGATCTGCCACACCCAAATTTAAATGGAAAAACACCACTAGAAGCTGCAAATACGCCCACGTTAGATAAAATTGCAAGTAATGGGGTAATTGGAGAAGTAATTTCAGTAGGAAAAGGTATAGCTCCAGAATCAGATATTGCAGTTTTCAATATGTTAGGTTACAAATTTGAACATGTAGATTATGCAGGTAGAGGAGTTATAGAAGCAATAGGGGTTGGAATTGATTTTAAAGATGGGGATTTAGCATTAAGAGGTAATTATTCAACATTAAACGAGGAAGAAATAATCACAGATAGAAGAGCAGGTAGACATATTGAAAAAGAAGATGCAGTTGGAATTGCAAAAGAATTAGAAGAAAAAATAAAATTTTCAGATCCAGATACAAAAATAGTGGTTGCACCAACAATAGGTCATAGAGTAACAGTTAGAATCAGAACACCATCCAAAAAATTATCATCAAAAATAACAAATACAGATCCAGCATATAGTAACATCGGTGGAATGGGAGTAGCAAAAGCAGTTGGAGACTTTTTAAAAATTGAAAAATGTTTACCGTTAGAGGATGTTGAGAATTCTAAATTTACAGCAAATTTAGTAAATGAATTTTCAGAACAATCAATAAAAATTATGAAAGAAAGTAAAATAAATAAAAAGCGTAAAGAAGAAAATAAAAAACAACTCAGTTGTATCCTACTTAGAGATGCAGGTAACAAATATCCAGATGTGTCACCAATTAATGAAAAACATAAAATGAAATTTTCATGTATAGTAGATATGCCAGTTGAACTTGGAATTTCAGAAGTTCTTAAAATGAAAGCATTTGAAGCAGGGGGTTTAACAGATTATGAAGAAAAAGCAAGAGTGGCAGCAAATGCAATGGAGACACAAAATGCAATATACGTCCACCTTAAGGGACCAGATGAATTTGGTCATGATGGAGATGCCATAGGCAAAATGAAAAATATTGAAGAAATTGATCAACGATTTTTTAAAACACTTGTGGAAAATATTGATTCAAGTAAAGTTGCAATAATTATTTCAGCAGATCACTCAACACCATGCATTAACAAAGGACATAGTGATGATCCAGTACCAGTTATAGTTTCAGCTGATTTTATTAAAAATGATGGAACAACAAGAATGACAGAAGAGCAAGCAAAAAAAGGCAGTATAGGTTTACTACAAGGTGCAGAAGTAGTTACAAAATCTTTAGAATTAATTAGATCTCAAACAGAACTAAATCATTAATTTTTTGCATTTCAATAGATTTTTTTCTTATTTGTTCCACATCAATTGAATGATACATGGATGGAGAACTTCCTAATTTTTCTAAAGCTCTAGTTAGCATTGCAACTCCAATACTTAATTCATTTGCTTGAGCATGAGCATATGCAACAGCTACAAGTATAATTCCTTGGACCAATTCTTTTTCACGACCAAAACATTGTTTCCAAACACCTTCAAATGCTTCATGGCATTCCCAAAATCGCTCACTATTAAAATAAAAAATACCATCTTTAATTCCCTGATCTATTTCAATTTCCTCTTCAACTATATGTCGTATATTATCTAAATCACCAATAGGAGATAATTTTTCAACAAGATCATCCACATCTTTTGTTTCAATAGCCACATCAAATTCAATAAAGGTGGTAGCAACTCTAACAAGTCTAACATGTGCATTCATTCCAGATATTAGATCTCGTGTTCGATAAAGAATGTCACGTGAATTTATAGGAATATATTTTTCATTTTTTATATGAATCAAATATCTCTCCATACCATTAATTCATAGTATTTTCTTAAATTTCTTGTGCAAATTCAACTAGGTTTATATGAAATATCTAGAGATTTTTGATACATGTCACTTATTCAGACACTTTCAGACGTCAATAATACCTTCTTATCAAGAAGAGAATTAACCTGTGATTTTGCAGGATTAGGCGGTAAACTCAAAACTCTAGAAGCAGTAGATATGATAACAAAGGAATTCAAATTAGATGGAAAAATTGTGATTCCAATGAGACTAAAAACAAATGTTGGAATGTTAAAAGTAACAGGAACTTTCTATGTATATGATGATGAAGGATTAGCAAAAAAACACATCAACCCAACTATTTTCTCAAGGTTAGAAAAAACTAAAGCAAAAATTGCTGAAGCTGAAAAAGTTGAAGCCCCATCAGAGGAGAAAACAGTTGAAGCCCCAGCAGAGGAGAAAACAGTTGAAGCCCCAGCAGAGGAGAAAACAGAATAATGCCTGTAGAAAAAAAAGGTAGTAAAGGTTCTAGCCCAAAAGTACACCAATATTTCAAAGTTGAAGGAGATAAAGTAACAAAAATTAGAAAAAATTGTTCAAGATGTGGAAAAGGAGTATTCATGTCAGAGCATAAAGATAGAAACACCTGTGGAAAATGTGGGTTAACAGAATTTAAACAATAAAAAAATATTTTAAATAATTAGTACTCAATACAATTTTTTCTTGTGTGTTTTTAAACTTTTTTCCTCTAACTGCTTAATTTTTAAAATAAATTTAGGATCAAGTTTTATTTTAGATAACGATTCTACAGACAATTTTACATTATTAGTATCTAAAGAAATATTTGATTTGGGTAAATTTCTATCAGCCCAAAATTTTATCACTTTATCTTCAAGTTTATAATCACGAAATCCAGCAGGAAATTTTTTTGTAATATGATTCAATAGCATTCTATCTTTAAAAACAACTTTTGGTTCAAATAATCTTGTTTCATCACTATAGACATTTTCAAATAGATTTCCAGATATTTCATCAGAAAGTAATTCCATTTTAGATATTTTTCTCATTAATTCTAAAAAATGTAAAAATTCGTGAGCCAAAATAGCATGAATTGTTCCCTTTAATCCATAAGTAATTAGAGGAGCAGAAACTTGAATTACTACTTGAAATTTTTCTTCAAACATAACAGGAATAGTTCTAGCAAAAAGAATTCCATATTCATATGAATTTGAATCAGATGAAGAAAGCACAAGTGAAGGCTCCACATAAGCCACAGGGTATTGAATTCCTGATGCTTTTTCAATTCGATCTATCCCAGCAACGGCAATAGGAAAACGCTTCAAGGTTAAATCATAAACATCGTTAGGTATAAGCCCCTTAGAATGTGCATCTCTAAAACGTACTAAAGGATCCAACACTAGAACTAGATAATTTTAATGTAAAAATGTTGATTTATGAAGATCTAGGCTTTCCGCCTTTTGCTTTTTTTACTTTACGTCTATTTTCTCTTTGATCAGCATGTCTTTGATGTTTACCTGTTTTTCTCATTGGCATGTAAATTTAGAAAATTTCGAGGTAGTTAATTGTTATGATCAAACCTCAATATCGTGAAAATCAAATTCCTCACACGTACATTTGCAGTTAAGGATGTCAGAGATATTAGGAGAAACATCCCCACCCTCGATGAATCGTCGTATGGGTAATCCACCTTCAACTTTCATAAATAAAGAGAAACTATAGAGAGAAAGTTTTTTGTAACTTAAAGAAAAAATTTGTTTTTCGAAACGTTTTCCAGATTTTTCATAAACCATAACGGGGTCATTGCAAATATTTTTTAATTTTTTGAGATATTGTGAATCAAGAGTACTTTTAGAAGAAATTTTAATCTCAATAGAAGAATTAAACATTATAGGTTTTTGAGGAAATTTATCAATAATTTTTAAATTTTTAAGTTTAATAGAATCAAGATCAATAGAAGTTAATTTTGATGTTCTCTTATTTGGATGGTGGAGTTTAACAAAAAATGGTCTACCAGGACCTAAAACAAGACTAGATTTATCCTCACCACCAATCCAAGTAAATTTTGTAGTAGTACCGCCAAATTTTTTAAAAATATATTGTGAAATTATTCCTTCAATACTAGTAAATTCAGAAATACCGTGAAACAGACAAGTTCTACATCCTCTACCATTACAATTTATACAAGATTTTTGTTTTTGAGTAATTCCACGTAGTGTTTTCACATATCTTCCAGAAAAAGTAATAGATTTAGAATGTAATTGACAAGATTCATTTTTAAAATTTATTATAAGATTTATTTCAGGATCTAAAAAATCTAGAATTTTTTTTGTTTTTTTAGAAAAAGATTTTCCTAATTCTTTAGTAATATCAGTTTTAACACTATCAACTCCCATTAGTTTGTAATGTGATCTAATGTAATCATCCCTATCAACAATAGAAGGTTTAACAGTAGTTCCAACACTAAATGTACAATAAGAATAATCAGATGTAGAATCAATCATCATTTTTAAAAAATAATTTAGATTATCAAATAAATTCTTACAGATAAAACATTTTTGAGAAGATTTAAAATTTTTCTTCAATTTTTGACCAAGAATTTTATTTGAAGAAAGACCTAATTGTTTAGAAAATAATCGTCCTAAACAATGATAACATAATTCATGATTTTTTAAAATTTGATTTGCAAGAAGGATAATTTTTTGATATTCAGACATTTTTAAAGATAGGGTTAGAAAAAATCACCCTAATCCCATTTTTCTAAGAGTACCTTGCATTTGACGACCTTTGGAAGCCTTCATTAAATTCTTAGAATTTTTATAATTTTTGAGTAACTCTTTGACTTCACCCTCAGCCCATCCAGAACCACGTGCAATTCGTTTAATTCTAGAAGAATTAAGTAAGTCAGGATCTGCCTTTTCATCTTCATTCATACTTTGAATGATATACCGCCATTTTGAAACTCTATCTTCCATTTGATCAACTTGATCCTCTTTGACCATGCCAGACATTCCAGGCATGCTATCAAGAAGTCCTTTCAAAGAACCAACTTTAGTAACTTCCTCCAACTGATAAAAGAAATCATCCATATTCATTTTTCCGCTTGAAATTCGTTTCATTCTAACATCATCACCCTCATTTTCCAATCTTTTTGCCAAATCCAATACAGCTTGAATATCACCCATTCCAAGTAATCTACCAACAAATCTAGTGGGTGAAAATTTTTCTAAATCATCAATTCTTTCGCCAGTACCAATGTACATTATTTGTGCACCAGTTGCAGCAGATGCTGCAAGTGCACCACCACCTTTTGCAGAACTATCTAATTTTGAAATGACTACACCCCCAACTGGAATGGTTTTATGAAATGCTTCTGCTTGATTGAAACATTGTTGTCCGATAGTACCATCAATTACAAGTAAAGCTAAATCCGGTTCTGCAACTTTATTGATTTTACCCATTTCTTCAAGTAGATCATGTTCCTCTTTATGACGACCAGCAGTATCAATTATAATTACATCGAGAGATTGATTTTCAAAATATTTTAATCCATTTTTTACAATGTTTGGAGAATCCTTATTATTTTCTTCACCATAAACTTCAACATCAGATTTGTCACACATCATTTTAAGCTGAATTAATGCACCAGGTCTATAGGTGTCAGCACCAACAACACCAACTTTGTGTCCTTGACCAGTCAAAAATTTAGCAAGTTTTGATGCCACAGTGGTTTTACCACTTCCTTGAATTCCCAATAAAATTATTTTATTTTGTTTACCAGGTATAAAATTAAAATCAGATTCATTACCAAGTAATTTAGATAATTCATCATAGAGAATCTTTACAATATGATCTTTACGTGAAAGCCCAGGAGGCGGGGTTTCATTTAATGAACGCTCCTCTAATCTCTTAGTAATTTCAAGAACTAATCTCACATTTACATCAGACGTCAATAATGCTCTTTGAACATCTTTACAAAGATCTTTAATTAATTCCTCATCTATGCCTGAAGATTTAACAATCTTTTTGATTGCATCACCTAAACTAGTTTTTAATCCATCAAGCATTGTAATTTAACTCCGCATCCACTATTTCAAACCTTCCTCTATAGCCATCCCAATTTTTTGTAAATTTATTAATTTTGATAGGGTGAGAAAAAAGAGGACAATTAATTACAAAAGTTTCAGATTCTCCACCTTCAAAATTTAAATTAAATCCAAATTTATCAGATAAATTATTCAAAACTTCAATATCAGATTTTGAAATTAATTTTCCCAACCATTGTTCATCTAAACCATCAGAAGATACTGTAATCATCATAAAATGAAAATTAGAATCAAGTAATTGATTCATGTATTCTTTTGGATCAGTACCCCATAATGGTGCAATAGAAACTAAATTTAATTTTAAACACAAAGTTTCAAATTTTTCTTTTTGAAATTTACTTTTAATTCCACCATGAACTAAACCATCAATTTGAAATTGTTCTTTTGCATTTTGTAATAATTTTTCCATTACAATTAATTCATCGCTAGTTTCATTAGAA
>CAJQRM010000026.1 GCA_905612275.1 uncultured Candidatus Nitrosopumilus sp.
TTTTTTTAAAATTACTTATAAAGTTAATTCTTTCTTGTTTTGACTAAAGCGATTATAGCTATGATAATACTAATGATTGTTATTGGTACTACTATAACATACAATCCAGTTATGCATCAGCATACATTGAAACTTCCCAAGCTGTTGGTGTTTGTGCAAATGCAGTGTATTCTTTATATTTTAATTCAGAATATGCTTCTAGAAAATCAGTTGTAAAAACTTCTTCTAAAAAGTTAGAATCACTACCAAGAGAATCTAATGAACCTTTTAATGAAACTGGTAAAGAACCAATATTATATTCTCTTTTCTTTTCTGAAGAAAGTTTGTAAACATTTTCTTCAATAGGATCACCTGGATCAATTTTATTTTTGATTCCATCTAATCCTGCTAAAAGTAATGCAGCCTCTAAAAGATAGATGTTTGCAGTAGGATCAGGTACACGATATTCTATTCTTTTACTTTTTTCTTGATTTCTATTATACATTGGAATTCTAATCGCAGTAGAACGATTTGCTAATCCCCAACAAACATTCACCGGTGCTTCAAATCCAGGAACAAGACGTTTGTAAGAATTAGTAGTAGGATTTGAAATTGCACATAATGCTGATGCATGATTTAAAATTCCGCCAACATAATATCTACCAATTTGACTCATCTGTGCGACTTCATCATCTTGATCATACATTACATTAGAATTTCCTTTCCATAAGCTCTGATGTGTATGCATAGCTGATGCATTATCACCAAAAATTGGTTTTGGCATAAAAGTTGCTACTTTATTTTTTCTTTTAGCTTTTACTTTAACTAAATTTTTAACTGCAATTACATTATCTGCCATAACAATCATCTCATCATAAACTAAATTAATTTCACATTGACCAGAAGTTGCTACTTCATGATGTTCAGCTTCAATTTTTATTCCAAAATAATTATACAAATCTTCACATACATCTTTTCTAAATCCTGCAAGTGTATCTTTTGGTTGTGATGGATAATATCCCTCTTTGAAATTTATTGCTGTACTAACATTTCCTTTAGACCATGGTGATTCTTTAGAGTCAATTGAATAGCCAGAACCACCACCCGAATGAGTTGCAGCATAGGGTGACGGATAAACATTGATTGAATCAAAGACAAAAAATTCGATTTCAGGTCCCCAATTAGTATGAGTAAATCCAAATTCGCCAAGTTTTTCAGATGCTTTCTGTGCAATTCCTCTAGAATCTCTACTATAGCGCGATTCCTTTTTTGTGCTACCATCATATAGATCACAAAAGATACGTGCATTTTTTCTATGTCCTGGATCATAATCATTAGGTAAAATTTTAAATGAATTTGGATCAGGCATTAAAATCATATCAGAATTATTTACAGATTTAAATCCAACAATTGAACTTGCATCTAATTTTTCAAGACCATTTACAAAACTATTTTCATTAATTGCATAACTTGGCATTCCAACATTATGAAGTTCACCAAAAATATCTACAAACCAAAAATCAATGAAAGAGATACTTTCATCTTGAATAGTTTGTAAAACTTGTTTAGAATCCAATTACTAGTCTTAAGAAATTATTTTACTAATGTTATCTAGTAAGATAGAATTGTCAAGAAAGTCAGGTAAAGTTTAGGATAAAATAATTTCCAATTAAATTAATTTTTTTGAAAACTTTTCATTCCTTCCTCAAAGAAGAATTTTTCAGCAAATGCTGGTTTTAAGTCATCTAACCAAATTGCATTTTCGTCATATTTAGCAAAAAATGGAATATCTACCCAATCAGGATTTCTACCTTGTAAAAATCTTAAAACAATTACTTTTTCATTATTAACATTTGCAGTTCCCATTACATGGACTTTACCTGGAGTTGCAGACATGCTTGGTCCACGAACTGTTCTAGCTAATCCACTAACTGAAGAATATGCACTCTTAAAAATTTCATGTGCTTTAATTAAAGAAATTCCAAAGTAGTGTTGCGCACCTGTATCCCTAACTACAAACATGTAGTATGGAATACAACCTAATTCAACTTGTTTAGTCCACATTTTAGCCCACATTTCTGCATCATCATTGATATGTGTTAAAAGAGGTGATTGAGTTCGAATTTGCGCACCTGTTTTTCTCACTTCCTTTATTGCATCTTTTACAGCATCTGTTGATAATTCATTTAGATGATTAAAGTGAGCCATAAATGCAAGATGTAAACCATTATTAGTTATTTTTTTAAAAATTTGTAACATTTCTTGAGAATCTGAATCTGTTAAAAATTTGTAAGGCCAATATGCAAGTGCTTTTGTTCCAATTCTAATAGTTTTAAGATTTGGAAGATTTGCATCAATTAAAGTATCAATATATTTTGAGAAAATTTTTGCTTTCATAATCATTGGATCACCACCAGTAAATAATACATCAGTAATCTCAGGATGTTCTTTAAGATACTGAACTAGTTGTTCACCTTCTTTCATTGCAAATTTCATTTCATCCATACCAACAAATTGTGGCCATCTAAAACAAAAACTACAATATGCATGGCAAGTTTGACTTTGACTAGGAAAGAAAAGACAAGTTTCTTTGTACTTGTGTTGCATTCCATATAATTTGGTTCCATCCTTTAATGTTGGAACGTTAAGTTCCATTTGACCTGCAGGATGTGGATTTAATTGTAAACGAATTTCATTTGCAATAGTTGCAATTTCTTTTTTATCAGCATTATTTTTTAATGCAGCAGCCATTTTTTTATAATGTTCAGGTTTCAACATTCCTTTTTGAGGAAATGTTAAGACGAAAATGGGATCATTTGGAATATTATTCCAATCAATTAATTGTTCAACTACATAGTTATTTGCTTTAAAAGGTAAAACATTTCCTACAACTTCCATTTCAAATTGTTTTTCTTCAGAAAATTGTTGAATTTGTGGAAGTTGACGAAAATTAGATAATGTGTATGATTTCATAGATGGTGAATCATTCCAAATTGATTTTTGATAGGTCATTTTGAAATTAGTACTATAACCCTTGTTAAATGTTGCAAAAATTTTAGGCATAAAATAATCAATAATTATGTAGTTTTTTCTCTTAAAATAATCAAAATGGCTTAACATTTTATTCTAGAAAATAAAACAAAGTAAGAAGACAAATTATGAGCGAAGGAGATATTTCACAAATTTCAGTTGGAGAATTTGAAACAGTTTCACAGTTATTAGCTTCATCAGAATCACTTCAATTAGCTTTCATCATAATGATAGTTGGAATTGTTATGATAGCTGCTGCATATAGAACATTCTCATCACTGATAAAATCAAAAAAAATATTTTACACTAGACCTCATTTATCAAAATTTGTACAAAATGCAGTATTACCATTTTTTGCGATTGCTCTAATTTCATCAACTAATGCATATATTCAAACTTCAGAATTATTTGAACAGGATTCAAATATTTCTACAATGGAATTAACTCCTGAAGAAACTTTTGCAAAAATTCTCAATACTTTCAATATTCTAGTTATCGGATATACAGTTTCTCATTTAATACCAATAATACTTACAAAACGTGATAAATCAATTCTTGAAAAACAAGATTTTCAAGTTTGGTATGATATGCAAGGTTTTTCAGATGATGATGGTCTCTTTCACAAATTATACAAATGGGTTCCACCAACTATTACACCTGAAGATTTTACTGATGAAGAATTCAAGAATCTCTGTAAAACAAAAAAAGGGATTATTCAATTAGAACAATATCGTACTTCAAAAGGAAACCCTATTGGAAGTTATGAAAAATTAGTAAGTAATACTTTTGAAAAATGGAAAGAATCTGAAAGAGGAAAATATTTAAAATATTTTAACAGTTGTATTACTGGAAATAATCAATCAGGAAGAAAATTAAAAATGGGTGCAAAGCCAAATGAAATATTTGCAATAGATATTTGGAGAGAAGAAAAGAGGATTAATGGTTTTGAGCCATTAGTTCCAAGTTCTCGACCAGTAGGATATGCAAGCAAAAAAAGAGAAGGTATTCCTAAATCATTTAAACAAATTTTACCTGTAGGAATTTTTGGTGCAACCATTTTAGGAATTGTATCTTGGTGGGGAGTAGATTTGTTTGTATTAGCAACTGCAACAGGTGGTCTTGCAATTGGTATTGGATTAGCATTACAAGAAACAATGCAAAATTACTTTGCATATATAATGATTAGAAAAGATAATATTTTCAAAGAAGGAGAAAGAATTCAATTAGAATCAGGATATAATGGATATGTTCATAAAATTACACCTAGAGTTACCTATGTTAGAGATGGATTACATGAATCTGTAGCAATAATTCCTACAAGACAATTGGTAACAGGACAAATTATCAATTATACTAAAGAAAATAAACTTGTTCCAGCAATAATTAAAGTTGGAGTATCATATCTAAATGATCCAAAACAAGTTGCAGCTATTTTAGTAAAAATTGCTAAACGTGGAATGATAGAAATTAAAGATGGTAAAGGAAAACATCTAGTTAGACAAAATAGATGTTCATTTTTAGATGAAAATAAATCAAGTTGTGGTTGTGATAAAGATCTGCATGTAGACATAACACAACCAGTTGTTAGATTTAATGAATTCAATGATTCATCTCTTGATTTTGCTGTCATTGTATATGTTAGGGATTATGGTTCACAATTCAAAATGAAAAGTGATATGCGTGTCATAATGTATGAAGAATTTAAGAAATACGATATTAGAATTCCATGGCCAATTAGAACAGTGTATCAGGGAGATGAAAAGAGGGAAGCGCAAGAAATTGCAGAACATGAAAGTAAGCGTAAACAAGTCACTGATGAATATGGTGTTGGGGATTTAGGTCGTGGAGAAGGCGACGAATAGAAAAAATTTCTCAAAACTTAAGAATCCCATAAAACCACATCATTTTGTTGAATAAATTATCAGTAATTTCAGGAAAATCTTCTGAAGATTTAGCAAGAAAATTATCTAAAAAAATAAAGGCAAATCTTGTAAAATCAGAAATTAAAGTTTTTCCTGATGGAGAAAGTAAAATTACATTAATTGGGAAAATATCAAAAAAGAAATCTGTTGTTGTACAATCAATGTATCCACCTGTAGATACAAACTTAGTTCAAGCATTATCATTAATCACTAAAGCTAAAGAAAATTCATCAGAAGTAGTTGTTGTAATTCCATATATGGGATATGCAAGACAAGATAGAGAATTTTTACCAGGTGAAATTGTTACAATGAAAGTACTTGGTAAGTTATTCAAAAGTGCTGGAGCATCAAAAATAATTGTTGTGGATATCCATAGTTCAATTGGATTGAAGCATTTTAGTATCAAAACAAAAAATGTTACTGCAATTCCAGATCTTGTAGGATTTTTTAAGAAATTGAGCCTAAAAAATCCTTTAATTGTATCACCAGATCAAGGTGGAAAAGAAAGAGTAAAGGAATTTGCAAAGGAATTCAATTCAGATTATATCGCATTAGAGAAAACAAGAGATAGAAAAACAGGTAAAGTGAAAATTAAAACAAAAAATTTAGAAGTTAAAAATAGAGATTTAATTTTAGTTGATGATATCATAAGTACTGGAGGTAGTATTATCAAAGCTACACAATTTCTTAAAAAACAAAAATGTAAAAGAATCTATGTTGCATGTACACATGCACTTCTAATGAATGATGCTGAAAAGAAAATAAAGAAAGCAGGAGTTACAAGTATCATTAGTACAAATACAATTCCAGGAAAAACATCAAAAGTAGATATTTCAAAAACTATTGCAAAGGCAATAATGTAATGCCAGAAAGTTTTTTTATTTTATCTAAAGATTATTTAGAACTTGCAACTGATGAAGTTGTTGCAATTGTAAAAATGTATGATAGGTTTGCTAAAATAAAAATAATTTCAAATCTAATAATTATTCAATCAAAAACTAATTGGAATAAAATTATGGAACGTGCTACATTTGTAAAAACTTCTGGACAAATATTAAGAAAAATGTCAGGATTATTTTTAGGTGATGAGAATTTTCATGTTCTAAAAAATACAAAAAGTTTTGTGTGTAGAGTAGTTAACCTATCATCAAATCAATTGAATACATTAGAATTAGAAAGCTCTATGGGTGACATGATATCTAAATTTACACATGCAAAAGTAAATTTAGAAAATCCTGATATTACAGTATATCTAATTTTTACAAATGAAGAAAATTTTTTTGGTTTTTCAGAAAAAAATGAAAATAGAAAACGTCCTAAAAAAAGTAAAAAATATCCTCATGAATTAGATTGGAAATTGACAAGAGTTATGATAAATTTAGTTGGATTGAAAAAAGGGGAAACTCTATGTGATCCATTTTGTGGTACAGGCACAACATTACTTGAATCTGAATCTATGGGTATCAATGCAATTGGAATAGATTTTGATGAAAATATGTGTAAAATTTCCAAAGAAAATCTTGAGATTAATAATTACAAATCAAAAATTTTGAAATCAGATTTTCAAGAATTGGTAAAAATATCAAATGATTTTGATGGAATTGTTACTGATTTACCATATGGTAGATCTTCAAAAGCATCAGAAAAACCTGAAGAAATTTTGAAAAGATTTATCTCAATTATTCCTAAAAACAAGAAAATTGCTATAATGTATAAAAAAGAATTAGATCCTAAAATGAAATTAAAAGGATTGAAAAAATATCAGATCTATAGGCATAAAAGTCTCACAAGAACTATTTTGATTAAATGAAACTAGTATTTTTAGGAACATCAGCTGCACAACCAACAGAAAGAAGAGGGTTATCTTGTATATGTTTAGAAAATGATGGTGAAATATTGATGTTTGATGCAGGTGAAGCATCACAAATATCATATATGAAATCAGGTTTGGGATGGAATAAAAAAATGAAATTATTTGTAACACATTTGCATGGAGATCATTGTGTAGGAATTCTAGGATTATTACAAACAATGTCACTGCAAAATAGAACTAAATCTTTAGAAATTTTTGGTCCTAAAGGAATTGATGAATTTCTTGCAGCAAATATTAAAATGTTAAATTTTGGATTATCATTTTCTATTTTAATTACAATTGTTAAGGAAGGGAAAATATTTGAAGATAATAAATTTTCAATGTATGCAGCTAAAGCAAATCATTCAATTACTGCATTTTCATATTTATTTGAAGAAAAAGATAAACCAGGAAGATTTAATGTTGAAAAAGCAAAGGAATTAGGTATACCAGAAGGTGAATTATGGAATAAATTACAAAATGGAGAAGATATTACTAATAATAATGAAATAATGAAACCTGAACAAGTATTAGGTAAAAAACGTCCAGGAACAAAAATAGGAATTTCAGGAGATACAATGCCAACAAAAGAATTAGAAGAATTTTTTAAAGAATGTGATTACTTAGTTTTTGATTCTACATTTCTTGATAAAGAAAAACAAAAAGCACAAGATACTTGTCATTCAACAGCAAAACAAGCTGCGGAATTAGGAAAAAATGCAAATGTAAAAAATTTGATTTTAACACATTTTTCTGCAAGATATAAAGATGAAATTGGACATAAAACAGAAGCAGAACAAATTCATAATTCAGTTATCACTGCAAAAGATCTTTTAGAAGTAATAATTAATTAATTTTAAATATATTTTTTATAAAACTAAATGGATCAAATCCAGACACTTCATTTACAAGAATTTCTTTAGATGATTCACTTGATTCTACAATTTGAGTTTTAATATTATCGCCAGTTTCTGTAATTCCTTCAGAAATTTTTTCATTAACATTCTCAACTAATTTATCTCCAGTTTCTGTAATTCCTTGATAAATACTGTCACTAACACTTTGAATAGTTTTATCAATAGAAGTATCGAGACGATTATCAGCAGAATTTGTTACTTTTTCATTAAGGGCATTAATATCATCTTTTAATGAATCAGCTAATAATGCTGATGTACTTGGAAATAATGTAGTGATTTCTGTAGAAAACATCATACCACCTAAAATCAAAACAGCCGCAATTATGCCTAATTTTATCAACATATCATATCACTCTCAAAAAATTCATTTTAAATTCAAACTAAAAAAAATAATCAATAATGAGTTAATTTTTTTAACTAATTTTATTTAATCAAAAACTATCCAGTCAATTATTGCATCAATATTAGATGATGTTATACTAATTTTAATTGGTCCCAATGGAGATTCATCAGATTCCTCACAAATTGCTATTTGCTCAACAAATGCTGCTTGTTTATTAAGATAAAACCATGTTGTATCATCTTGTAAATGATCTTCTAGTGAACGTAAATAATTTTTTTGTAATTTATTATTATGAATAAATTGATAAATTTTTTCAAAAGATCTTAATTCTTTAGATTGTGCATTAACTGATAAATTATTATTATTTATAATTGAATACGGAAAAATATTAGAAATTGCTTTTTCTATTTTTTCAATAGATTCAGAAGGATTTACTGTGCAAAACATTTCTATTTTGCAACTAAGACTTGGAATATTCATTCAATCCATCTTTGAATTATTTCATATGATTTTTTTATTAATTCATCTTTTGTTAAACCAATATTAGATATCGCAAAATCAGATAATGCAATAGAATTGCTAATGCCAACACCTAATTCACGATTATCTCTTTCATTGAAATGTTCTTTTGTTTGTGGATCATCAGATCTTCCTCTTTTTTGTAAGAAATTAAATCGAATATCTGTAGATGCATGAATTGCTAATAATTTTACAGTTCCAAATTTTCTAAGTACGTCTATCTCATCATTGGATCTAACTCCATCAATTAACAATACATTCGCAGTAGAGGACTGTATTTTTGATTCAACTAATTTAGCTATTGCACCAGGTCCATTTTTTTTTCTAAGTTCCAACATTAATTTTCCAAGATTTTCTCTACTTGCTTCTAGATTTCTATTTTTAGCTTCGTCTCGCACTGCATTTCCTAAATTAATAATTTCATAACCTTTAGATTCCAAGCCCTCAGCAATTGTAGATTTACCAGCACCAGGCATGCCTGTTAAACATACGAGTAGTTTACTCAACATATATCAAAAAAAATACTCGTCTATGAAGTTAACTATTAGATAATAAGTAAAAATAATGAAATTAATATAAAATCAATTAAAAAATGATTAGTGGTAAAATAATGAAACAAATTATTTCTAAAATTGGAAAAACAACAATTCCGTCTAAGGTAATGCAAAAGTCAAAAAAAGAAATTGCAGATAAAGTATACAAATTAGTTGAAAAAGAAATTCAAAAATATTCTGAAGTAGTAGAATTAGAATTTGGGGGTTCATATGCTAAAGATACATGGTTATCAAAAAATGCAGATATTGATATTTTTATCAAATTTCAAAAAAATATTTCTGAGGAAAAATTAGAAAATATTTCAAAAGAAATAGGTTTTAAATCACTAAAAAAATATTCTCCATATGTTAGATATTCTCAACATCCTTATGTTGAGGCTAAAATTAAAGATACAAAAATTAACATTGTACCATGTTATGATGTCAAAATTGGTGAATGGAAAAGTGCTGCAGATAGATCTCCATTTCATACAAAATTTATGAAAAAATCATTGACGTTAAAAATGAGAAATGAAGTTAGAATTCTCAAGACATTTTTAAAGTCAAATAAAATCTATGGTGCAGAAATTGCAAAACAAGGATTTAGTGGATATATTTCAGAAGTTTTAATTTTAGAATTTGGAAGTTTTGAAAATCTAATAAAATCAATATCAAAAATTAAAGAAAATCAAATTATTGGAAAAACATCAAAATCTTTTGATACATCAATAATTGTAATTGATCCAATTGATAGTAATAGAAATTTAGCTGCTGCTATTTCAAATGAAAACATTGGAAAGTTTATTCTTATTTGTAGAGCATTAAAACAAAAACCAAGTTTAGAATTTTTTAAAACTAAAAAATTAAAAATATCAAATAAATTTTGGAATAATTTACTAGTTGTAAAATTTGAATTTAAAACTAGAAGTCCAGATATTATTTGGGGGCAAATTAAAAGAGCAACATCAACATTATCTACACAGTTAGAATTAGGAGGATTTACTGTACTTAGAAGTAAATCTCATACAGATCAACAAAAGGAGGCATATCTCATTTTCTTTTTAGAATCTACAAAAATATCTGAAATATATCAAAAGAAAGGGCCAGAATTCTTCAGAGAAGATAGTACGCATAGTTTTATTTCCAAAAATCTTAAAGATGCTGAATTAGTCTGGGTTGGAAATAATAGAAAAATAATTTCATTAGAAAAAAGAAAACATATTGATGCTGTAAGTTTTATGAAAGAATTTTTGAAAAAAAATCTTCAAGTAGGCATACCAAAAGGCCTCCAAAATGATTTTAAACGAGGTTTTAAGGTATTCGTAGGAAATAAAACTCTAAGTAAATCAATTAAAGAGGAAGTAGCTGAGTTGATTTCAGTAGATGGCACACTCCTTCATTTCAATTAAAAAATTTACAAAAGAACCATACTCAAATATTTTAGGATATCCAAATGCAACTAATCGTCAAATTAAATCAAGAATTAATGAATTAGAAAAATTAAAAATAAAATCAATTTGTTTAGTAGGTCCCACTACAATTGGAAGTTTAGCAATTTTAGGAAAAGGATACGTTGGTGTTGTAGTACTTGTAAAACGAGGAAATAAAGAAGTTGCATTAAAAATTAGAAGAACTGATTCTCAAAGAAAAAATATGAAAAATGAAGCTGTATTATTAAAATTAGTAAATTCAGTTAATGTTGGTCCAAAAATAATTGATGTAAGTAAAAATTTCTTAATTATGGAATACCTTGAAGGAGAAAAATTTAGTAATTGGATTGGAATGTTGAAAGGATCTGGTAGTGTAAAAAAATTAAAATCTACAATAAAAAGTGCTTTAGAAGATTGTTATAGATTAGATCAAATTGGATTTGATCATGGTGAATTAAGTAATATTTCAAAGCATGTTATTGTAGGTAAAACAAAAGTTTCTTTAATTGATTTTGAAAGTTCTAGTACAAACAGAAAGCCTTCAAATGTTACATCAATAACTCAAGCATTTTTTATTGGATCAGGTATTGCAAAACAAACTCAAAAAATCTACAAAAATTCCTCCAAAGAAAAAATTATTGATGCCTTAAAATCATACAAACAAGAAAAAACAAGAGAAAATTTTGAAAATTTACTCAAAGTTTTGAAATTATAATGGGATCAGCAGGATTCGAACCTGCGACCACTAGCCCCCCAGGCTAGTATCATACCAAGCTAGACTACGATCCCTAGTTTCACAGGCACAAAATGAAATTATTAAATTGTCCTATTAACAAATAAAAATTATGAAAATATGTAATATTTGTCATAAAATTTCAGCCACTGATAAAGATCATACAGATTGTATTCAAAAAAGAAGTATAGAGACAGAAGATCAAGATTTTAAAAATGGTATTGCTGAAAAATTAAACTTGTCAAAAAATAATCAAGATTTGGGTGTCGAAGTTAAAGCTATACTAGAACATCTAACTAAAGAGACAAATCAAGAAGATACATCATAACCATTTTGATAGTCTTTCTTTTTCAAAATCTAATTTTTTAGATAGATTATCTTTGGTAGATTCTGTTAATTTGGTAGAAGGTTTTTCATTTGTAAACATATCTACTTCAAGTACTGAAGCAGTATCCCTGCCAGATTCTAAAAAGCATCCACCTTTACCATCAAACAAAACAGATGTTTCTTTTGATTCAAGTTTTGAAATGATATTTTTTGCAACTGTAATTCCTTCACCTTCAGCAAAAATTCCTGCTTTTGGTACTACTATGGAATCAGTAACTGATAAGCTTGTCACATCACCAACTGCAAAAATATTTTCAAATGGTGTTTTACAATTCCTATCAATCGGAATAAATCCTGGTTCTTTTGCTAAATTAGAATCATAAATTACTTTAGGTGCAATATGTGGCGGAATTGCTAAAAGAATATCAAAATGGTATTCATCATTTTCAAAAATCAATTTTTTAGATTCTACACGCTTAATTTTTTGAGAATTATGAAAAGTAATTTTTTCTGAGTTTACTAAATCAAGAATTTTTTTACTTACTTCAGGACCTACTGCCGGTAATGTAATTGGTGCAGGACTGTAAAAGTCAATTTGTACAGAATCTCGTATTCCTCTCTTTCTAAGCATTGAATCAACTAGTAAACTAGCCTCAAAAGGTGCTGGGGGACATTTGTAAGGCATTCCCATAATGACAATAGCAATTTTTCCAGATTCTATTTTATTCAATTTCTGATTAATTTCATTGAGTTGGTTATGATCATACAAATTAAATCCATTTTCTATTAAACCTGATATCTTTTCAGGTGCCAATACTGCACCCATAGAAATTATAAGAAAATCAAATGAAATATTTTCAGATTTTGTTTTTACAAAATTGTTTTCTGGATTAATTTCAATAATTTCATCTTTAATAAAATTAATTTGTTTTTTTGGTAATTCGTTTAATGACCCAATTGAATTTTCAAAAGTTCTGGTTCCATTCATGATCCATAATTTTGCATATCCAACCATAAACCAGTCTTTTTTATCTATAATTGTAATTTTAACTTTAGATGAATCCAATGTATTTCGTATTTCATTAGCTGCAGCAAGTCCACCAAAACCTCCACCTAAAATTACAACATGTGGTATATGTGACAATTTATTTTTCTTGTGTTGTAGGTCTTATCAAAATTTCATTAACGTTAACATGTGATGGGGAATCTACTGCATACAAAATTGCATTTGCAATATCTTGTGCTTGTAATGTTTCCATCTTTTTTCCATTCTCTACAAATTGTTGAAGAGATTCATCCGTGATTGTATCAGTTAATTCTGTTGCAACTATTCCAGGTTCAATACTAGTAACTCGAATATTAGAACGAACACTAAATTCTTGTCTTAATCCTTCAGTAAATGCAGCTATAGCAAATTTTGTTGCACAATAAACACTACCAGCAGGAAATACTACTCTACCAGCTACAGATGAGAGATTAACTATATGACCTGATTTTTTTTCTTTCATATGAGAAATTACTGAGCCTGTACAGTATAACACACCTTTGATGTTTACATCAATCATTCTATCCCATTCCTCTACTTTGAGATTTTTGAAAAAGCTTAATGGCATTAAACCAGCATTATTTACTAAAATATCTATTGAACCCCATTTATCTAAAACTGCTTTAGCAAAATTCTTACATTCTTCATTTTTTGTAACATCTAATTTTTGAAAGAATACTTCTCCACCATTAGCAATAATTTTTTTTGATAGTTCTTCTAGTCTATCAACTCTTCTAGCACCAATTGCAACTTTAACACCAGATTTTGCAAGTGTTAGTGCTGTAGCTTCTCCAATTCCACTACTGGCTCCAGTAATTATTGCAACTTTACCACTAATCATTAGTTATCATCTAAATTTCCGTCAACAATACTAAAAATGTTTAGAAAATTTAATGATTAAGGTTTTAAAACAACTTACTAAAATTTTAATAAGTTTTTTAAAAGAAAAAATCTATAGTAGTTTGTGATATCTGAGAATTGTGCATATTGTGGAGATATGACAGAGATGCCATTTCATTGTAATTATTGTAAGGATCCATTTTGTTCTGAACATAGACTACCAGAAGAACATAGGTGTGTAAAATTACGACAAATTAGATCAGAAAAATTTGGGGAGAGAAAAGTAATTCGTGATGGAAATAAAGGAAATTTCTTTAAAAGAATGCTTGGAAAATAATAAAATTAGTAAGGACTTTTTTCAGGTGAAATTTTAGCTCGTCTTCCTTGATAAATCAAGGCAATTGCTAATGCAAACATAACCATGGCAGTTAATGGAAAATTTTGTGGTGCAGGTAGAATAAACCAATAATAAATACCAAAAGCTACAGATACAACTGCCTGAGTCCAAAGTTTAATCCATTTTGGAGCTTTGATGATTCGACTAATGATTTCAACAATTAAAATTCCAATTACTGGATAAATTGTATAAAGTAGGAAATCAATTACATCTACTCCAGTATGAGACATAATTTCTAATGATAATAGGTATAATTTCTACCTAATCTTCCCATCTAACTTTAGTTGCAATTTTTTTAGCAATTAAAGCTTGAGCATTTTCATATGGAATTGTAGCTATATCTTCGGCCTTAAATGGACCATATTTTTCAAGATCTGCACCTACAATTTCATCGACTTCACTAAGAAATCTAATTACAACCTTCTTAATTTTATGATTTTCAGCTAATGATTCAAGAAATTTAGATTTTCCATTAATTGTGGCAGAAAGAATCATTTCTGTTCTTTCATTTTGTTCTTCTTTTGAATCTAAAATGAATTTTTCTTCATCAAGAAGATGACTAATTTCATAATCATCAGAATTAGAAATTTTTTCTAGTCTGATATGTATCAATAATGATGTTAACTCAGTTGCCATTTCTATCATTGTATCTTTAATTTTATTTTCAACACCATCAAATTCTTGTTTTCGTAAATTTCCAATAAAATCAGATAAGCTCCGATAAAAATTTGGTTTGATTTCTAGTAAAGAATCATTTTCAGTTTCTCGTAAAACTGTATGATGTAATGAGTTGATATCAATTTGATTAGATTCTGACATTTCTACCTAATCCTTAAATGCTGGTTGTATTTGTGTTTGATTGAAGTATAAAATTGCCCTATAAAGTAAGTCACGGAAAACCAATCCCAGTATCATATTCCTCAGACGAAGTATTCTCAAGGATTCAACATGAAGGAATTCAATTTATTGATTTACAATTTACAGGTCTTACAGGTCATTTTCACCATACCACTATCTCAGCAAATACATTCACACCAGAACAAATGAGAGATGGTTTACCAAAATTAGATGGTTCATCAATTGTAGGTTTTACATCTGTAGAAGATTCAGATTTATTATTAAAACCAGATCCAAGTACATTTGCAATTATTCCTTGGATGACTGAAAATAAAACAGCTAGACTTCTTTGTGATGTTTATTGGGGGGAAGATAGAGGAAGGTTATCTAGAGATCCTAGAGGTATTGCTCAAAAAGCTGAAGCATATATCAAAACTCAAGGATTTGATTTTAGTACGTGGGGTCCAGAAGTAGAATTTTTTGTTTTTGATAAAGTTCATTGGGATGTATTAACACCATACAAAGGACAATCATATTCAATTGAATCAAAAGAAGCTCCATGGAGTCAAACTGGAGATGGATATCCAATGGGATTACAAGAAGGATATTATCCTTCACCGCCTTCAGATACTCTTTCACCATTCAGAAATGAATGTGTGAATATACTTAGTAATAATTTTGGAATATTATGTGATAATCATCATCATGAAGTTGCAACTGCAGGACAATGTGAAATTGATATTATGTATGATCATATGACAAATGCTGCAGATGCCGCACAATCTTACAAATATGTAATCAAAAATGTTGCACAAAAATATGGAAAAGTTGCAACATGTATGCCAAAACCAATTGCAATGGATGCAGGTTCAGGAATGCATGTTAATGTTAGTTTATGGAAAGGAAAGGAAAATGCATTTTATGATCCTGATGATGAAATTGAATTAAGCCAAACTGGCAGATATTTTTGTGGCGGTATTATTAATCATGCAAAAGCACTATCTGCAATTTGTAATCCTACTACCAACTCATATCACAGATTAGTACCAGGATATGAAGCTCCAGCATACATTGCATGGAGTGCAGGAAATCGTTCTGCCATTGTAAGAGTTCCAAAACATTTGAAAGGAAAACAATATTCCAAATTAAAAAGATTAGAATTTAGAGCCCCTGATCCTTCATCAAATCCATATCTTGTATTTGCAGCAGTTACAGCAGCAGGGATGGATGGAATCAAAAAGAAAATGGATCCAGGTGAACAAATACGTGATGATATCTTTAAAATGACAAAATCAGATAGAGCTAAACGAGGAATTGGAGTTCTACCAAAAAGTTTGGGAGAAGCATTAGATGAATTAGAAAGTGATAGAAAATTCTTAAATCCAATTTACACTAATGATGTAATTAATAAAATTATTGAATTAGAGAGAAGAGATCAAAGAGAAATTGCAATTAGACCCCATCCTCATGAATTTTATCTATACTTTGATGTTTAGACTCTTCCAGTCATTTGAAAAATAAAATAAAATGAAATTATTATTAAACTAAATCCAGATACAAAAAATATTCCTCTTTTGCTCTCAGATGTAGTAGTTTTGTATAATAAAATACAACCAGCAAGACCTGTAGATAAAATAAAAATACCATAAATTACAACATCAAAACTTTGACCTGTAATTAATGGATGGAAAAAACCAGAGAGTAATGCAAAAAATATAATTAGATAAACATATTTGAAACTGGAAAGTGCTTTAGATGAAATATTACTCATTGTGATTTGTAATTATAGTTATAAAATAAACTTTTGAAGGAAGAAATTTTTAAAATAATCTTACATCATTCCGCCCATATCAGGCATTCCACCACCCATTCCAGGTGGCATTCCACCACCCATTCCAGGTGGCATTCCTCCTTCTCCTCCACCGCCACCGGAACTTTGGGTAGCGATTACATCATCAATTCGAAGAATCATACATGCTGCTTCAGATGCTGCTGAAACGATTTGAAGTTTAACTGCAAGTGGTTCAATAATATCACTTGATTTCATATTTCCAATTTTTCCTTTCATAACATCAATTCCAGTCCATTTTTCACCTTTTTGTTGTTTAGAACGAAGAACTGTAAGAGTATCAATTGGATCCATACCTGCATTTTCTGAAAGTGTTAATGGAATTGATTCTAGTGCATCTGCAAATTTCTCTGCAGCTAATTGTTCTCTACCTTCTAATGATTTTGCCCAACCTCTAAGTTTTGTTGAAGCAAATGTTTCAGGAGCACCTCCCCCTGCTACAATTTGTGGCTTTAAAATTACATCTTTTACTACCATTAATGCATCATGAACAGAACGTTCAACTTCATCAACTACTCTTTGAGAACCACCACGTAAAAGTAAAGTTACAGATTTAGGATGTTTACAACCTTCAACAAATACCCATTTATCTTCTTCAATTTTTCTTTCCTCAACATTTTCTGCACTACCTAAATCTTTTTCAAATAGATCATCAAGATTGGTTACGATTCTAGCACCTGTTGCTTTTGCAAGTTTAGTAAGATCACTTTCTTTGATTCTTCTTACTGCAATTATTCCTGCTTTAGCTAGATAATGTTGTGCCATATCATCAAGTCCTTTTTGACATAATACTACATTTGCGCCAGAACCAATTACTTTATCAACCATTGTTTTTAGCATTCTATTTTCTTCATCTAAAAATGATTTTAGTTGTTGAGGATTTGAAATGTTGATTTTAGCATCAGTTTCAGTTTTACTAATTTCTAATGCAGTGTTAATCAATGCAATTTTTGCATCAGTAATTTGTCTAGGCATACCTCCATGAACAACTTCTTTGTCAAGTACAATGCCTTCAATAATAATAGAATCTTTAATGGATCCTCCTGCTTTCTTTTCCACTTTAATATCGTCAATATCAACTTCATAATTTTCACCTTCTTTTTCAGTAACAGCCATTACAGATTTTACAACAATATCAGCAAGTAAATCAGAATCTTTTCTAACTAATTTAGTTTGCATTGAAGTTTTTGCAATTTTTGTTAACATATTTTTATCAACTGGAGAAATTGAATCTGCAATTTCTTCAAGATATTCTTTAGTTTTTCTTGCTGCTTTTTTATATCCATCAACAATAATTGTTGGATGAACATTTTGATCAATTAATGATTCAGCATGCTCAAGTAATGAACCAGCTAAAATAACAGCGGAAGTTGTTCCATCACCTACTTCATTATCAGTAGTTTTAGAAATCTCAACTAACATTTTTGCTGCGGGGTGTTGAACATCGATTTCTTTAAGAATAGTAGCACCATCATTTGTAATTGTAACGTCACCTAAGGAATCAACTAACATTTTATCCATTCCCCGTGGACCTAAACTGGTATGAACAATTTCAGCAACAATTTTGGCTGCTGCAATGTTGTTTTTTTGAGCATCTCTGCCCTTAGTTTCTGTACCGCCTTCTTTTAGCAGCACAACAGGCATATTCCCTTTTGAAGTTGCTTGCATACCCATAAAAGGCAAAACTCCAGAATCCCCTTTTATACCTTCCAGATCAAGATTTAAAAAAATTAAGTGGATATCGGTGTTTTTAAATTGGGAAAACCAAATTACAAAACATGGTTAAATCCCCAAATAAGGAATCTTACAATAAAATATTTACAAAATTAAAAGAACATCATAAATGGTTTGAGAACTCAATACCATTAATCGCTAGTGAGAATATTCCAAGTCCAGCAGTTAGAGAAGCAATTATTTCTGATTTTGGTAATAGATATGCAGAAGGTTGGCCTGGAGAAAGAGTCTATGCTGGATGTATCTACATTGATGAGGTAGAGTTTGAATGTATGAAATTAGCAAAAAAACTATACAAAGCAAAATTTGCAGATGTTAGACCAATTTCTGGTGTAATTGCAAATTTAGCAATATATTCAGCTTATTCAGATCCAGGAGATATCATGATTGCACCATCTATTCCAGCTGGTGGCCATATTTCACACGGTAAAAGAGAACATTCAGGAACTGCAGGATTAGTTCATGGACTAGAAATTGAATTTTATCCGTTTAATGCTGAAGAAATGACAATTGATGTTGAAAAAACTAAAGAAAAAGTTAAAGAATTAGAAAAAAATAATCGTCTTCCTAAAATGGCAATGTTTGGAGGTTCATTATTTTTATTCCCCCATCCAGTTAAGGAATTATCAGATTTTCTAAAAAGTTATGATATACATATCAATTATGATGCAGCACATGTTGCAGGATTAATTGCAGGTGGTAAATTCCAAGATCCATTACGTGAAGGTGCAGATACAATGACAATGAGTACTCATAAAACATTATTTGGTCCTCAAGGTGGATTAGTTTTAGGTTCTGAAGAACATGCAGAACCAATTAAAAAAGCAACATTCCCAGGTCTTACAAGTAGTCATCACATTAACAACATGGCAGGAAAAGCAGTTGCATTTGCAGAAGCTTTAGAATTTGGAAAAGATTATGCTACACAAGTAATTAAAAATGCAAAATCATTTGCAGTGGCATTAAGTGATGCTGGATTCAAAGTATTAGGTGAAAGTAGAGGATTTACAGAATCACATCAAATTGCAGTCAATGTTTTAGATTATTTTGATGGTGGCAAAGTCGAAGCTGAATTAGAAAAAGCCAACATAATTGTAAACAGACAACTTATTCCTGGAGACATTAAAGCTGGAAGAAATTATTTTCATCCTGGTGGAATTAGATTGGGTGTATCTGAAATTACAAGATTGGGAATGAAAGAAAATGAAATGAAAGAGATTGCAATATTCATGAAACAAATAATTATTGAGAAAAAGGATCCAAAGAAAATTCTTTCAAAAGTTAAATCTTGGAGAAAAGATTATCAAAAAGTCAAATACTGTTTTGATAATAAACTTGGTGCCTACGAATACGTCAAATTGAGATAATTTTAAGCATAATCTGTAAGAAGAGATTGATCCCCCTGACTTTTACCAAAAACTAATTCTATTTCATCAGACAAAGCATGAATTCTTCCACGTTGATATTCACCAACATCATATTTTTCAACTAGCCTTTTTGCAAGTTTGAGATATTTTTCAACTGAACCCCTTGTAATTGTAGCAATTAGCTTATGACCACACACACATGTTTGAATAAGAGGCATTCGACGATATGATTTTCCACATGCAGTGCATCTGAAACTTTGTCTTGCATACGCTCTAAGATTTCCCATAATATCTGGAATAAGATGTGTTGAAATTACATTTGAAACAAGTTCAGATGGATTAACTACATCAATTAATTCAGCATTTCTAACTTGCATATCAAATTTATCAAGCATTGAACCTAGCGTTGAATATGCACTTCGAGATTTTGAAGTAGTTAATGATGAAGTTGAATGAGTAAAATGATAATCATAAAATTGTCTTTTAGTTTCTAATCTTGATTTAATAATTTCAACTGAAGTAACATCTGATGCTTTACTTTGTTGAATTGTTGATTCAAAAAATTCTAGAGGAAGTATTTTTGTTACTTCAAGATTATGTGCTTGTGGTTGAGATTCATGAGGTAGAACTAGTGGTTGAACAAGTAATGGTGCATCCATCAAACCTCCTATTCTATCAGAAAGAAATTGTCGTGAGAAATTAAGTAAACTGTCCATCAATAACATTATAGAATCAGCATCACCATCAGCATCTCGTCTTTTTGCTGAATGCCAATTTGGTGTTGCAAAACAAACATGAGTTTCAGTGTATCCAATTATTCTACCCACTATTCCAACAGAAGTATGAGGGGCTAAACCAATAATCAAATGACCAATTAATTCTTCAGTATTTTTTACATTGTAAAATGAAGATTTACCATAAAATTTTACTAAAAGTGTATCAATGTATTTGCAAGTAGAAACCAGATATCTTCCACTTTCATTAGGAATTACTACATCTTGCATTCGAAGTTCAATAATTTGATCTATACTTTCAAGTGGTTTTCCATCAATGTCATGAGAATAACCTAATTCCTTTAGTTTTTCAATAGAAGTTCCAATCCACGATGGTTTGAATTGGGTTAAAGGAGAATTTGTTGCATCAAATCGAATAGTTCCATCTTTGAATGTAGTTAAGCCTAGATTTTGACGTACAAGTCCCTTTTCAAGAGGTTCTGCAATTTTATCCTGACTGATTAATTCTTTGAGACCTTTGAATGGTTCTTTTGCACGAATACCCATCTTTTCTTGAGCTAAAAGTAATCGTGATTTTAATGGAAATTCTTTATGAGAATTTGCGGGAGCTTTTCTTTTACATTTTCCACAATATGGTTCTGTTAGTGTATCTCTACATTTGTTACATCTGAAAGTGACTATTGTTTTTTCACCACATTTAGAGCACTTTATTCCAATTGAGGGTTCATCACATTGTGAACAGTGTCTGTTGTAAATATTTGCAAAAAAATGCTCATTTCGTGATGCTTTAAGAAGATCTCTGGTTGGTCCACCTTTATCAGATATTGGAAATAATACATGTGTAGGAGGCTTCATTTGTCGTGCAGCTGCTTTTTCAGGTCTTCCGATTCTAACTCCAATTGCAGTAGAAAATTTATTATTAATTTTAATTTTTGATGAATTTGTTAAAATTTCAGGAACTGATAATTCATTGATTATTGGTTTTGCTACAAATAATAAATTAAAGAAAATTTTTGCTTCATCATTTTCTAAAACAATTGATTGGTTTACAACTTTATGTGGAGTTCCCAATTTTTCTAGAATTTTTTTAATTTCAATTGAATACTCAATTTTCTTTTCGTTAAAATTTATTGGTTGTAAAAGTTGAAGTAATTCTTCTGATGAAATTTTATCCCAATAATAGAGATAATGAGGATGTAATGAAAACTGAAAATCAATTGAAATTTTTAATGCCTCCCCAACTGAAGGTAGTTTGGTTAAAAATTGTTCTAGATATTGATTTTTAGGCTGAGATTTTGAAATAATTTGTTTTAATTCTTCTATCCAAATCTCTTCAACATATCCTGAAGGAATTAGTTGAGCATTATTTTCAAGAAAATCTCCAAATGTGATTAGAATATCTCCCAAATGTAAAATTTTTTCAATTTTATTTTTAATTTCTATTCCATGTTGAACATCTTTAATTTTTACAACATCTCCATTTAGAAGACGTACTGTAGGAGTTTCAATAGAATCAACAAATGCTACAGTTGCTCCCTTTCCAGGAAGATCACATTTGACTTGTGTACCAACTGCTATGGTATGATCTAAGATTTCAGCAACAACTGGATGAAATCCTACTGCAGCAAATCCAGTATTACATGCTCTTCCATATCTAAGCCTAAATCCACCTAATTTGTTAGGCATAGATAAAACAGATCTGCCTGTAATTACCTCACGCATTCGTTTTGCTGCAGGATCTTCTGCGTCGCCTGTTTGAACTGCACCTTTAAGGTCACCAAGCCACTCCCAACCATCTAGATTGTACATTTCTATTCTTTTGAGTAGTTTTTTTGATCTCCCAATCAAACCATCATTAAGAACACGTAAAGCTCCTCCTCTAACTCTATCAGTTTTGATTCGAGTCATTCCTTTATGATTTACAACTTCATATGGATCAGTATCTACACCAGCTAATTCAACTGGAAGATTTGAAATTACATGTTCAATATCCTCGTCCAAAATATGAAATTGAAAGCTACTAGCTTCTCTTTCATAAATTCGCAATTCTTCAACAAATCTACCTGTTTCATCATCAAAGGAATTTGCTTGGAATTTTGATAGTCCTGCTATTTTTCTAACATGATCTGCAATTAGTAAAGTTACTGCAGATTCTGTTCCACCTGCAGAACGCATAGGTCCTGCAATTGAAACTGAAAGATAATCAGTTCCGTCTTTGTTTTTCTTAATTTTTACTTCACTAATTCCTTGTAGAGGTGCAATAGTTACACCTTCAGTAATTATTGCTAATCCTACACGAACTGCAAGATCCAATTTATCTTCTAAAGAAGCATCTGGAAGTGAATATTTTCCTAATGCAATATCTTTTGCTAGAATTAATGCAGAAAGTTCCTTTCCATTAATTTTTAAAATTTCTCTTAATGGATCAGCAATATCAATTTCGTGCATTTTTGCAACTCGATCTGCCAAATCAAATGCAATTTTAGGCTCAATTATCCCTGATGAATCAACTAAAGTAGATTTTGCTGATGCTGCATGTTCAAATATGGAATATGTCTCAGTTGAGAGATTTGAATAATAATCCAAATAATAGTCTGGCATTTCAATATCACGAATACGAGAAATTGCATCATTTTCAGACATTATAGATTTAGTATTACTTGCTTCTTTGAATTGCTTTTGTTATTTCCTCTAGTTTTGTCAAACTTCCTCCCTCTTCAAGGAAAGTTCCAATAACTAATGCATCTGCTCCTGCTTTAACCAAACTTTCAGCAGTTTCAACATCTTTGATTCCACCCCCTACTATCAAAAATCCATTAAAGGCCTGTCTAACAGTTTTAACCATTTCAGGAGTTACGTTGGTTTTTGCACCAGAACCTGCTTCTAAATATACAAATCTCATACCTAGAAATTGTGCTGCTAATGAATATGCCGCAGCGATTTTAGGTTTTTCAAATGGGATTCCTCTTGCAGAACCAACAAACCAAGCAGATGTACCATCACCTACCACTAAGTAAGCAGTTGGTAAAGGTTCTAAACCAAATTTAGCAACGCTTGGAGCTGCTAATGCTTGTGCTTGTGTAATAAAATAAGGATTTTCTGAATTCATTAGTGAACTAAATAGAATAGCGTCTGCATCAGGTACAACACCTGTAACATTACCAGGAAAAAGAATTAACGGAATTTTAATGCCTTGTTTAATACCCTTAACAACTTGAGACATTTCGATTTGATCAGTAGCAGATGAGCCTCCAACTAAGATAGCAGAAGCACCAATTTTTTCAACATCTTGAGCAAGTTTACTTGAAGCCTCTAAATTTGAAACTTCAGAATCAATTAAGACAAATAGTAATGCGTTCTTCTTCTCCAATTCTAATTTTAGGAACGATTCAACTTTTCCGATCATGGTTGTGGTCTGTATATGATACTTTAAAGTTTAATTGGAATAGGGGTATACAGTTTTGTATAGCTATGGCAGAGTCTAAAGAATCTAATTTTAACAATATTATGAGTAAAATTATCAAAAAATCACTGTTTACAGAGCGACAAATTGAAATAATTTTAAATCAAAAGGATCTTCTTGAATCAAGTTTTTCCATATCTAAAGGAGCGTATTATAGACAAGTAGGTCAATCTAGAGAGAAATTAGTCGCATTATTCTATTCAATCATACTTTTACGCGGTTTAGGAATACTTTTGCCTGATGATATTGATGTGATATCAAAACTTTCAGAACAGATTAGTGTGATTAATGAGAGTGATATCTTTCCTGAAAGAGAAAATGAAGTGATTAGTGTAATAGAGAAGGTAATCAGACAGGCATCAAACATGTGATAGTTGTGATTAGATGCAACACATAATCAATTGTGATTACCATTGTAAGATTGTGATTGTTAGTGTGTGATTGTTAATCTAAAGTGTGAAATAATATTGGTCAATCACAATAAATCACAACATAGGCATAAAAATTGTGATGTTAGTAGAAATTCCTGATCCTGAAGTGATTTTAGGTGTGATTTTAGCATTTTTGTTAGGTTTGGGTGGTTTGTATCTATTCTTCAAAGTACGTCCATTCATAAAATCTAATAGTGATATTGCTGATCCTACTCAAACAGAACGTCTAGAGTACTATGAAAAACAGTTAATTGATATGAAAATACGCCTAGATGCATTAGAAATTCAAGGAATTGAAGAAAATCCAATTGATCCAAACCTAGACTTGAAACAATTTATGCAAAAATTAATAGAAACTAAAGAGCCTGAAAAGCAAATTGAAGTGATTAAAGACCCTAAAGTTGTTCTTGAAAAGCAAGTTTCTACGCCTAATATGACAAGTATTGAGCATGTGAGCCCAACTGATTATGTGTTGCATCTAATCACAAACAAAGCTATGACATCACGTGATATACAAATCACAACAAAAAGAAGTAGAGAGCATACATCTAGATTAATGAAGAAATTATTTGAAAGTGGTTTAGTTCAAAGAAACACAGAAACAAAACCATACATATATTCAATTACAGAAAAAGGAAAATCTAAAGTTGAAGATGTTGTATCCAATCCAACTGTTGTATAGATTATTACAAAGTTAATTTTTTAATAAAATAAATTGTTTTAATTGAAAATCACCGTATTTTTCTAAAATTTATTAATCTATTAAAATATTAAATTATATATATTATTAAATTATAATGATAATATGTCAGTACAAGAAAACGAAGTGTTAGTAAAAATAACATCTGCAGGTACTATTTCAATCCCCAAACAATTTCGAAGATTTATGGATGTACAAAAAGGAGAATATGTGAAAATAATTCTTGAAAAGGATAGTTTGATAGTTAAGAAAGTAACTATTGTTTGATAGATTGTTGTTTTTGAGCAATCTTAATTGATTGATAGGTCCATTCCCGGCCAGTTCTTATTCTATCCACCCTACCCTTTGCTGCAAATCGTGACAAATATGTCGAAATAACACTAAGTTTTACTGGTTCGTTAAACTCATCCTCATATTTTTCAAGAATATTTGTTGAAGTAAATTTGCCCATTGGGAAGAATTTATCTGTAATATGCCAAATTTTAGAGCCTATAGAATCCATTTTAACAGGTTGTTCTTCTTCTTCAATATTCATTAAATCCATCATTTCAAATATTTTGAGGACTTTATCCCTGGTAACGTTCCCTTCTAATTTAATATCATAACGGGCACCATCTGCATCCTCCATATCTATTCTAATTCTTTTTTTTGCCATCTTTGAGATCTAACTGATCTAATGTTAACGGTTGAAGTGATCTGATCAGTTTTGTTAACATTGTAGTTTGTTAACATTGACTGCCTAACCTACGCCTAGCCTATTTTCTATTATTAACATTTAATTTCTAATTTAAACCCCTTAATAATGAAATAATCATGCCTGGAGTGGAAATAGAGGGGTAGTTTTGGGATATTCACAATGTTAATAGGTTTCTTAACGCCTGGATTGGAAATATAGGGGTTAAAATGAGGTTTTTTTTGATTTTCTTCACATAAAATTAACAAATTGTTAATTAATTTTTCTTCTAATATAAAGACCTCACACACCAATATTTCCACTCTCTTTTTTTTAAAATTATTTTTTTTAAAAATCTAAAACTAACTAAAAATAATTACTTACAAACTAAACTTGAATTACTATTGTATTCTATACTATCTTTATTAGAAGATGAGTAAGATGAAACAGATAGGAAATGAAGGTGTGTGAGTATGTCTGACCCTATTGATAGAATGCTTGATGCAGCAGAATCTGGAAAATCTATTATTAAAAATAGAGAAATTCTTCATTTTACATATATTCCAAATATTATTTTTCATAGAGATTCTGAACAAGAACAAGTCACTCAATCACTATTACCAATTTTAAAACAATCTAGACCTTCCAATTTACTAGTCTATGGTAAACCTGGAACTGGTAAAACTTTGGTTGTTAAAAAAGTTCTTTCAAAAATTCAAGAGAGAGTTGAGAAATCAAATTTTCCAATAAAATTAGTATATTCAAATTCTAAAAATGAGACAACATTATACGGATTATTAGTCAATATAGGCAGGCAATTAGGCCTAAATGAGAAAGAATTACCTACAACTGGGCTTGCTATTAGTGAAGTCTTCAAAAGATTACTAAATAAAATTAGTACAGAGAAACTTAATGCAGTTTTTGTAATTGATGAAATTGATTATCTTGCTCAGTTAGTTGTAAAAACTGGTAAAGATATTTTATATCAATTAACAAGAGCAAACGAGCAATTAGAGATTGGGTCTTTAACTATGGTGGGGATTTCAAACGACTTAACATTCAAAGAAAAACTTGATCCTAGAGTAATTAGTAGTCTAGGTGAAGAAGAAATTGTATTTACTAATTATAATGTTGAACAAATTAAAAAAATTCTAGAAGAAAGAATCAAAGAATCTTTTATTGAAAATGTTGTAGAAGACCCTGCGTTAAATCTCTGTGCTGCACTTGCTGGAGGAGAACATGGTGATGCAAGAAGGGCCATTGATTTACTTAGAGTAGCTGGAGAACTTGCTGAAAGACAACAATCTGATAAAGTTACAATTGCACATGTTAGAGAAGCCTCTCTAAAAATTGAAGAAAATAAAGAGGAAGCCTCTCTAAAATCATACCCATTACATGAAAAACTAGTACTTTTAGCCATAATGAAGGCTAATGGATCCTCTACTGGTGAGATTTACTCTTCTTACAAAAATCTCTGTAAAGTAGTTGGGAAAGATGGATTAACTCAAAGACGAGTTACTCAAATGTTAAGTGAAATTGAATTATCTGGAATTATCTCTGGAAGATTAATTCATCAAGGAATTCATGGGAGAACTAAAAAATACAAACTAACAGTTTCATCAGAAATGATTAAAAAATCTTTCAAAGATGAATTAACTTTGCAAGACATTATTTGAGTTTGAACTATAATTCTCATGTAATACTTGGAAAGTTTTTAAATTTACAATAATAGCAAGACCTGGATTTGGGACCATTCCGACACTTGCTTGAAAAGGTGTTTGTTTTTGCCAAGACCCTGAATTAACTAATAAAATTCCCTTGTACATATCTAATTGAGCTTTATGTACATGCCCTACATGAAAAATATCTGGAATATCTTCAATTACTAAAAGATCTTCTACTTCTGGTGCTATTGGTGTTGAACTACCATAAACTGGACTTAGATGTCTGGCTCTAAGAAGATTTTTCATAACATCTGTAGGTCTATCATAATTTAGACCAGGAGTAGTTTTTACAATATCATCTATACTTTGACCATGAAACATCAATACCTTAACTCCATTTAATGAAACTAGAGCTGGATTACCAACCATTTCAATATTTTCTCTTTCCCATAAACCTGAATTGTATTTTTTCGGTATTGCAGGTTGGGGTAGAGCTCTTCTTCCTGGGTCATGATTTCCCGGCATAATGATAATTTTAATATTTTTCGGAATTTTATCTAGTAAATCTTCTGCTTTTTGTAATTGTTCTTCAATTGTTTGACAAACTAATTCTTTATTCTGATTTGGGTATATTCCAATACCGTCAACTATATCGCCACCGATTAAAACAAAACGAACTTTTCTTGCAACAGGATCTGGACTAGATAACCAAGTTACAAATTCCATTAATTCTTCCTCCATGAAATATCTGCTTCCAATATGCAAATCAGATAAAAATACCGCATATACTTCACTTTCTGATTTGTTAATTTTTTGATCTGGCATATCTGGGGAAATCAAATCTTTAATCATTAATCCTGAATTTTTGGATGTAGCTACTCGTGCTATAACAAATTGATCAATTAATAGAGTTCCAGCAGTTTTTTGTAATTCTTCATCAAAAATAATACCCTCAAATGAGCCTGAAGGGTCTTCTAAAACTAATTTTGTGATGTTTCTTTCGGCATTTCTTGTAGTAACTAACCCACACACATACACATTGTTTTCAACCTCCCATTCTTTTTGAAGTTTTGATTTAACGACTGATATGGCTTTTATCATCTTTGATTCTGGTCTGTCAGAAATAATTCGCTTAAGTTTGTTAAAACGACTAGAAAACAAGGCATTGTATCCTTTAACCCCCTCACCTGATGTAATTTTACTAGTGGGATCTGATAATACCTTCATCTCATTTTGAAGATTAGGATCATCTTTTATTCCAAGATAGGTTTCTAAATCATTTTGATTAATTTGAAATAATTTCTGTTTAGTTTTTTCTTTAACAATTTCTTTTATGATCTTCTCTAATTGTTTAACATCTGTAATTTCATCTAAAATTTTAAATGCATCTGGATGAATTTGAAACCCTTTGTTTAATGCATAATTTAATGCAAAGGATAACTCTTTTTTCATATCAAAAAATATCATTTGGTTTAATTAAATCTGCTCTAAACTAACCCTCAAATATTGTTCATAAAAACAAACCAATATGAATAAAATGAGAATTATTACATTTTTTACATTTCTAGTAATTTTTACAGTCATTTTCCAACTTGGTTCGATGTCTACTGTTAGTGAAGAAGAAGCAAATTTGTTCATGGAAGAATTTGAAAAATTAGTTTTAGATATTGACGCATTTGGTATTTTTGTACATAATACAACTATTGCATTACCAATGTTTATTCCTGGATTTGGTATTTTTTGGGGACTATTTTCTTCATGGTCTACAGGATATGCTTTTGCTGCAATTGTAACTTCTATACCTGAAATAGCTAATATTTCTCCACTTTCTATTTTATTTTTATCACCGTTTGGATTAATGGAAATTTTTGCATATTCATTAGGAATTTCTAGAAGTTTTATTTTGATTAAAGCAATAATTACAAAAACAAATCTATCTCAATTTATTAAACCAACAATTATTGAAATTGGAGTTGTAATAGCCCTTCTTTTAGTAGGTGGCTATGTTGAATTTTACATGATAGAATTAGTTCAAAATGAAAGTATTGAGATGCCTGGATTATAATTTAAGAAATTAGTTTTCCCATTGCCATCTATAATTCATGTAAGAATCCAAACTTGCTTGATTAAACACCATTACAGATAAATCAGAAAATTCTTTTCCTTCTAAATCCTTAACAGTTCCCACAAAATTAGTTTCATTTTCAGTTGTAATTGCTTCAAAAACATGAACTTTCATTTTAGAAGTATCAAAATTATTTTCTCTAAGATAAATTGCTATTTCTGATGGCATAAAGTGTTTGTCTGGTTGTTTTGGCCATGGTCTTGGAACTAGTATAACACTAAAACCATCTATCAATGCTTTTTGTAATTCTAATTTTTTATCTTCAATTGGAGTTGTAACATGCATTGTAATCACTTTGGATTTATCCAATGGTACTTTGGCTCTTGATGCAGCAACTTGAATTGAACTTATTCCTGGAACAATTTCCACTTCCCCAAAAATCTCTATTAATCTATCAACTACCTCAGATTCTGAAAAATTTACATCTCCTGTAAATGGAATTACCAATGTTTTATCACCTAATTCAGGTAGTATTTTTTGATATGATTTTTCTTGATCATTCATAGTTATTTCATAGATTTCTTTTCCTTCAATGAATTGCTCTATTGTTTTTAGAGTGTATTTGTAACCAATTACAATATCACAATTTCGAATAATTTCTTTTACAATTTCTGTCACATATTTTGCCGAACCAGGCCCAACACCAACAGCGAAAACTTTTCCCAATTTTATTTGGTAAATTTTTGCCTTTCTTTAATATATTGGACAAATGGTGCCCACTCTACTTTCATGAATTTTGTAGGCTCTTTCATTGGATATTTTACCCAATCTTGGGCTATGGCATATTGATAATTCTCTTTTTTACCCTCTTTCTCATATTCTATATACAAAGCACTACCCCAAATCTTTTCTTCAAAACTAATCTTGTCAATATCATCAAATCTTAATTCAACATTTTTACTGTTTTCTAAATCATTTGAAAGTTCTTTTTCATTATACCCATCATGATGAATCATTATATTTTTTGATTTTAGGAAATTAATTACTTGTCTTTGAGTAATATTTCTCCACCAATTTATTTTTGACTCTGTTTTATGTACAAATATCAAATGCTTATCAGTCAATACCAACATTCCTTCTCTTCCACCAACTGAGAAGAATTTTTTAGATTCCCTCCAAACTGAAACTAAATGTGATTGAATTTTCTCATCAGATTCCATATCAAAGATCTATTTGACTTTGTTAAAAACTAATACAATTACCTTTTAAGTGAGATATTTTTTTGGGAAATATTGAATAAAATTATTTTTACATTTACTATTTTCTTAATTTTAATTGGTTTTGGAAATTATGCATTTGCATTTAATAATATAGAAAATCCTGTAGTTGTATTTGAAACTAATCTTGGAAATCTTGTAATAGAATTATTTCCAGCCGATGCAACAAAACATGTAATGAACTTCCTTTCATTAAGTGACACTGGTATAGATGGAATATCATATTATGACAATACATTATTTCATAGAATAATTCCAGGATTTATGATTCAAGGTGGAGATCCTAATACGATTAATGGTGAACCAAATACTTGGGGGCAGGGAGGACCTGATGAAAAATTAGATGCAGAATTTAATTCAATAAAACATAATCGTGGCATTGTTTCAATGGCAAGAGGTGGTGATGTTAATAGTGCAGGCTCACAATTTTTTATTGTTCATCAGGATTCACCACATCTTGATGGAAAATATACTGCATTTGGAAGACTTGCATCAGAAGAGAGTTTTCAAACACTTGATAAAATTGCAGCAGTTACAACTGGGACTAATGATAGACCAATAGATTCAGAACAAGTCAGAATTATTAAAACTACAATTATTCCTACTGCTAGTGTTTCAGGGTATATTCCATTTGTAGATCCAGAACGGACAGGATCTCCTATAACAAAATCTACTGGTAGTCAAATTTTTGAAAATCCAGAACTTGGTATTTCATTTAGTATACCAGAAGGATGGTTATTACAACAACCAGACAAAAATGCCACTCCTGGTGCACCAGATATTGCAGCAGTTGGTCCTAAAATTGATGGAGTGAATCCTGTAATTTCATTAACAATTACCAATGAAGGTGATAAAACAATTGATGATTTAATTACAGAAAAAAATGACATTCTTGATGAAGCAGTTTACCTAAATAAATTAGAAATACTTTCACAGGAAAAAATTAATTCAAATGTTTATCAAACAGAAGCTATTGGAAATTTTGAATTAAATGATATGGCACTTAAAATTAAATTCTTAGAAGTAATGATACTTTCAGAACAAAAATCATACACATTTGCATATAGTAATACAGTTGACAATTTTGATAATGAATTTTTAAAATTTAAAGAATCACTTGATTCTTTTAAAATAGCTCCACAAGAAGATTCGATAATTAAAACTTCTACAGAAACATCAATTGAAGAAGGTGGAG
>CAJQRM010000027.1 GCA_905612275.1 uncultured Candidatus Nitrosopumilus sp.
TACCAAGTATCAAATGAGAATTATACAAACCAGTTGCCATCATAATAATTAATGAAGGTACAGCAATTTTGTTAAATCTTTTTCCAACTCTAATCATTATTTGCATCCTTTCTTGAAGAGAGGTAGTCATAGTTTTTAGAAGTGGAGAAAATACAATTCCAATAAAAAGTGAACCACCAACCCATATTGCAGCTGAAATAAGATGAATCCAAGTAAGAATTGCTTGTTCTATTGCAGCCATGTTATCTCAAATATTATATCAAATATTATGTATTTGGATCTTGACAACGTTTTTTACTTGTAGATTAAGGATTATAATGAAATGGGACTTCAAAGTAAACTTACAGTTTATGCAGCAATAGTTGGAGTTTTAGGTTTAATGGGAGTAATTGTTTACTATGCTAGTTTAGATAATGTATCACTTGAACAAGTTGAAGTTAAATTAGCAGATGTTGCATTAATAAAAGCTACAGAAAATGAAGCAAAATTTGTTGTTACATTTCTTGTAAAAAATCCTAGTGAAAAAACATACGTGGTTCCAATAATTGCATATCAACTCTATGATGATGATGTGTTATTAGGTTCTGGAAAATATTCTACAGAAGATGTTGCATTACCTGGAAGAGCACAATTGTTACCAGGTGCAGAAGTTCCTTTAAAAAATATATTTATTCTAAATAAATCTGAAATAAATTCAGAAATTTATCAATCCATGATAAATAATGAAATAACTAATTTTATTGCTGAAGGTATGATTATCACTCAAAGTACATGGAGTGTTGCTGAAACTGAATTTAGAACAGAAAAATAATAAAAAGTGGGCCTAATGAGATTCGAACTCATGATCACTGCCATGTCGAGGCAGTATCCTAACCAGCTAGACTACAGGCCCATTGAAGTTGAAAGCAAGGTTCAGACATTATTAACGTTTAAGAAAAGAAAGGCTGAATAAAAAGAGAAAATGAGTGTAAATAATGAAGGATGAATTTACTAATGAAGAAAAAAGAGGATTCTATAAGGCAATTTATTCAAGAAGAGATGTTAGATCACACTTCATATCAAAACCAATTGAAGAAGAGAAATTATCAAAAATTCTCCATGCAGCACATCATGCACCATCTGTAGGCTTTTCTCAACCATGGAATTTCATTTTAATTAAAGATCAAGAAACTAAAAAGAAAATAAAGGAATCATTTGAAGAAGAGAGAAAACGTTCATCACAAATAGTAGAAGAACCAAAAAAATCAAAATATCTATCATTTAAGCTAGAAGGCATTTTAGAATCTCCTGTTAATCTTTGTGTTACATATGATCCATCAAAATTCGGTCCATTTGTGATAGGTAGATCAAGTATTCCAGAAGCAGGCATATACAGTGTATGTTGTGCAATTCAAAACTTATGGTTATCAGCACGAACTGAAGGAATAGGACTCGGTTGGGTAAGTATTCTTTCAAATGAAATTATAAAAGAAACTCTTGGACTACCAGAACATGTAGTTCCTGTTGCATATTTGTGTCTAGGATATGTTAATGAATTTGCAGATAAACCAGATCTTGAAACTGCAAAATGGTTACCAAGATTAGATCTAAAAGATGTTGTTTACTATGAAAAATGGGAAGATAAAGAAAATTTTGGTTGGAAAAAAATTCAAGACATGATTCAAACTAAATTTGATTAGGCTTAAATAATTTAGAATATTTTTTCTTCTGGGCTTGTAGCGCAGAGTCAATTTTGACACGCAACATGGATAGCGCAGTAGCTTCCTAAGTTTCAGGTCGAGGGATCGAAGCCCTCCAAGCCCGTTTAATTTTAAAAATTGCAGGAATTAAATACAAAGAAAAACAGTTGAAATTATGAAAATAGTAGTTATTTCAGCTAGTCCTAGAAAGACTGCAAATACGCAGATAATTATGAAATATGTTAATGAATATACAAAATCAAAAAACCCAGATACAAAATTCATCAATCTATCAAATGGAGAAATTGAATGTTATAGAGGATTTGATGTAGAGTATAATGAAGCAACCAAAAATGCTGCAAAGGACATTATGGAAGCAGATGTGTGGTTAATTGGATCACCCATCTATAATTCACTTTTTAGTTCTGCATTAAAAAATCTCTTTGAATATGTTGATTATAAAAAAACTGAAGGTAAAGTTGCTGGTATGGCCATTTTAGCTGCAGGAAATATTGGTTTTGTTGATGTTCAAACAGTAATTACACAATTGTTATCATACTTCAGAG
>CAJQRM010000028.1 GCA_905612275.1 uncultured Candidatus Nitrosopumilus sp.
TATTTCAAAGACTATTCAAAGATATAATTGATCATGTTGAATTAAAAATAGAAGAAAAAATATTTTTGCCACATACTAGTGCTGATGTACATGAACACTGATGAAATTCATGAAGAGCTTGCAATTATGCAGCTTTCTGATTCATTTTTTCCCACTGGACTTTATGCAACATCAAATGGATTAGAATTTCTTTTTTCTAAAAATGAAATCAAAGGAGTAGAAGATATTAAGAATATGATTAAAGTAAATATTGAACAACAAATAGGACCTTCAGATTGTGTTGCACTTGAAAATTCACTTGAAAATGCTGAAAAGAAAAATTTTGAGAAAATAATACAAGCAGATGAAATGGCATTTATTATGAAACCAATAAAAGAAATAAGAAAGGCATCAGTCAATTCAGGAATTCAATTAATCAAATGTGTTTCAGAATTTGTAAAAGATGATAATATTTTTAATAAATATCAAAAAGCAATTAAAGAAAAAAAAGTACATGGGGTATTTCCAGTAGCATTTGGAATATGTTGTAGTGCATTAAAAATAAAAAAAGAAAAAAGTCTTGCAATGCTACTATATGGTTTTACAGTTAGTGTTGTAGGAGCAGCTTTAAGATTAGGATTAATTCAACATTTAGAAGGACAAAAAATAATTCATGAAATTAAACCAATAATTGTTAAAACTCTAAAAGAAAATTCTAATAAATCACTTTTTGATATGTGGCAATTTGCACCACAATTTGATATAATTCAAATGTCGCATGAAAAAATGGATTCTAAAATGTTTATTACGTAAAAATTGATTTTTGCTTTATGACTCACATACCAAGGATAGGCATTGGAGGACCTGTAGGTTCTGGAAAAAGTATGTTAATCGAATGTCTTGTACCTATACTAGCTGAAATTGGTTATAGTATTAGCATCATTTCAAATGATGTTATCTCAAAAGAAGATGCTGATCGAATAAGGAAAAATTTAGCTACAGAAAGAGGATTGTTACCAGAAAATATGGTAATTGGACTTGCTACAGGAGGATGTCCACATACAGCAGTTAGAGAAGATCCTTCAATGAATTTAGCAATAATAGAAGAAATGGAAGATGATCATCCAGAATTAGATTTAATTATAATTGAAAGTGGTGGAGATAACATTACCACAACATTTAGTCCAATTCTTGCAGATTATTTTATTTACATAATTGATGTTGCTGGTGGAGATAAATATCCAAGAAAGGGAGGATTAGGAATTACAAATTGTGATCTTTTGTTAATAAATAAAATAGATCTTGCAGAATTAGTAGGTGCAAATTTAGAAATTATGAAAACAGATGCTGAAAGAATAAGAAAAGAAAAACCATTTGAATTTATTAATTGTAAAACAGATCAAGGTATTAAAAAAATTGCAGAGCATATTATTCATGATTTGTTATTAGATTCTCAACCTAAATCAAATAATTTAAAAAAAGTGTAAGATTTGAACGACATAAAATTAATTTCAGATGAAATTCCGCAAGAAGTAAAAAAATATAATTTAAAAATAGAACAGTTAGAAGTTGGAAAATCAGGTAAAGTTGGAATTTTGGAGGTAGAATTAAAACAAAATAATGAATTAAAAACAGTCATAACAAAACAATTTTCTCAAGTTCCTTTACAAATTCAACGAGCCATATATCCTGAAAGTTCACTTCCAGGTATGGCATATTTGTATATTATTTCACCTTCAGGCGGGATTTTACAAGGTGATAGGTACAAAACAGATATCACTTTGAAAAATAATGCTGTTAGTCATATTACTACACAAGGTGCAACTAGAATCTATAGTATGAATTCAAATTCTGCATCACAAATGGTAAACATTACACTAGATGAAAATTGCTATTTAGAATATATTCCAGATCAAATAATTCCATATCAAAATTCTAGATATTATCAAAAAGTAAATTTGAATATACATGATAATGCAACTCTAATTTATTCAGAAGTTTTAACACCTGGACGAACAGCAATGAAAGAAACTTTTGATTATGATATTTGTTATCTTAGAACATATTGTAAAAATCAAAACAATGAATTTCGATGTCTAGAAAATATGAAAATAGAACCTAAAAAATATGATATGAAAATAAAAGGAATTTTAGGAAAATATAATATTGTTGGAACAGTATATGTCTTAACAAAGAAGAATCAGATAACAAAACTTGAAAATATTATTAATGAAAATATAGAAAAATCAGAATTAATTTCAATGGGTACATCAATTCTCCCAAATGAATCAGGAATTATTGTTAAAATTTTAGGAAATAATACCGAAGATATTTTTAATAAAATTTATGATGTGTTGAAAATCATTAGAAAAGAAATTCTAGAAGCTGAATTTACTAAAATAAGAAAAAACTAGATTATTGATAAAAATCAGGTTCTTGATCCTTTTTCTGTTTTGGAAGATCTTCCATTACAGCTTGAACAACTTCATTATGATTATAGGTCAAATGTCTCAAAAATTTTGCAGATTCATCAGATCTTGTTTTTTCATCAGCAAAAAGCATTTCAGGACTACTTAATTCGCTCATCATTTCTTTACACTCTTTACAAGGTTCAAAATCAAGATAAAGTTTCAATATTTCATCTCATTTCCTTTAGTATTTAGACTATTTTATGACTTGAGGTATAGGAGCTTCTCTCTTTCGAGGCTTTACCTTATCCACAGCATCAATTAGATCTTGTTGAGTGATCTTAATCTCCTTAACATTCTTTGACTTGCCAGAAACGTATCTCCTCAAAGCTGCAATAGCTGCTCTGTTTGCGACTGCTGCAATTTCAGCACCACTAAAGTTATCAGTTAACTTTACAATTTCTGAGATTTTTGCATCACTTGCAAGAGGCTTACTTTTTGTATGGATCTCAAAGATATGCTGTCTTCCTTTCTCATCAGGATTTGGAACTTTGATGATTCTATCAAATCTACCTGGTCTGAGAAATGCTTCATCAACAATATCTAATCGGTTTGTTGCAGCAATTATTAACACATTGTTTAGCTCTTCTAGTCCATCAATTTCTGTTAGGATTTGAGACACTACATTTTCTGTAACATGTGAATTAGAACCTCCGCTTCCTCTTCTTGGAACAAGTGCATCAACTTCATCTAAGAAAATGATACATGGAGCAGCTTGTCGTGCTTTTCTGAATATTTCTCTGATTCCTTTTTCAGATTCTCCTACCCATTTTGAGAGTAGTTCAGGACCTTTGATACTGATAAAATTAGAATCTGTCATTTTGGCAAGAGCCTTTGCTATCAGTGTCTTTCCAGTTCCTGGAGGACCATCAAGTAAAATTCCCTTGGGAGATTCTACATTAACATAATCATATGCATCCTTGTATTTGATTGGCCATTCAACAGCTTCTTTGAGTTCTTCTTTTAGATTTTCTAAACCACCAACATCATCCCAACTTACATTTGGAACTTGAACTTGGACTTCTCTGAGTGCACTAGGACTTACTTCTTTTAGTGCATCTCTAAAGTCATCACTGGTGATTTGGATCTTTTCAAGTATCTCTGATGAAATTTTTTCTTCATCATAATCAATCTCAGGAAGAATTCTACGAAGGGATTTCATTGCTGCTTCTTTAGATAATATTTCTAAATCAGCTCCCACAAATCCATGTGTAGTTTTTGAGATTTGTTTTAGATCTACTTTTTCATCAATTGGCATACCACGTGTATGAATTGAAAGAATATCGAATCTTCCTTCATCATCAGGAATTCCAATTTCAATTTCTCTGTCAAATCTACCTGGTCTTCTAAGTGCAGGATCTATTGAATCTGGTCTATTTGTTGCAGCAATTACTACAACATTACCTCTAGACTTCATACCATCCATCAATGTTAATAGTTGAGAAACTATTCTTTTCTCAAGTTCTCCTGATACTTCATCTCTTTTTGGAGCAATGGAATCTATTTCATCAATGAATACAATGCTAGGGGCGTTCTCTTCGGCTTGTGTAAAAATTTCTCTAATTCTTTCTTCACTTTCACCATAATGTTTACCCATTATTTCAGGACCACTTATAGAGATAAAATGAGCATTAGTTTCTCCAGCTACTGCTTTTGCAAGTAAAGTTTTTCCAGTTCCTGGAGGGCCATAAAGTAAAACACCTTTTGGAGCTTCCACGCCTATTTTCTCAAATAATTCAGGATGACGCATTGGTAATTCTACCATTTCACGAATTTTTTGAACTTCATTTTTTAGACCACCAAGTTCATCATATGTTATTCTTGGAACAGATGCATCAACTGCTTTAGTTAATGAACCAAGTTTGAAAATTGTTTTTTCAGTAACAATTACTGGTTTTGATGGTTTTGTATTTGTTACAACAAATTGAACTCTACTTCCCATTTGTGTATTAAGTGATATTGAATCACCATTACTAAACACATGATTAAGATAGTTGTAAATCATATATTCTTGTAATCCATCAGTTGTGATTTTTTCAGTTGGAGACAAAATGATTTGTTCAGCTTTTACAGCTTCAACGGATTTAATAGAAATTTTATCATCTATTCCTGCTCCAATATTTTGTCTAGTAATACCATCTATTTTGATTATTCCTGCTCCATATTCTTGAGGTATTGCAGGCCAAAGTTTAACATATGTTTTTTTGTTGTGTGTTAATTCTAAAATTTGACCAATATTCCAATTTTGATCCTCAATTATTTTTGGATCAATTATTGCTCTACCTTTTCCAATATGTTGTTGTGGAATTTCATTAATTTTTAAACTTATTTTTTCCATATTATTACCTCAAAAAAATGAGGGGTTTATTCAACCTCCACTCTTTTGCTAGTTTGTTTTTCTACAACTAGTTTGAAAATCAATTGTAAGATTCCATTTTTGTAGGTAGCTTTTCCAGAGTTTTCATCAACTTTATGTTGTAGTGGAACTTTACAATGGTATTTTTTTTCACCATGTTCTGCAGTAATATCTACAACATTTTTGTCAAACAAAATTTTAACATCAGTTTTTTCAACTCCTGGCATTTCAGCTATGAGTTTTACTACTTTCTCTTTTTCATCTACAATTGTATCAACAATTGCTTCTCTGGCATCAGAAATATGAGGACGATCTGGTTTTACGTTTCCATATTCCTGTACAGAAGGTTTTCCATCTGGACCAACAGTCATTGTATAACCGTAAAAAAGTGGGCCAGAATTGGAATTTCCTTTGACTTCTTCAAAAGCATCATTTACGTCAAAAAATGAAGATGACATACTTTTGAAAATTCTATCAATTTCGGTATCAAAGAAACTTGTCATATTAATCTACAATATGTAATGTATATTACATTATATAAATATATTGAATGATAATTCATATTATTACATAATCCTATTATAACTGACATAGTATAATAATTTTAATGAGATCAAACATGTCTATTCCTGAAGTTGTAAGGGAAATCATAACAAGAAATCGTTCAATTTATGATTGCATGAAAATGGATTTGATAAATTATACTGCATTAGCAGTAAAAATTCAACCAGAAATAGAAAAAATTTTAGGAAATTCTGTTAATCTCAATACTGTGGTCGTTGCAATCAAAAGATATGCAGATTCATTTGAAATTAAAGAAGAAATTAAAGAAGAATCAGTTTTGAAAAATGCTAGATTAGCTTTAACAGATGGAATAATGGATGTTAAATTTTCTATTAAGGATTCAAATGAAATGGATCCTATGTCAATTTTAGATAAATTCTCTAAGGTAACTAATAATTATGAATTTTTTAGATTATCAGATTCATTTAGATTTCTTACAGAGGACATGGAAGATATTAGACAAATTTTCAATAGTGTTTCAAAAAGAAAAGATATGTTCAGTACTGGTCTTGCAAAAATTAGAATTTCAATACCAAGCTCCCAAAACCAATCAGACGTAGTATCATATGTTGCAGAAGTATTACATGCAAATGGAGTAGAATTAGTTAATGCATTTTTCAGTCAAGATAACATTACAATAATTCTTAATGAAAGAGATTCATCAAGAGCTTATGAGATTTTACATTCAGATATTATGAGAACATAAAAACTAGTAATTTTTTTTAAAATTATACTTATAGCATATATTCAGTCAATAAATGGATTAGATATAATTGGTCAAAAATAAGAAAAAAATTGTAATTTTAGGTAGTGGTTTTGCAGCTGTAGAATGTGCTAGACAATTAGAATCAGAATTTGGAAAAGATCCTGGAATTGAATTAGTAATGATTGGAGAGGATAATTTTCTTTTATTTACTCCAATGTTACCGCAAGTAGCCTCAGGTATGATTGAAACTAGGCATATAGTATTCCCAATTAGAACAATTTGTAAAAAAACAAAATTCTATGAAGGAAGAATCAAAAATGTGGATCCATATGGAAAATTAGTCACATTATGGGGAACTAGAGATAAAAGAAGTATTTCAATTCATTATGATTTTTTAGTAATTGCACTTGGTAGTGAAACTAACTTTTTTGGAATGGCTGATGTTGAAAAAAATGCTTACACAATGAAAACACTCAACGATGCTGTAATGTTAAGAAATAGAGTAATTGATATGCTTGAACAAGCAGAAAATGAAACAAATCCAATTCTTAGAAAAAGTTTTTTGAATTTTGTTGTAGTTGGTGGTGGTTTTGCAGGAATAGAAACTGCAGGGGAATTAATGGATTTACTTTTAGATGCACGAAAATATTATCCTACTATTCACAAAGAGGATCTTAAAGTAATTGTATTAGAAGCGATGGGGAAAATTTTACCTGGATTTAATAAAAAATTAGCAGACTTTGCAAAAAAGAAATTAATAGAGAGGGGGATTGATATTCAATTAAAAAAAGCTGTTACAAGTTTTGATGGGAATGAAGTAACAATAAAAACATTAGATGAAACCCCCAAAGATTCTATTGATCAATCTGAAGTTGAATCAATTATTACAAAAACTTTGATTTGGACTGCAGGAGTTACTCCAGTTAATACAATTAAAAGATCAATGTTCAAAACTGAAAAAGGAAAAATAATAATTAATAATTTTCTTGAAGTTCCAAAATTTCCAGGTGTATTTGCAATAGGTGATTGTGCTTTATTTATAGATCCAGTAACAAAAAGACCATTTTCCCCAACTGCACAAATTGCAGAATCCCAAGCAAAAATAGCTGCAAAAAATTTAATTTCATTAATTCAAAATTCTGAACAAGAAGAATTTGTTTATCATTCTAAAGGGCAAATGGCAATTATTGGAAAAAGATCTGGAATTGCAACATTTTTGGGAGTAAATATTTCAGGATTTTTAGCTTGGTTAATTTGGAGAAATGTGTATTTATCAAAAATTCCAACATTTGATAAAAAAACACGTGTATTTCTTG
>CAJQRM010000029.1 GCA_905612275.1 uncultured Candidatus Nitrosopumilus sp.
CCTGGTGTTGAAAGTATGCCATACAATTGTGATGTGGATGTTAGAGATTATGTGGATTATGTTTCAATAATGCAACAATATAGTCTTGGACCAAATGGTGCATTAGTAATGGCAAATGATTTGATTGCATCAAAAATTGATGAAATACAAAATGAAGTTAATAACATAAATCCAGATTATCTAATTGTTGATACACCAGGTCAAATTGAATTATTTGCATATCGTTCTAGTGGTCGTTTTATTGTTGATAATCTTACATCTGATGAAAAGACAAGTATTTTTCTTTTTGATGGTTCAATAATTACTACACCTACAAATTTTGTATCAATTGCATTACTTGCAACATCAATTAGATTACGACTTAATTTACCAACAATAAATGCAATAACAAAAACAGATGTTATAGATACACAATTAAAAGACATACTGCAATGGTCAACAAATTTGAATACATTAGAAAATGCAATAGCTAAAGATACAGATGGTGAAACCTATACATTAACAACAAGTATTTTACGAGGATTGAATCTTGGTGGATTTGCACAAGGATTGATTCCAATTTCAAATTTAACTGGTGAAGGTATTGTTAATATTGAAAGTGCATTAAGCAGAATTCTTAATTTAGGTGAAGAGGTAGAAGGATAGTTGGCATCAAAAATTACAGTTAAAGCACCATCATCTACTGCTAATTTAGGTCCTGGATTTGATACATTTGGACTTGCAATAGATGCATTTTATGATGAAATTACATTAACAAAAACAAAAAATGGTATTACAATAATTACAGATGATAATATTCCTACAAATCCAGAAAATAATACTGCAGGATTAGTTGTAAAAAATATGAAAAAAGAATTAAAAATTAAAGAAGGTATTGAAATTAAAATAAAAAAAGGGATACCTGCTGGGTTTGGAATGGGTAGTAGTGCTGGATCTGCTGCTGCAAGTGCAGTAGCATTTGATAAATTATTTAAATTAAAATTAAATCCCAATGCATTAGTAGAATTTGCAGGATTTGGTGAAAAAGCGAGTGCTGGATCAATTCATTATGATAATGTTGCAGCATCAGTTTTAGGAGGATTTGTTATTGTTAAAACAAATCCATTAGATGTAATTACAATAGATCCTCCTATGAATCTAAGAATGTGTATTGCAGTTCCAAAAATACAAGTTCCAAAAAAGAAAACAAAAGTTTCAAGAGGAGTAATTCCTAAAAAAGTAAAATTAACAGATGTTGTGGCAAATATTTCAAATGCATCATCGATAGTAGCTGGATTTATGAAAAAAGATCCTAAATTAATTGGAAATTCAATTAAAGATGTAATTGTGGAACCTGCAAGACAACATATGATTCCAGGTTATCAAAAAGTAAAGCAAAATGCCATAAAAGCAGGAGCATATGGTGTAACAATTAGTGGTGCAGGTCCATCAGTGATTGCATTTTCAAAAAATTCAATGGATTTGAAAAAAATTAGTAATGCAATGTCAAAAGGATTTAAAACTGCACATATTGAATGTGAGACAATAATTTGTAAACCAAGTAAAGGAGCAATACACGTAAAAAATAATTAAATGATGGATTATGAAAAAGGCAGTAATTGTATTTAGTGGAGGAATAGATTCTGTATGTGCAGTTTCATTTTTAAAATCAAAATATGAGTTATATGGAATCACATTTTCATATGGTCAAAAAGCAAATATGGAAATTAATGCAGCAAAATCTTTTGCAAAAAAACTTGGATTAAAGGAACACAAAATTATTGATATTGATTTTATGAAGAATCTTTATGGAAATTCAAATGTTCTAACAAGTTCAAAAAGAAAAATTCCAGCTAAATTTGAATATTCAATTGTAGTTCCAATTAGAAATGCAGTATTTCTTTCAATAGCATCTGCATGGGCTTTTACACTTAATGCATCACTTGTTGCATATGGTGCACATACAGGGGATACAAATTACCCTGATTGTCGACCAAAATTTGCAAAAAAACTAGAAAGTGCATTCAATGAAGGTGAAATTGATGGTATTAATTCAAAATTACGAAAAAATATTGAAATTTGGTCACCGTATCGTAAAGGATTATCAAAAAGTGACTTGTTAAAATCAGGAATAAAAAATCTAGGTGATTCAATTTTTAAAACTTGGAGTTGTTATTCAAATAAAAAATA